>JAGQZY010000018.1 GCA_020435205.1 Bdellovibrionales bacterium | reverse complement strand
ACGAAGGCCGAGGTCGCATGCATCAACATGTTGTCCTTTGTTATGACAAATTTAAATATCGGGTGGGAGCCTATGACGATGACTTCATGATTCCTGAGGTCAACATTCGCAAGTTCCTGCGTCCTGCCTTACAGGCTAAACTCTGTCATATTCGCGGCCTCTGCTTTATGCAGCTCATTGGCGTCCATCTCAAGGCCGGCAAATTCAGTGAGGACCGTATTTTACAAATCCAAAAACTAGCCGAAAATCTTCGTCAACAAGAAGATCCATTGCCGACAGTCATTCTTGGTGACTGGAACAGCTACCGCAAAGACCGCAGCGGGCTTGAAAAGGATGATATTGAGTTCTTCGAGGACATTTTAAGCACTGATTTCCAACCAATGCGATCCATTGGCAAAGGAATCACGACTTATGGAACTGGCGAATGGGCCAAAGACTATGATCATATAGTCATTAGCCAACAGCTCGACTTTTACGCGGTCGAAGCCTATCCCGCTTGCTCTGATGGAGCGCCGGGCGATTACATCCCCTACTCTAGCTTTAATAAATATTTTTCCGATCACTGCCCTATCACGGCTCAACTTTATGTGCGCCCACCGGTAGACTCGGAATTTCATTCGGGAGACACTCAAGTTTTCGTTCGGTGAACATAAACTTGAAACTGCAGTCAAAAACACGGACGAAGGCTGCACTCCCAAGGAGGGGAAATGTTTCTAAGTGTCGTTCTTTTACTACTCACACAATCTATGAGCCTGGCGGGTGAACCCACCCCCATCATTGCTGAAAGTGCAAATGACTATTACGGAAGCCTCTCCGAAAGGGAAAGTGACTTGCGTAGCGAACTTCATTACACGCTCTCAGCTTATCATATTTCTCAAGAGAATGGTCCAGACATAAAGGTGGATCGATGTGAATTAAAGGACAACCCCCGCTGCTATCGCCACAAAGCCTTGAGCTATAGTCAGGCCCGCCAGGAACTTTTTGGCCACCTCTATTTGCAAAGTTCTAAAAGTGGATACTCTATATTGACGGCTTACTGTCAAAATCGCCTGACCAATGACGACTTCCCTGGCAAAGATGGCTTGGGGCCCATGAAAATCCCGAGTCATCAAGTGGTCAATGCGGAACATGTTTGGCCACAAAGTCGCTTCACAGGTAAATTTCCCAAAAATTTGCAGAAAGGTGACCTGCACCACCTACTGCCCGTGACCAGCCGAGTGAACTCGCAAAGAGGCAACCATCCTTTTGGTGAAATCGACTCCCCCATTTCTGAAGTTTGCGGGAAGGCCTATCTTGGCAATAATGGCAACTCTAAAGCCACCCAGTTTGAACCTGCTGATGAGGTGAAAGGGGATGTCGCCCGCGCCACCTTTTATTTTGCCCTTCGCTACGAAATGAAGATTGATGACTTACAGGAATCTTACCTGCGCTCATGGCATCAAATGGATCCGGTGGATTTTGATGAAGCCAGACGCCATGAGGAGATTTATCAAATACAATATGTACGGAATCCGTTTATCGATCACCCTGAACTCATCGACGAGATTCCCAATTTTTAAAAAAAAAAGCCACTCCTAAGAGTGGCTTACTGTCTTCCTTGAAACAACCCATGAATTTAGATGGATACCCAGTCTCCATCCGGTGTGCTCTTATACATCTTACAACCCGTGCGAGTCACAGATTTGTGGTCTTCAAAATAGCCCGTACTTGCAAAGTTGCGGTAGGTTTCTACACACATATTTTGGGCTCTTTCGTTGGCCTCTTTAGGATCTTTGCCTTCTCCGAAAATCTCAACACCTTGAGCATTGGGTAAATCAGAAAGGAAAGTTGGAATATCATCACTGAAACCTAAACAGTCGCAGTTTTCCACTTTGTATGTTGGTTTGTATTGGGTGGATTTATTTTTCGCTTGCGCTGGAAAGCTCAGGCCGAAAATCAGGACTACAGCTAGAATCAATTGGGAACTTATTTTCATTTTCAACCTCCTCAAAAACATCGGTCGTTACAAAAACAATAATAATTGAGAATGGAAAATGTTTGTTATTTTTGCAGTGTTTTTGAAAATTGGTGAAAAGGATTGTCTAAGGGGGTGCGTGATTCGTCACTTTTTATCCCCCTAAAAATGAGAGGACCGAGAGCGTAAAAAAATTAGACAGCCCAGCCAGCTCGAGCTGTCGACTCTGTAAACACCCTTCAAAATCAAAAATTTTTTTTACATTTTGCCATGACTCAAAGGGCGTATTAGGCTAGGGGAAATGGATAAAACTCCTGTCATTGAATTAAAAAATGTGAGTGTTGCCTTCGGCGAAAAGAAAATTTTTGCCAAGGTCAATCTCAGCATCCCCCAAGGACAGTCCGTCGCTATCATAGGGCCCAGTGGATCCGGCAAGACCGTGCTTTTAAAGACCATGGCAGGGGTGATCCCACCCTCCACAGGCCAAGTGCTGGTTGAGGGAGAGGATTGGCGAGCCCTCGAATCTGAAGAAAAACACCAACTGGCTAGCCGCCTCGGCATGCTCTTTCAAAGGGATGCCCTCTTCGACAATATGACCCTCCTTGAAAATGTGGCCTTTCCCATGCGGGAACACCACATGATGAGCGAGCGTGAGATCCTCAAACGCTCTGAAGAGCTTCTGGGCATGGTGAACTTAGGGGAAAAAAAGGACAAATACCCCTATGAGCTCAGTGGAGGCATGCAAAAGCGCTTGGGCATCGCCAGGGCCTTAGCATTGAGCCCTAAAATCGTCTTTTACGATGACCCAGTGGCCGGGCAGGACCCCGTGCAAAGCGACCAGGTCGCCAACCTCATCTGGGACCTCAAGAAAAAATACAATTCCACCCTCATCTTCGTCTCGAGCAAAATGGAGTTTGCCTACACTCTCGCTGAGCGCATTTTTATGGTGGTTGAAGAAGAAGTTCTCGATCTGGGGTCTCCCGAACAAACCCAGAACCACCCCGATCCAAGAGTGCAGCAATACATCAATGGCCGCCTTGAAGGCCCTCTGCAGCTGAAAAACATCTAATCTCCTCTAGTGGATAGGTTTTAGACGCCCTCGCTTTGACAGTTAAGAAAGCTTTACAGAGGCCCTTGAGAGACTCCCCTCTAGCGTTTATAACCAGTTTGAATTAAGGGATATTTTCTAAAGGGGTTGTTATGAAAAAAATCGCGCTATTATCCACTCTTGTTATTGCCATGGTCCTGCCAAGCCTCGCTCAGGCAAAAACAGTGAAAGAGATCACTATCCAATGCTACATTCCACACGCAAATGTGGATGGTATCATGGAGACGATTCGAGTCAGTGGTTCTCACACCAATGCTAGCCAAGAAGATATTGACCTGTGTGACATTCGCGATGGTCGGGTTTTCGGCAACTGCTGGGCGGCCAATATGAACATGAACTACAATATCGGTCGCGGCTTCTATACTGTTATTGATGACCGCCTTCCCAATTTTGAGAGATTCAACTATGGTTGTTACGGTTGGGTCACCGACGTCGAAGTTAAAGACTAAAACAGAGTGCTTCCAACAAGATCTTAAAAAAACACCGGCAAAGGTCCATGCCGGTTTTTTTATGCCCGTTTTTCAAGGATACTATAAAATATAGGACCCCACCCCTCTTGATCTGGTAAAAATTGAATGCCATGCTGGGTTTTTTCGCCAAAGGCAAAAGGACTTTCCAGCACATCAAACAGTCCCTCATGCCTTTTAAAAAGTTTATCAATCACCCCATCATTTTCAGCAGGCGAAATCGAGCAGGTGGAATACACCAATCGCCCCCCCGGCTTTAGAGCCATGAACGCTGAGGACAGCAAAGCATATTGGCGAATCGCAAAACTCTTAGTGCGCTTGGGCTTCCATTGCGCGAGCTCTGAGGCCTTTTGCACCACCCCCCTTTCCCCAGAGCAGGGAGCGTCTAACAGGATTCGATCAAAATAGTCTTTCTTACCAAGTCCGATGCGCGAGCCATCCTTGCCGGTGATCTTTACCATGGCGCGAATGTCTTTGGGGAGGTACCTTTTAAAAACAGACATCATGCGAAAGCGACGTTTGGCCGCTAACTCATTGGCTGTGAATTCACCTTCGCCTTGCATAGCTTCAATCACCACTAAGCTTTTGCCGCCAGGCGCGGCACACATATCAAGAACCCTTTCTCCGGGCTTCGCATCCAGAGCCAAGGCAGGGAACAGGCTGGCCGGATCCATTCGATAAACTGGCAAAATGGGTGTCGTAAAGCGATTCAAATCAAAGTTTTCAAAAATTTCACGACAACCCGGCGGATCACTAAGCTCTTTACCCAATCCCCACTCTGGCCCTAAAGATTGTAAGGAGGGATCTTCTTTATAAAAAGCATTGATCCTTGCCACTTTGACCTCATTCGCCAACAAGGCTTGACGAAGCTGTGGCCAGCGCTCTCCATAAATTTCAGAAAAGTGTTGATCAAAAATCAAGGCTTTGTCTGCTGTCACTAAGGGTTCTCGGCTCCAGGATGGGACTTATGGAACATTTCCACTGAATGAAAAGGCTGCTCAATCCCAGAGTTTTTAAAAGCCCTGTGCACTTCTTTGCTGAATGAGGACTGAAACTCATAAAAGTCTTCCACCGAGCTCCACACAGCAAACATGACTTCAATACTGTCTTCCTTAAAAGCTTTCACCTGAAAATAGGGTTCTGGCTCCTCAAGGGCATATTCGTTTCCTTTCGCAACTTTCAATAACAAATTATGAATATTGGTAAGACTTTCCGTATAGCGAAAATACAGGGTCATATCAAAGCGACGAATGGGGAAATATGAATAATTTTTCACGGGATGCCCAACTACAATCTCATTTGGGAGGCGCACTTTTAAATTGTCCAAGGTTCGAATGGTCATGGATAGCAAATCAATCGAGACCACTTCCCCTTCCACATTGTTTACTTCGATAATATCACCCACTACAAAGGGCCGCTCAAAGATTAAAAAGACTCCGCTAATTAAGTTAGAAATAGAGGTGCGGGCCGCAAAACCCACGGCAAGAGTCAGCACACCTGCCGCACTCAATACCATTTTAAAATCGGCCCCAATCACCCGCAAAAACAAGAGGATGATAAAAAGGTAGGTGGTATAAATAACGAGCTTACGAATCAAAAAACGCTTCTGCCGATTGGTATCATCGCCAGGAACAAGGTCTAACAAGTACTGCAGACCTCTCACTCCCAATTGACCAAGCAAAAGCACTAAAAATCCAGAGAGTAATGGCTGCCAATGGATTCCTGAAAAAATATCAAATATGGCCTGACTAATTATATTCACACTACCTCATCAACTCGGTCACAGATTTAAAAATAGAACTCGGTAAAGCCTCACGTGGCGGAAAGATTTGCACATTTTTGCCGTCCCCTAAGCTGGGCCGCACAATCTTTAATTCTTTAACTTTCCCTTTGATGTCACACTTCACGTTGAGGGTTGAAGTGACAAACACCCCACGCTCTTCTTGGTACAAGGTGAGATAAGGAGCTGGAATTTTTAATCGTTTAATTTGAATGGTCTTTTTAGATCGGTTCTCAATAGTCACCAAAGTGAGAGCGCGATGGGGGCGAAAAGGCAGTTCGTCCTCTTTAAGAGCGGCGTGAATATGAGTAAAAAAACAAAGTTGCCCGCTGGTGAAAGAATCACCAAACCAAGTCTTCGTTCGCTCAATCACAGGTAGCTCATCAATAATTTGATGACTTTGATTATCCATAATTCTTAGACTCATTGGCGTGCTTAAATAGATAGAGGTCTTCTCTCCTGGCAAAATCATAAATGGAGTTTCCGGTCTTGCCACAAATGGCTTTTCCCCTAAACAGGGCAAAATTTTTAATGGCGGGATTTTGCCCGTGAAAGCGAAACGTTTTTCCGACAGTAGGTTTTCGGGAAACATCCCTTTAAAAGGAAGCTGATACTCAAACGAAGAATCCATGAAATCTTGAGAAGTCATCCAACGCAAACGCAACTGGCTCTCTGCACGCTCAAGATAAAGATCCAGTGGCCCATATCTAAGATGGAAAATTTCTCCTAAGTCAAGATCCACGGGATTTTGTAAAATGTTAAGCTCTTGCGCCTGCTCTCTAATCACAATGCCGCCCAGTCCGAAAGAATGATCTTATTAGCACTTTTCTTAGCTTGAACGCAACCAATGAGCGAGGCTTTTTCAAAACCCAATTTTTGTAAATCTTGAAGCGCCCCCTGCCATTCCGCAGCCTTCACTCCAATGACTAAACTCCCTTGGCTCAAGGGATCCCAAAGCACACTGTTGGATTTTGAAACTTCTTCACGAGAAAAGGCCAACTCAGCAGCCACCCGATTCCAATTACTGTCCAATGCGGGATGATTCACCCCACTCTTCACCACTTCGTCAACACCTAGCCAGCGCGGAACCTCGCGGAAGTTAATCATAAGCTGTCCATCGGCAGGCACCCTTTGCAAACTATGATACAGAAAACCCCACTCATCATTAAAGACAATCGCTGAGGGTTGCCAGCGATGAGCCCAAGTATAAAAAGCATCAAAAGAAGGTAGAAAGGGTTTCTTGGTCACCTGGGTGATCCACTCTCCATCAAAGGAATCGGCAAACCGACCCGCCCACAGCCAACCAAACCCCAAAGGTCGTGTGATGAGAACATAGTCTCCCACCTCAAAGGATGGTTCTCCCCGCCGGCTATGAGTCCCGTCGAGAGTAGAAAATAAACGCCATTGGTCTCCATTTAAGGTCTCGCCGCCATCCATCTCTACACCTAAAGGGTCGAGAACCTGCTCGATGCCACGGTAAGTGGACTCAAGGACATGCTGAAGCTGACCATCCTCGACGGGTGGTAGTTCCAAAAGAAAGCGAAAATGCTCGGGGCGAACACCTTTTGCAAGAGCCTTTAAAAGGGTCATTTGCACAATCTGTTTTGCCGACTGCGCATACCCGCCCCACCAATCAAAACCTCGAAAAGACACCATTTTGCGATCACTTATTGAAGCTTGCTTTGAAAAGGAACCACTCCATGGACGGCTCATATGATTCACTTGGTAGGCCCACGCCCGGTCCGCTTTTTGCTGAGCCAGCGAATTGACCGCTATGTGCAAAGTTTCTCTGCGATCTTTAGACAAATTTTGCTTCCATTGCTTGTGAAATTTTTCATTCACGGAAGGAAATGGTCCGCGAAAGCCAAGAGCTCGACCCGCCTCAACGATCATTGGCTGAAAGTTTTCCGCACGAGACCTGTAATCAATCACTGGGTCGTCTTCATCTTCACGCAAAAGATTTTCACCTAAAACTTCAACTTGTTCTTGCCAACTGAGCAAGGCTCGGTGGTCAGTTAAACGAACACAGGGACCGTGGACAAAAAGACTAGGATCGCGAAAGTGTTGCAAACTCTCTTTTACCTGCACACGGTGGTCTTTGCTGTTGATGATGGGTGCTATCGTCTGCTTAGGGCGAAAATTCTCGCCGGCAATAAAAATATCAAAATCCAGATGAGTGGTGTCAGAAAAATGCAAATCATGACCTTGGATCTTTTCTACTGATTTTTCCGACAAAACTCTTAAACCCAAATTTTTCAACATTTTCAATAGAGGCTTTCTTTGATAGATCGGAATGTCCCTAAAGGCATCGGCGTCCTCACTGATCATAACCACTTCTGCTCGCGGGCAATAAGGCTTGAGCCGCGATAACATTGCAAAGGCAACACTCAGGTTGCGCTGATTGCAGCCCGACAGAACCACACGAACCTCTCGAGGGCAGTGGTTTTTTACCTCTTGAAAAAAAGCTTCCATCTTTTTTAAAAAGGGCTGTAAGGGGTATAGAGAAATCAAATGCTGGTGAGCCCCTCCCTGAAAAAATGGCAAAGCCGATACCGGCTCAAACTCGATGGAGATCCTTGAATAGCTGAGCTTTCCATAGCTTTCTAGGTAAAGAGATTTATCTTCTCGACTGAGCTGGATCACCCGATCCTCAATCCACTCCACTCCCTGTCTCTGGCAAGCTTTGTAGAAATCCAGTTGGGCCTGCTCTAAAGAAATCTCTCTTGCCATCACGGCTGGTATCCAGTCAGGATGAATGGCTTTTTCCTCTTGGGATATGAAGACAAAGGACCTGGTTTCTTCAGGGCTTAAATTTTTGATAAAATGATAGTGGTTAACACCGCTGCCAACCAATACGATGGGTTCCACCAAGCCCCCTCCTTAGGACAATTTATTCTAACGAGGGGAAAAGAGAATGCAAAGGCCTTGACTCTAAAAATAATGCGCGGCGATGCTACCAAAAAAGGTCACACAATAGAGTTTTTGGTGCGCACAACGGAAACGGCAAAGAGAATCCATCCCAAGATAAACAAGCTTCCTCCTACGGGAGTGATAAAAGCAACCCAACGCAGCCCCAAAAAAACGTAGACATAAAGACTGCCTGAAAAAAGGACCACACCAAGGACAAAACAAATTCCAGGCAAGAAACTAGAAGCCCATTTTTCCCAATGGCTCCACAGCCCCAAGGTTAGCAATGCAAAGCTATGATAAGCTAAATACTGATTTGCCGTGTGCAAAGTGGTCATTTGTTCAGCAGATAAAAAGGACTGAAAACTGTGGGCACCAAAGGCACCTAACGCCACAGTGAGAAGTCCAAAAATGCAACCCCAGAGTAACCAAATACGCCCCATCCTTACCCCTTGTTAAAGTATGACTTTAGGTTTTGCCAACAACCCCAATAATCTCGATCTAGAGCCGAGGACGATAAGGCCAGATGAGTGGGATGATAGATATGACAGGTTTCAAACATAAATGCCATGGTGTCTTCAATCTTCTGAGGAGACTCACTGTTTTCAATGGCCTTGGCAAAGGTCTCGGCATCGGGACCATGGGCGCTCATACAATTGTGCAAACTCGCCCCGCCCGGAACAAAACCTTCCTGTTTGGCATCATACACGCCATGGATAAGACCCATATATTCACTCATGATGTTGCGATGGTAATAGGGTGGGCGAAATGTATTCTCCCCCACCAACCAACGAGGAGGGAAAATCACAAAATCGAGATTTGCAACACCCGGTGAAAAAGACGGAGAAGTCAAAACAGTGTAAATCGATGGATCAGGATGATCGTAGGAGACCGTCCCCATAGTATTAAACTTGCGCAAGTCGTATTTATAGGGAGCATAGTTTCCATGCCAAGCCACGACATCCAGAGGATGATGTTTGAGAGGCATTTGCCAAAAACTATGGCTAAATTTGACCACCACTTGATAGTCACCCTGACCCTCATGATAGTCAGCCACCGGATATAAAAAATCTCTTGGATTGGCGAGAGCATTCGCGCCCAGCGGCCCAAGGCTGGGAAGGGTCAAAGGAGCCCCCGTATTTTCACCAAGATAGCCCCGACACCATCCCGCCTGCTTGGGGTTGATTTGAAATTTAATACCTCTCGGAATCACCGCAATCTCTTGCGGCTCAATTTCTAAAACACCCATTTCCGTTTGGATCTGCAAAGCCCCCTGGCTTGGGATCAAGATCAACTCACCATCAGCATTGTAAAAAAACTTTTTCCCCATGCCCTGATTACAAAGATAATGATGGACTGCGACCCCTGGCTTTTCTTGGGTGGCCGCCATGGTGAACACACCATCAATAAAATCCAAATTCTTTTTAGGTTCAGGCAAAGGTTTCCAGCGCAGCTGTTGGGGGTTGGTTTCTTCCGAGTGGGCGACCAAACTATTCCAGGTTTGGTGTTCGTAGCTTTCATAGGGTTGGTGAACCACCGAGGGGCGAATACGGTATAGCCAGGATCTCAAGTTTTTGCTGCGATCGACAGTGAATGCTGAGCCCGAAAGCTGCTCTGGATAAAGCCCCTGCAATGGCTTCTTCGGGCTATTTTGCCCCTGGGGCAGGCTTCCTGCCACCGCTTCGCTTTCAAAATGATTTGCAAAACCGGATTGATACTGCATAGTTGCCCCTTTTTCTTTCTTATCACCCCATGGCGAAAGGGACACAAGCTCTTATGCAGCACATGGCAAGTTTTATTGCCACCTCCAACCCCACGGCGTAAATAGGAAAAGCCGCTCTCAGCGAAGCAGGAGGTCATAGGGATGAAAGGTTATTGGCAGCTACTGAAAACCCATCCCCGCACTCTCGGTTTTGGCCTAATCTTTTGCTTTTTTTCTGGTTACGGGCAAACTCATTTCATTTCTTTATTTAACCCCTTCTTTAAAGAGATTTATCAGCTCAGCAACACCGATTACGGCTTGATCTATTCCCTGGTCACCCTGGCTAGCGGAATCATTCTTCCCTGGGTAGGCCCCCTCATCGATAAAAAAGATGCGCGCTGGTTTGGGGTGGCCATTGCTATGGGGCTTATCCTTTGTGAGGTTTTGCTGGCAAGCTTCCAAAACCTAGTCATTCTTTGCCTTGCCCTTTTTGGCTTAAGACTTTTTGGCCAAGGACTGAGCTCCCATATTGCTGCCACCACCATGGCTCGTTATTTTGAAGAGCAAAGAGGAAAGGCTCTCTCTTTAGCCTTTAGCGGATTTCCCATTTATGAGGGCCTCATTACCCCCTTATGCGCCTACATTTTGGGTTTTATCTCTTGGCAAAGCCTCAGCTGGAGTCTGGCTTTGATCGCTGCATTCACTCTCTTACCCCTCAGCTATTGGCTCACTAAAAATATTCCTGAATTCAATTTCCCCAGACGCGAAGAAGAGATCGAAACTCAAAGCCAAGATCGCGGACGTCGGCAGTGGACGCGCAAGCAAGTCTACTCTCACCCATTGATCTATTTATTGCTGATCCAATTTTTAATGCCCCCATTTTCACTGACTGGTTTGTTATTTCATCAAGCGGCGATTGGGGAGTTTAAAGGTTGGAGTTTAAGCATTATTGCCTCAGGCCTTAGCTTTTTTGCCTTAGGGCGTTTTTTTACCGCTTTCCTTGCCGGGCCCTTAGTGGATCGCTACACCGCGAGGAGGCTTTACCCCTATTACCAAATTCCCCTGACCATTGGCTTTTTAGGAATGTCTTTGCTCTCCTACTCTTGGATTCCAGCCCTTTGTTTTATCGGATTTGGCATCACGGTAGGGAGTGGCGCCCCTATCAAATCCGCAATTTGGCCAGAACTTTATGGAACCCGGCACTTAGGAGCTATCAAGAGCTCTTTTGCCACCATCATGGTTATGTCCACGGCGGCAAGTCCCTTTTTGTTTGGCTGGATCCTTGATCAGCAGCAGCAGGCAGAGAGCCTACTGCTGGCTATGGCGATTCTTTCCCTCGTCGCGGCAGCCTTATCGATTCTAGGCCTCAAGCGCTACGGTTTTTGAGTTTTGCTTTTCTTCACGAATATAATTTTTGATGAGTTCTTCAAGAACATCTAAAGGCACGGCACCACTAGTGAGAATGCGGTCATGGAACTTGCGGATATCAAACTTTTGACCCAACTCATTTTGCGCCATCTTTTTAAGCTCCACAATTTTTAACATCCCCACCATGTAGGCAGTAGCCTGTCCCGGTGTCACCACATAGCGATTAATTTGACGAACATTATCGTCATGATCTCCCGGAGTGTTTTTATCCAAATAGGCAATCGCTTGCTCGCGCGTCCACTTTTTATGGTGAATACCTGAGTCCACAACTAAGCGACAAGCACGCACAAGCTCCATGGAAAGCCTGCCAAAATCGGAGTAGGGATCTTTATAAAAACCAATTTCTTTAGGAACTCGCTCTGAATAAAGCCCCCATCCTTCAGTGTAGGCAGTAAAATGACCGTGGCGGCGAAAACTCGGTAGAGCTTCCATCTCTTTGGCGATGGAAATCTGCATATGGTGCCCAGGAATCCCCTCATGATAAGCTAAGGCTTCCGCTTCCCACTTCGGTAGGGCTTTAATATTGGAAAGGTTAACATAGTAAGTCCCTGGTCTTTTCCCATCTTCAGATGGACCATTGTAAAAAGCCATGCCAGCAGACTTTTCACGGTAGGGCTCCACGGCTTTCACTTCAATGGCTGCTTTTGGCTTAGTAATGAACAGCTTATCAAGACGGGTGCGCATGGTGTTGATCAAATTGGTGGCCAATTTCAAATAAGCCTGCCGTCCTTTTTTGTTATCTGAAAAGAAAAACTTTTTACTCGTCTGCATGTGTTTAAAGAAATCTTGCAAACTCCCTTTAAACCCCACCTTTTTTTGAATCGCTCGCATCTCATCGTGAATGCGTTTTACATTATCAAGTCCCATCTGATGGATTTTCTCTGGGCTATAATTTGTGGTGGTCATCATCCTTAGGCGATATTGATAAAACTCATCTCCTTTAGGAAACTTCCAGGCGCCATCGTCGGTGGTGGCTCGTTTTTCCTGCTTCTGCAAAAAGGCAATAAGCTCCTGGTAAGCTGGGCCCACCGAAGTCTTTAGAGCCTTTTCTGCCTCTTTGGTCAAATGAGTCTTCTCATTTTTAGTGATTTTGAGCTCGCCCACCTTGCGTTTAAAATCAGACAACAAGGGTGAGTCCGTCTGCGTTTTTGTAAAAGGCCGACCCGTGATCAGATTTTTTGAATCCTGCAATACTTTTGGATAAACGAACTTGGGAGGCACCACTCCTGCTGCTTCGGCTCTCATCATCTTGGTGATCACTTGACCAAAAAGTCTCTGGTACTGATTCAGTCGAGAGATGTAGTTTTCCGCATCTTTTTTATTAGCAATTCTATGCATGTTCATCATCATGCTCGGAAGCCCAGAGTGAATGCCGTGCATTTGATTAACTGGATAGTGATAATCTTTCCATTTCCAACCTTCAATACCGTCTTCGAGCTGCTTTTCAAAAAGCGTATAGCTCAGTTGATCCTGAGGCGAGAGCTGATCGTAATCAAAAGAGTGCAAAACTTTTAAATACTTTTTTTGCAGTTCATGGGACTCTTTTGCAAAAGCTTCCGAAAAATCGTCCAGTTCGTCTTGTCTTTTTGGAATCCCCAAATAAGTCATCGCCATGGGAGAACGCTCAATACCCTCTTGAAAGGTGGCTTCAAAAAAGGCATTCAAACGCTCCCCTTCGGTTTTCCCAGGATATTTTTTGCTGGGGTTGGCACAGGACACCAACATGGCTGATAAAATAAATACGATGAGCGGGGAAATGAACCTCATGGGGCCTCCTTGTATGGGACTCTCTTATACCTTGAAATGGTTGAAACCTGCACTTTGTCACATTGCTTCTCTTGCCTTTTTGCGGTGAGCCGTGGCAGATTGTGAAAATTGTAGAGGGAAATATGCAGACAATAAATACTATTGAAGACTTAAAAATGGCCGTTCAGGGCATTTCCGTTAAAGACTATGGTGATTTTAAACGAAAAACCATTCTCTACCTTAATCGCTTTATGGAAAATCATGAAAAAGCTCCCGAAGAGGCACAAAAGAAGATTGATTTCATGAAGTGGTGCATTCAGTTCCACCCCAATTTAGACTTAAAGACCACCCGCCTGTGGACATTAGCTCAATTGGACGAACTCAAAGGAGCCTTAGGCCAATGAGTCTTTTAAAAAAAATCAGTTCCTCATTTCTCTTGGCAGGATTTATCGTTCCCCTCAATCAAAAGGGCGCGTGGCAAGATCTCGCTTACAGAAGCATACCTAAAAACCAATTGGTGTTCAGCGACCAGGGTCTCGAAATTCAGGTAAAAAAAAGTTCTAGTCCGACTTTTTTCCCTTTACCAGAACCCATGAAAATCCACAAAATTTCAGCCAAAGCCAAAGTCAGTGGCGGAGGCATTCAAATCCCCTCTGGCAAAACTCAAGGGCACAAAGGCTTTGACGATTTCCCTTTTCGTTTAGGCATTGTTGAAAAAGGCGACCAACGTTTGAATTGGTTTCAACGCCAAGTGGCTCCAGCCTGGGTTTTAAAACTCCATAGTTTGGCTCCAGAAGGCATTGGCGTAAAAGGCATCAACTATATCGTTGCTACAAATCAAAAAAAATTAATCGGCCAGTCCCGCAAACATCCACTGAGTGACTTGATTCACGAGACCTACGTGACCATGCCCAACGACAAAGGTGAGATCACTATTGAAAAGAGTTTTGATCCTCCCGTTGAAGGACTCGCCCTTTGGATTGGTGCCGATGGTGATGATACGGGTTCAAGCTTTGACCTCGTGATTGAAAAAATAGAAATCAACGGCAAGTGAAACGCATAATGAATTCTTTATAGCGCCCCTGAGGACCACCGATTTTCTCGGTCCTCACACTACTGATCACTGTATAGGCGGATCGATCACAACGATGACTGGCCTTGAGATGACATTTTTGTAGCCAGTACTTACAAGTCACCTGATGTACAGGCTTCACCTGATTTTCAGCACAAGAAGTTATCCACAAAAAAGCGAAACATAATAAAACAACTTTCATAAAATTATTCTACCATAGCTGACCCATGAAAAAAGCCTGAATCCCTAATCCTCCTCAGTCCTCGACCTTTTTTCGCAGAGATTTTTTTTCACCCTGACGTTTTTTAACATTGAGTCGTTTTTCAATAGATGATTTGGTCGGCTTTGTTGGTTTTCTTTTTTTAGGAACATGCAAAGCTTGCTCAAGGATTGTAAAAAAACCATCCACACAGGCTTTTTTATTCTGCTCACGATTACGAAAGGTTTCTCGAGTCAAAACCAACTCACCCTCTTTGGTTAGGCGCTTATCCAATTTGCGGCGAATTCGCAGCTTCTCTTGCTCATTAAAAGCTAAAGAATCCTCTAAGGGCCAACGCAACTCCACTTGGGTTTCACTTTTGTTCACCTTTTGTCCACCAGGACCAGAACTGCGACTGAATTGAAAACTCAATTCAGAAAATAGCTGTCTTTTTTTAGTGGGCGTTAAATAAGCCATGCTTCAGTTTAAACCTAAGGCCTCGAGAGTCCAAGCCTCTTAAGCTTTTCGTGACACAAAATAATTGCCAAGAAGGCAGCTCAAAACAATCGTGATTCCCAGTATCTGTACGGGCTCTAGGCTTTCATGGAAAAACAACCAGCCCCACAGCACCGCCCAAAGAAGGCCCGCATAATTAAACACCATAATTTTGGCGGCCTTCTCCCTTTGGTAGGCCAGAGTCATAAAATATTGAGCCACTTGGGTCAGAAGCCCAATCCCAACGAGAACAGCCCAGTCCCAGTTTTTCGGCGTCACCCACTCATAAACCATCACTGGACTGATCATAGGAATCGTGACGAGGGGAAAGTACATGATCACCACCAAGGGGTCTTCACTCAAACGCAATTGCCGGACACAAGTGTAGGCGGCCCCCGCAAACAGAGCCGCAAAAAAGCCCAAAACAATCCACTCCATTGGCACTGGCTCGACTCCACCCCTGGCGAGATAGACTCCTAAAAAGGAGAGGAGCAAAAAACCCCATTGAATGGGATGAGCTTTCTCTTTGAGAAAAATTTGCGAGATCACCACAGTAAGAATTGGTGACAGATTAATGAGTGTCGTCGCTACAGCCAGAGGGATTTTTTGCAGGCAAATAAAAAGTGAGAACAGGGCTAAAGTTCCAAAAAAACCCCTCAAAAATAAAATTTTGCGATTTTTCCCTAAGAGAGGGATTCCCTTTTTTTTAATGAGCAGGTAACAGATTAAAAGCGAAAGGCTTCCGCGAAAGACCACGATCTCGGACGCCGGCAAATGGTCGATCCATTTCACACCCACATTAATCAAGGAGAATAATGTGGTAGAGATTAACAAATACATCACGGATTGAGCCATGGGCCCAACATCCTCAAATTTGCTGACAAATGCACCTTGTTATTCTATTAACGGGGTGCATTTAATAGCGAGATCTTTTATAAATTGGATTTTAAAGGTGAGTCTAAAACATGAAAAAAGTGACCCTAGAACTCTACGGCGATGTCCACGAATTTGAAATGGATGATGACGAGACCATTTTAGATGGAGCCCTCCGCAATGGCATTGATGCTCCTTATGCTTGCATGTCTGGAACTTGCAACTCTTGCCAAGCCACAGTGCTTGAAGGCGAAGTGCAAATGGAAGATGCCGACGCTCTCACTGAGGATGAAATCGCTTCAGGGGAAATCCTCACTTGTTGCGCAAAGCCCACGACCCCTACCCTAAAAATAAAATACCCCGACTAACTCCTACAATACCGGATATCAAGTATACGAGGATCCAGGTATATCGGATATCCGGTAAAGTAAAAAAAAGCTCTCGAAAGAGAGCTTTTTTTATTTCGAATTGAAAAGCTTACGACTTAGTTAGTCTTTTTAGCTTTATCTGAAGGCTTTGCGGCTTGAGGAGTGTCACCTTTAACAACTTCAAGGAGTTCCACTTCAAACTTAAGAGCCGCACCTGGGGGAATTTTTGGTGGAGCACCACGATCGCCATAAGCGATTTCAGCAGGACAGTAAAGCTCAGCTTTTCCGCCGGCTTTCATTTTTTGTACACCTTCTGTCCAACACTTGATCACGCGATCTAAACGGAAAGTGGCTGGCTGTCCACGCTCTCGGGTGGAGTCAAAGACTGTACCGTCGCGAAGTGTACCATGATAGTTCACCTTCACACGATCAGCAGGAGTGGGGCTATCACCAGAACCGGCTTCCGTTTCTACAAAGATAAGACCTGTTTCTGTTTTCGTTGCACCTTTTGCTTTCTCAGCGTTGGCTAAGAATGTTGAGGCAGCCTCTTTTTCTTTTTCAGCAAACTTTTGTGCGCGAGTTCTTAGAAGGTCGCCCACTTTCATGATTTGGGTTTTCATATCCACTTTAGGCTCAGTTCCAGCAGCGCCTTCATCGATACCCATTTTAAGGATATTCATTTCATTGCTGCTAAGTTGAAGAGTCTTAAGCTTAGAACCCATGTCCACACCAATGGCGTAAACTGTTTTATCGTCATCAGAACTTAAAGATGGTTTCGCTGCATTTTGCATTTTATTACAAGCCGTCAAAGCAGCAAAACTGACAGCAATAGTAATCATCGTGAATCTTTTCATAGAAGCACTCTCCTTTTAATATTCGCCCCATTCTCACCCCCTTTTTTTTGGATTTCATCAACTAACGCGTCGCCCATCATCCATTTTCATGACTCTTTGTAAAAAGCTGGTAGGAAGTCTTCATGAAAAAATGGATGTCTCGACCGGTGATTTCGTGGGCCATGTACGATTGGGGGAACTCGGCATTTGCCACCACCGTCGTTGCCGCCTTCTTCCCCATCTTTTACAAAAAATACTGGAGCGCTGGTCTAGAGGCGACGGAGAGCACCTTTTATCTGGGCACAACCATGTCCATTGCCGCACTTTTGTTTGCAATGGTTGCTCCCTTTTTAGGCAGCATTGGTGACATCAAAGGCTGGCAAAAACGGGGCTTAGTGGCCTTCGCCTTATTTGGAGCCTGCTGTTGTGGACTTTTCTTTTTTATTCCCCAAGGACAGTGGCAGGGAGCCCTGCTCGTCTACGGACTATCCTGGCTAGGCTTTACTGGTGGCAACCTTTTTTATGACTCTCTTCTCGTCTCAGTGACTGATAGCAAACACTACAATGTGGTGTCTGGCCTAGGCTATGGCTTGGGCTATTTGGGCGGAGGCCTCCTTGTTGTCGTCAATGCTATGATGGTCACCCAACCTGCTATGTTTGGCCTTGAGAGTCCTGCAGAAGGTGTCAGATGGGCTTTCCTCAGTGTGGGAGTCTGGTGGCTTGTCTTTACCATCCCCCTCATCATTTATGTGCGCGAAGTCAAAGCAACCCCCAATGGGCAGGACGCCCTTTCTGGTGTGCGCGAAGTTTTAAAAACACTCAGTAAGGTTCGCGAAAACAAGGCTATTTTTATTTTTTTGATCGCTTACTTTTTTTATATTGATGGTGTTCATACTATTTACAAAATGGCCGTGGATTTTGCCCTTTCCATTGGCATGGAATCCTCCGACCTCATTAAAGCCATCGTGCTCGTCCAATTTGTCGGTTTTCCTGCCACCATTGCCATGAGCTACCTGGCCCATAAGATCGGAACCCGCAAAGGGATCTTTTTAGGGCTTTTCGTCTATTGTCTCGTGTGCTCGGTCGGAGCCTTCATCCAAACCCCCACCCACTTCTTTATCCTCGCCACAGCCCTGGGACTGGTGCAAGGGGGCGTACAGGCGCTGAGTCGATCTCTGTTTGGGCAAATGATCCCCCATGAGCACGCTGCTGAATACTACGGCTTTTACAATATGTTTGGAAAATTTTCGGCCGTGCTTGGACCCTTCTTAGTTGGGCTCACAAGTCTTATGTTTCATTCACCAAGACTTTCTCTATTGGCCATTCTGGTGCTCTTCATCATCGGAATGGTTCTCTTGGCAAAAGTTCCATTAGAAAAAGAGCACAGTTAATTTCTATTCGGTTTTTTTGCGACCGCGACGAGAGCGAGTGGTGCTGGCCTTACTGGAACCACCTTGGGCAGTGACAGCACGCACGACCTTCTTCACTTCTTCTTCAGTCATAAAACTTCCCTGCAAACGCTCGATCGCTTTACCTTGAGCCATATAAAGCATGTCACCGTTGCCCAGAAGTTTTTCCGCCCCTGGCTGATCCAAAATGGTTCTTGAATCAATGCTCGATGACACTTTAAATGAAACTCGTGTAGGGAAATTGGTTTTAATAAGACCTGTCACAATGTCTGATGAAGGACGCTGAGTCGCCATAACTAAGTGAATGCCGGCGGCTCTGGCTTTTTGCGCAATGCGAGTGATGGGTCGTTCCACGTCTTTGCCTTGAGTGAGCATTAAATCAGCGAGTTCATCAATCACAATCACAATATAAGGCATTTCTTGAAAGGACCACTCGATCTTACGACCTAAGCGACCTTCAATAGCGCGTTTGGAGCCTTTTTTCACCGCTTCATTAAAAGAAACTATGTTCTTGGCCTGCATATCAGAGAAAATCTGATAGCGCTTATCCATTTCTCTTTCCGCCCAGACCAATAGGTTTTTGGCTTCTACAACATCAGTCACCACTGGCTTTAACAGGTGGGGGATACCATTGTAAGGACTGAGCTCAATCATCTTTGGGTCGATCATCAAAAAGCGAAGCTCTTTCGGTGATTTGTGAAACAAAAGACCCGAAATCAAAGAGTTCATAAAAACACTTTTCCCAGAGCCTGTGGTACCAGAAACTAAAATATGTGGCATTTTTGCTAGATCATTCACATGCACATTATTATAAACGTCAATGCCTAAGGGGATGGGAAGTTCTTGATTTTTCTTTTTCATGCAGGCATCGACAAGTTCTGAAAAGCGAAGCAAGCCCACTTCTTTATTAGGAACTTCAATTCCTACGGTCATTTTACCAGGGATAGGAGTCAAAATGCGAATGGCTTTGGCGCCTAAAACAAGAGCCAAGTCATCACTGAGACTTTGAATTTTGCTCAATTTCATCCCAGCAGCGGGTTGAAATTCAAACATAGTCAAAGTCACCCCTTGGTGGGCTTTAATGATCTCACCACGAATGCCAAAGCTCTCTAAGCGGTCAGTTAACAAAGCACAAATTTCGTCGATTTCTTTTTGGCTTTTTTTACTGCGCTTTTCTGCTTTTTCTAAAAGACTCAATGGAATCTTTGAGTAACGCTTTGTCCAGGCTTGAATTTCCACTTCCTCAATTTCATCTTCGCTATTGGCTTTCGCCTCGACCGGAGCAGGCTCTTCCTTAACAACAGAGGCCTCTTCAACCTGGGCTTTCTTTTTTCTTGAAGCGCGCTTTTTAGGCTTCTCAACAATGGGTTCCTGATGCTGAATTTCAACAGCAGGAGTTAAAGCTTGGGCGGCAGGGACTGTTTCGCTGATCAACTCGTGTTGTTGGGCTCTTTCCAAAGTTTCTTCAACAAGATGTTTAGCCACCTCTTCTTTGCTTTCTTCAATGAGGGGCTCTCTGAATATATGATAATGATCCGTCGCGAGTCGGCCGCCCTGATGCAATCCTGGCATGTGAGGATTCAACCGGCGTTGCGGTTTAGGGGCGGGAGTAGCAATGCGAGCCGCAGCTGTGGCATATTGAGGCTTTTGGTCCATGAATTCAACCACTTTGTGCCCCAGGTTTTTTGCCATATTCGGACCTTGATCAATAATCTTTTCAAAGATTTCGCCAAGAATATCTTTCATCACATAAAAGGAATGAACGATTTCCATATAACCAGCAGAAATGCCAATGATCGAAGTCAAAGAAAATAAAACAACAAAGGCGCCAAAAAGACCAAAACTTTTGAATAAAAAGCCACCCAGTGTAGCTCCAAACCAGCCACCATGACCGTACATTAATAGATTTTTGGTTTCCCACATATTGTAGCTAGCAAGGACTGTCAAAAAGCTAGAAATTAACAAAAGAACAATAAAGTAAACACAAAAACTTTTAAGATAAATAGGAAGGCTGCGAGCTAAATCGCGAACATGATGAGCTGTACCTAATGCTAGATGTCCCATGTGGAGTACAAAAAGCACAATGAAGAAATAGCTATAACCAAAGAGGGAAAATCCAGACTTCACCATTGAAGACCCACTTTGGCCTGCGACCGTCAAAAAGCCCTGTTCACTCATGGTGAGATAAGAAAGGCCACCGACCGTGATACTCAAGGCGAAGGTGATCGTGAGTAAAAAGATAATCTCCTGAAAACGAGTTTCCAATCTTGAAATTTTCAACATGTTGTCCTCTATTTTTTAAAATTCACTTATGAAAATGCAAAATTGAGGCCATCATGAGCGAAAACAAAAGCTTTATCGAGGCTTATGCAGTGTCGAAACCAGTCCTTTCTGACAATTTTCGTCAGTCATAGACCCCGTTTTCTCAACAATCAGTGAGTGCTCACTCCACTGGTAAACTTCAGTGGCTGGATTGTAGGGGCCGTTTGACCGGCTGGTCGCCACGGTTGGACATATTGATAAGTGTTCGGATCAAAACCAAGAGCGGCGGCAAAGGCTGGGTTCTGACCAAGAGCATTCGCTCCACCCATAAAATTCGCAACCATCGCCACTAAGGCATTCATCGTTGTTGGGCTATAAAGGTTTTGCATTTGTGCAAGGGTCATCGTCGGCTGATAGGATTGCACATTATAACCCTTTTGTTGTAATTGAATAATCTGAGCATCCGTAAGGTCTAATACAACTTGACGAGCCTGGGCTCTAGGTAAAAACCAATCAAAAAGAGAGTAGTGGTTCGCACCCACCTTGCGTTTTAGACTTTTTAAAAGAGCTGTGGGGCTGCGAAAATCAGAAGGGTAAAACTTCTTATCGTTAAGTTGCATGACAGCATCTTCACCTTGTAAACGGGTCATCTCAAAGGGGAAACCCTTGATAGAAAATCGAATCTGGTTTTGGCTGGCCGTCTGCACTTGCACGACTTGGTTGCGCAAATTTTTAGGTAAGCGCTGGGCCCAAGCTGAGCTCAACTTGGAACTCAATTCAAATGCCGTCATGACCTTTCCCTGTGGTCCATGGCTCCATGCAGGAAGGCTTAAAATAAGGCTCATCAAAATCGCTAAGGCTTTCATAGGGTTTTCTCCTTAGCCACTACAAAAGCAATTCCAAGGCCAGGGAGATACAAATAAAGGGCTCCTCAGCCCATAGATTTTGCAAAAGGCCAATAATTGTAACCCTCTTGTTTAGACTTTAGAAAACTGTCTCAAATCGAGACAGTTAAGACGGACGAATCACTATCTCGTCGATGGCTTGAGAGCTCTGAAAAACAAGCTGCAAAGCTTCTATGATTTGTTCAGGGCTATGCCCCCGCCCATCCCAGTGAGGTTTATCCTGGTTTTCTGGGGCCGAAAGAAAACCTAACTTGAGCAAGCAAACCCTAAAAGGAAGTTTTTCACCGATGGCCTCCTTGCAACACTGCTGGTTAGCGACATCTAAGCTATATTTTGAGGCCACCCAGAGTTTAACTTCTGGTTTGACTTCATAAGTGGCAAAGGAGCCAATATTAACTATTAGGCCCTTTTTCCCCTTCTGTTTCCAATTGGCAAAAACTTGATAGAGAAGTTCCGTCTGTTGAAAATCCACGTGGGTGTAGTTTATAAAAATATCGCAATTGAGGCTTTCCTGAGCCATTTTGACAATATCTTCATCCCGCTTCAGGTCGTATCCCGTTGCACGACAAAAAGATTTCTTTTGCCTAGGAAGACAGTCCCACAAAAGTCGACTAAAGCCCTTTGAGCCACCTGTCATAAAAATAGAACTCTGCTCAAGGGACATCGGGAAACACCTCTTTATGACATTTTCTCTGGCACTCGATAAAAGGCTCAGGGCCCTGGGGAAACCACGTGGAAGTCAATTCATCCCAGGCCTTGATGTCTAAGACTTCACTCAGGCTATGATGGTGCAAGTTCAGTTCCTTCTGATGAACTGGGAAAAACTCATTCTTGAAAAAATGTCTGGCTTTATCCGATTGGGGATGGCTCACCCAACTACAAGGATAAAAATAGCCTTCAGCATCGACATAACATCCACGAAAACCTATCAAACAATTCGGAAGTAACCGGTAAGCACTCTGCTTAGCCCTGAGGCCATCCGTAAGTTCTTTTTTCATGGCATTAAAGGAAGCGTATTTTTTGTTAAAATTTTGAAAGCGTTCACTCCCTTTAGTAAACCAAATTTTTGACTTCTCTGTTTTTCCCCACTGAGAAACCAGTGTTTCATCTGGCTCCAAAGGATCATAACCCAACTCGGGATCCATATACTGTTGATGACCATGGCTGCCAAAAAGGTGACTTTTAGTGAGGCGAAAACCATCAAAGCCTAAGTCCTCTGCCAAGCGACTCATCCTTTCAATTTCATTTTGATTAAAACGAAAATAGATAGCATTCCAAATCAACATCGCCTCTCGTCCCCTAAGGACTTCAATCGCAGCAAGAATGCTTTGCCAATCACTCCCCACTCGGTACTTTTCATTGGAAGCTTGATCCCACCCATCTAAAGAAAAAGTAATATCATCCCCGGCAGTCAGCAATCCCCCCAATCGGCGCCACCAGTCAGTTTTGCGATGAGACCCATTGGTCACTATGGTGATCAGTATTTGAGGAAATTCCATTTTCAAATGTTCGATAATCTGCAAAAACTGGCTGTTGTATATGGGATCCCCTTGCCCTCCACAAAAAGTCAGTTTTAACGCCTGATTGCGAAAAAGTGGATCCTCAGTGAGATTTTTAATAAAATCTAAAGATAACTCTGTCACCTTATAGTCGCCTTTTCTTTCCGTGCGCGGACATCGCGGACACTGCAAGGCACATTTACTGCTTACTTCAAAATGCCAATGGTAGAGGGGCAAGTTAAAGGTTTTCAAGGATCACCTCAAATTTGCCACTTTGTTTAGCCTCAATCTGAATCTGATTGAATACGAACAAAAAAGTTCTATGCAAATTATTTTGTCGGTCAACATAAGACGGGCCCGTTTCCAAGTGGGGCCAGCGTAGCTTGAGCACTCCCCCCTGTTGGCGAAGCTCTGCGACTTCCTTCAAAAGTTTTTTAATATCTGAAAAGTTTTCTAAACTTTCAAAACAAACTTCCATCAGACCAAAACCCCTTGGCGATCGACCCGAGAGTGTAAAAGTTCGTTCTCATCAAGTAAAGGTAAGGCCTGTTCAAGCCCCTCAAAGCCTTGCCACATATTCGTTAAGGCTTTCTCGCCTTTGTGTTCGTACATACCATAACGATAGTAAGTCACAGGCCTATCTTGATCCTGATTAGCGCCCACCGTGTGAGGCACAAGACAATGGAACATGACCACATCCCCAGGATCCGCATAAAGGGGTACAAATTCAATGGAAAGGGATTGCACCATCTCTTGGTAGACTTCTCGAGAGTTTGCGACAAATTGGCCTTGATGCCAAAATCGATGGGCATTTTTTTTAAAAAAATTCTGCACCTGCCAATGGCCACCTGGACAAATAAAAAGCTCACCGGTGTTCTTTCGCGTTGGGGTTAAAAAAATCCCAACGATAACTTTAAACCAGGGCATTCCATCAAATGATTCTTGACGAACCATCACATGATTTTCTCCGTCAATATGAAACTTATTCCACGCTGGTGACTGGGACCGAATATTGGAGACTTGCACTGTGGTCAGCACGGCATCTGACTTTAAAATTTGTTGAGCGAGTGGCGCAATGGGTTTTTCAAACTCTAAAAACTTGGGATCAATACCTTGAGAAACATCAAGCCATGTTTCAGCGCAATCCATGTATCCATTCTCTTTTAAAAAGGACCAAGCTCTTTGATGTTCGGTAAAAAAACCAGGCAGATGCAAATAGCCCTGGACTAAAAAATCGTGAATTTGCCTTTTGCTGAGAATCACTGGCTCCCCAATTCCGTCAAACCTGATTTATCCTATGAAAACTCTGGTTCCTAGGGAATCTTTGATTCGTATTGTCGAAGGGGTCGCTCCTTATGGCATCAACAACAGCTTGGAATAGGCATCCAATGTTTGTTCAGCCGTCTTTCGCCAATGAAAAGCCTGCCGTCGCTCTGAGGAATGTTTACGAAGACTTTGTAAAAAAGAGGCGTCATCTAGCACTCTGCGCAAAAGATGAGTCAACTCAGAAGCCGATTCTGGGTTAAAGGTTGCCTCAGGGTTGGCCAGCACTTCAGGAAGACTGGTTCGATTGGATGCAAGAACAGCTGTCCCCATGGTCATGGCTTCGACCAGTTGCAAACCAAAACCTTCATAAAGACTAGGATAAACAAAAGCGCGACTGTGATAATAAAGACTTGGCAGATCTGAATCTTCGACCCAGCCCAACAGGCGCACTTGACTTTCAAGGCCTTGGTTTAAAACCCACCTTTTCACCTCCTCCATAGATTGACCGCCACCGGCCACCACCAACTGAGGCCGAGGTTCTTTCAATGCCGCAAAAGCGTCGATGAGCACTTTCAAATTTTTCCTCTTTTCTAAACCTCCCACATAAAACAAATAGGTTCCTTGTATAGAAAATTTTTTCTGCAACTCCTCCAAAGGATAAACACTGCCTTCGCAAAAGTTTGGGTCGGCCGCTTCATAGATCACTTTAATTTTCTCAGAGTGGATATGGTATTGGTTAACCAAATCATTTTTAGCATGCTCACTCACGGTGATCACTAGATCACTCGCTCTCTGGGCAAGCTTATGTAAACCGCGGACGTACAAATGAGGAACACTCCATTTTTCCAATATAGATTTTTCTTTTTCATAAAAAACCTTTTCAATAGCGTCATGTAGCGTTAGGACCTGTGGACAGTTCTTTCGCCAGGGCAGGCCGTAGTTGATCGGACAGTGAAGAATATCGATTGGGTACGTCTGACACAACTGGGGCAAAATTCTCTGTTCCCAGTCCAAGTATAAATAACCTCGCTCACTGACTAAGACGAGGTTCTGACTATCACAACCCTTAAGCATATCTTCATTCAGAGGACGATCCGAAAACAAATAAACTTTGACCCCAAGTTGAGTGAGTTCTCTGACTAGATTACTTGTGTAACGACTCCAACCGCGTAACTGTGGGGCGGACAAAGTGCGAGCATTGAAAGCGACTTTCACAACTTCATTTTATCGAGGGATTCGCCTAGAGTGAATCATAATTTGACCCCTTCGAGTAATATTTCCATAATTAAGCCATGACACCTTATCCGCTGCGCGTCCTCCTTATCCTCCTCGAGCCACCCTTGCCCTTTGGCAATGCCGCCAGTCGCTGGTTTCATGTTCTTTACCAGGAGCTTCTTAAGCGAGAGCATAAAGTCACAGTTTTGGTCGCCAGTGGATTGGAAAAAGACATTCAAAAAGCAAAAGAGCAGTTTTCTGGAAATGAATATGATATGCAGATTTTTCCTTTTGCAAAGTCAAGTAGTTACAAAGATAAGTTGAATCACCTTCTCTATCCCCACCGCAATAAATTTTCTGCTGATTTTATGGCGGCATTGAAGAAAGTTCGGCCCGACTCCTTTGATATTATTCACATTGAGCAGACCTGGGCCGGATGGACTGCACTCCCCTGGTCTCATAAAGCTTTGATCAATGTGCATCATCTACAAACCATTGATCTCCAATATGTTAAAGCCCGAGGTTGGAAGCAAAACCTCCTTTACAAAAGGTGGTTTCATACTGAAAAAAAACTCCTCAGCCGCTACCCCTATGTTCGCACCTGCTCGCCTCGACTTGAACCCTATATTCAATCTTGGGGAAAAAAGAAAATCGTCAAAACTGTACCTGTGGGCATGGATTCTAGCCTTTACCCTTTTATCCCCTCCGAACAAAGGCAAACCGAAAAACCCATTCTCACTTTGATTGGAAACATGGGGTGGTATCCCTCAGTGAGCGCCGCCATTCGACTGCTCGAGCACCTTTGGCCTCAAATCAAAGAGCAAGTCCCCGAAGCCCGATGTCGAATTGTTGGTTGGTCTGCAAAATCAGCATTAAAAAACTACCTCGATCTTCCCGGTGTAGAAATTTATGAAAATGTGCCTGATATTCAACCTTATTTTAATCAAGCCTCCGCCATGCTCTACGCCCCTAGTCGCGGTAGCGGAATGAAGATTAAAATCTTAGAGTCCATGCTTTTTGGGGTCCCCGTGATTACAACCAGTGAGGGCGCGGAAGGCCTTCCTGCTGAGGATATGGTTCACTGTGGACTTTGCGAAGACAATGAAGGCTTGATTCAAAGAACCGTTGAGATTCTTCGCTCTCCCGAGCTGCAAGAAAAAATTCGCCTCAAAGCGCGGCAACTTGTAGAAGAACACTGCGGACCACAATCAACGGTGGATCAAATCGAAAACCTCTATTGCGCGATCATTAAACAGAGCTAGACTATAGGCAAGTCACTCGAATGCCCGATGCATCTGTGGCTTTTGGGTGCTATTCTGCCTTCATGGCAAAATCGAAATGGTTAGTAACAGGTGCGGCGGGCTTTCTTGGTTCCCATGTTGTTGAGCAACTTTTAGAAAATGGACAAGAGGTCCTCGCTGTGGATGACCTGTCCTGGGGCAAAGAAGAATTTCTCAACCCCTATCTCGATGTGGAGAACTTTGACTTTTATAAAACTGATATTCGCGAAGTTGCTAATGTCAGGAGGATTTTAGAAGGCCGCGAGCCCGATCATATCATTCACCTTGCCGCCCTTCATTTTATTCCACTCGCTATGAAGCAACCCACTCTCACTGTCGATATCAATGTCAAGGGGACACAATCTCTCATAGAAGCCTCCAGAGATATTCCTTTTAAAAGTTTTTGGTTTGCTAGCACCGGTGATGTGTACAAAAACACTGAATCTATTCTCAGTGAAGATGAAACTCCCCTCGAGCCTTTTAATATCTATGGGCTCACAAAATATATGGGTGAACAACTTTTGCATATGGAGTCCCAAGACTTTCCCAACAAGAGTTATGTTGTCGGCCGCATTTTTAACCTCATCGGTCCGCGGGAAACCAACCCTCATATTATCCCGGAGATTATTAAACAGCTGCGCAACAATCCCAAAAAACTATCCCTTGGGAATATTTGGCCCATTCGAGATTATGTTCCCGTGGACGATGCCGCCCGCGCCATTATTGCCATGTGTGCAAAAGCTTCACCCGGATTGAAAACCTGCAATGTCGCCACAGGGGTGGGACAATCGGTTTCTGATCTTATCAAAAGCATCGAAGGGATATTAGGCCATAACATTGAAGTGACTAAAGACGAAGACCGAGTTCGTGCGGTAGAGCGCCCCACCCTTATTGCAAAAGTGGATCGCCTCAAAGATCACATTGGGTGGGCCCCGACCCACAAGGTGGAAGAAATCCTTTCCTCTCTTTTACAAGCCGAGGGAATTCTCTAGGGAGCTCAATTGCGCCAGTTTCGCATTCTTCTTAATGTGCTCACCAGCCTTTCGAGAAACTTTGTTGGCCTCATTCTCGGAGTCGTTGCCACTCCTATCATTTTGCAGGCTCTTGGTGATGAGGCCTTTGGGGCCTTTCGAGTTCTTCTCGATTGGGTTTCCCAGTTAGGAATTCTAGAGTTTGGGCTTTTCCCTAGCCTACAGGCAGTTTTCGCGAAAAGCCTTAGCAAAAGTAGTCAAATCCATCCGGCCAGCATCAGTCGCCTTGCTTACAAACGCTATTTTCAGGTCTTGGTTTTCCAAGGGGTTGGCCTTGGCATCATAGCCTTATTCCACAAAGAGTTGATTCCCGTGAGCCCAAGGATGGCTCATGATCTGCATATGGCTATGATCATTATGGGCATTTCTTTACTTTTCACTTTTTCGCAGATCTATCGCGCCTATTTGGATGCAAACCAAAGAGGCTATGTCATCAGTAGCACGATGATGTTACAAAATATTATTTTTATCTTTCTTTCTGTCATTCTTGCCCTGACTGGATATGGAATCCGCGGACAAGCCCTGGCCTTTTTACTGAGTATCGCCATTTCTTTTGTCATTTTATTTCGAAAAACCAAAGACGAATTGACCGGATCCACCCGCTCCTCTTCGCACACCGGTGCCCACCTTTCCATTAAAGAGCAACGCACCCCTCAGTTTATCGCCAACCTCAGTGGGCGTGCTTCACTGCTCGCTGATAACCTTATTATCAGCGCCTTGCTGGGCGCAAAATCAGTGACCGCTTTCTATCTGACCCAAAGACTGCTCCTCCTTTGCATGCAGCAACTACAGCAGCTTTCCAATGCGACCTGGCCAGCTATGAGCGAAATTTATTTTGAAAAAAACAAAGAAAAATTTAGACTCCATATTATCGAAGTGACTGAAATTATCGCCCTGTGTGCGGGCGCACTTCTCAGTGTTTTAGCCTTCCTCAACCCACCCTTTGTTGTCCTGTGGACAGGGGAAAGCACCTATGCTGGGCTCGCCCTATCTTCTATTGTGGTTTACAATGTTGGCCTGATTTCCATTATCACTTTCTGGCAATGGTGTTTCATCGGCACCGGATATATCAAAACCATCATTCCCGCTATCGTTTGCCAAGCCATTGTGAATCTTGGCATATCTTTGTTCGGAACGCACAGCCTAGGGCTCATTGGCCCAGCTATAGGAACTCTGGTTTCCTTTCAGCTCATCACCATTCCTTGGCAGTCTCACTTAATGAAAAAAACATTTGGGGTCTCTTTGCTAAAACTCTCAAGGGCTTGGATCGTCCCCTTTGCCCTACCCACAGTGGCTAGCCTCTCCATGGTCTATCAGTGGGGAACTCCAAAAGTAGAGAGCTGGTGGCAATTCTGTTTTTATGCCCTGGTGGCCACACCTTTAGTCTCTGTCGCTTTCTTCTATTTATTGATCGGAGCCCACACCCGCAGCCTTTTTATAAAGCGTGTGCAATTTTTTGTAGCTAGAAAAACAAAAGCCTGATCAATGATCAGGCTTTGCTTGAAGTTATGATCCTTATTCATCACCCTCGATGGTGCAGATACTCCTCTTGAGAAAAATCATCCACTTGAATGGCATCCAGTCTCATCTCTTCACTTTTCTTAATGGTTTGATGTTCCTCTGGAGTGATTACGGCCTTTTCTAAGGCAAGATCAATCAAAGCCGATACGCGACCGCGAGGAAGAACTTTTTGCTTAGAAGCCTTTTTGATTTTCTTTTCAATGGCTTCCGCCTTTTTCACCATTTTGAAAGCATTGTCTAAACGAGCCAAAGCATCGTCGGGGTTGGTCGACATATAGACACCTTCAGTCAGCCGATCTCTTTGCTCACTGTCCTGCTGTATCAACTGGGCCACCTTATGAGATGTCTTGTCTGAAACTTGTCCCGAAATGGCGTTGAAACGCGACCACAGACGAATGGGCCCACGGAATAACCACGATAAGCCAGGAACCGGTAAGTTTTGAAAGATGCCATCAAATGCATTCTGAATCTCATGCAAGGCATGGGTGACGGCAAACTCGACCACAGGAAGATCTTCTTTCATGCGTCCTTCGGCCTCCCAGCGTCGCAAAACACAGGTCGCCAAGTACATCCAGCTTAAGATGTCAGCGTAACGCCCAGTGATCTTACCTTTGGCTTTCAAAGCACCGCCCAAAGATCCCATAGCAATATCGGACATGAAAGCAAAGGTCGCCGATGTCCAAGCCAATTTTTGATAATAACGCTTTAAGGGGCCGCCAGGAGCCGACATCACCAGTCGACCTCGAGTGAGGCTTAAAACCAAGGAGCGAGTCAGGTTTGTGAAAATAAAACCAATGTGACCCCAGAAAGCTTTATCAAACCCACTGAGATCATTGCTTTCAACAGCCGACACCTCTTTGTAAGCATAAGGGTGAGCACGCAAAGATCCTTGACCAAAAATAATCAAGGTTCGCGTCATAATGTTTGCACCCTCCACTGTGATTCCGATGGGGAGAGTCATATAGGCGTGGGCCAGAGTATTGCGTGGCCCGCGGGAAATCCCAGACCCTCCCATGATGTCCATACCATCATTCACCACTTTGCGAAGCATTTCAGTGTTGTACTGTTTAGCAATCGCTGTGATCACAGGCGACTTCACACCACTATCAATAGACCCAGCAGTAAACTTACGACAGGCTTCCATAATATAAGTGTAACCAACAATACGAGCCATGGGCTCTTCAACCCCTTCAAATTTACCGACTGGCAAACCAAACTGCTTACGATTGGTAGCGTGGGCTGAAACTGCGCGACTGACATATTTCCCTGCTCCGGCGGCTTGGGAAGGCAAAGAAATCCCGCGACCAGCTGTGAGGCAATCCATAAGCATGCCCCAACCTTTTCCGCAGCCATCAAGTCCACCGACAACGGCCTCTTCAATGGGAACAATCACATCGTGCCCCTGGGTCGGGCAATTCCAAAAAGGAACCCCAAGGGGGTCATGGCGTCTGCCAATCACCACACCTTTAGTATCCGTTGGGATCAAAGCACATGTAATCCCCACATCTTCACCTTTGCCTAAAAGATTTTCTGGGTCGCGCATACGGAAGGCAACGCCAAGAAGTGTAGAAATAGCAGCCAATGTGATCCAACGTTTGTTCCAATTCAATTTAACGTAAAGCTTTCCGTCCTCACCTTTAAAAACAATACCATTGGATTTAATGGAGCCCGCATCACTGCCTGCTGTTGGTTCGGTCAAAGCAAAACATGGGATTTCATCGCCAATGGCAAGACGAGCCAGGTACTTTTTCTTTTGAGCTTCTGTTCCGTAGTGCATGAGAAGTTCAGCGGGTCCTAAGGAGTTGGGCACCATAATAAAAACACCCAAGGCTCCTGAGCGTGTGGAGGATTTTGCCACCACTTCACTATTAGCAATGGCCGAAAAGCCAAGACCACCCCACTCTTTTGGAACGATCATACCAAAAAACTTATCCTTCCTTAGCCGTTCCTCAGCTTCTGGCGTGAGCTGTCGCTCCTCCCAATATTTCCAGTCGTCGACCATCGAGCATAAATTATCAACCTTTTCATCGATAAAGGCCTGCTCATCGGCGGATGGCTTTGGATAAGGCTCATTCAGGATTCTTTTAAAATTAGGTTTTCCAGAAAACAGTTCACTTTCAATCCAGACCACACCAGCATCAAGCGCCGTTCTTTCTGTGTCTGAAATCTTTGGGATCAAACCCATTTTTTTGAAAAGGCTTAATACCAAACTGGAAACGAAAACCTTCCTAAGTGGGGTATTAAAAATAACAGCCAACACAGCAAACACCAGTAATACCGACGTTGATGCATTCCACCCCACCAGCAGGATGCCGATGACGATCGTCCATAAAAGCAAGGGCACTGCGAAGTATCCACAAGCCAGGACAGCTAAAATTGAACCTAAAAACCACCACAAACAGTGGTCACCGAGAAAAGCACCGAAAAGATTTTCCACCAATTCCACGATCTCTCCTTCGCTAGAAGTTGTTACTATATCTTTCAATATCATGCCTAGAACCTAAAATGTCAGTCATTTGTTTTGTTGCGTACGGAGAAGATAGAAAGGTGTGACTTTCACAACACACTTGCCAATTTCATCGGAATGCCCTAGCAAAAAAATATGAGAGTCGTTTGCGCACTTCTTTACAGAGAACAAAAAATTTTACTCGCAAGACGCCCTTTTGAGAAACATCACGGTGGCCTCTGGGAGTTTCCTGGAGGCAAGTTGCAAAAAGGAGAGGACGCCTGGCCAGCCCTACAAAGAGAACTTGCAGAAGAGCTTGGTATTCAAGTCGTCTCTGGTCAACGGCTGGGAGCTGTCCATTGTGACAACATTGAGCTCACGAGCTTCTTGTGTACAACCTCTGATCCCATCATTCCGAAGGAACATATTGGTTTCGCTTGGCTTCCCTTTGAGCAGATTCCTGCCAATTTCCCCCTCTGCCCGAGTGATCAGCAAACTCTAAAAAACCACCAAAAAAATATTTTTTCATTTTTTACTCACCCTAAAAACACCCCCTAAAACTTGGCTTTGGTCTGTGTTCTTCCGCTCAAGTCAAAAATAAAAGGCGTACAGGATGCCTAATCAGTGCCATTTTGGGTTATTAGAATATCTGATGGCCTCCTATGTATAAGAATAATTTTTACTTTCGCCAACTTTTTCTTATAACCATTCTTGTTAGACACATTTAAGAGGGAACGTAGTCAGTCGGATGTTGACCGGTTCCCAAGCTTGATGACCCCAATTTTGAGATCCCCCCCAATTGATCTCTAAATTTTGAACTCTCGGTGGCCCCCCACCGAGAGCCCCTTTTTTCCCCTTTTTTTTAGACACCAACAATACGCCTTCTACACTATGAATCTTTACGCATTTCGTTAGGATCGACCCAAGGTCAAGGGGCGTTTCTTGCATATCTTATCCATGAACAGGAGGTTCTCATGGATGAGATCAAACAACAGGAAGTAGAAAATCATCAAAAAAAGTATCAGACCTTTTTGCAATCCATCAATTGTTGCCCGCTGTGCACCTCTCCCCTGACTCTCATTCACGAAGTCGATGAAGAAAGCAGCATAATTAAGGAGACGGCCCACTGCGATCAGTGCGATGTTGAGACTCGCAGAAAGGAACATCCCATCCAATAAAGCGTCAACGCCCTGGCGCTTTTGCCGTCAGGACTTTGACAAGGACCAAGCTTGCCTTGCCCTGCAATTATCATTAGTATTCTTCCAAATTCATTGCACCGAGGGAGTCATATGAAGCGACGTAGCATTTTCTGGATTGGGGTTCTCTTTTTTAGTTTAACCACTCCCTCCCTGGGTCTAGCCAAAGACAACAAAGCCAAGGAGAAAAAAGTGGAAGTCGTGATTGAAACAAGCCTTGGTGTGATTGAGTTAGAACTCAATAATGAAAAAGCTCCTATCTCCACGAAAAATTTCCTCAATTACGTGAACCGAAAATTTTATGACGGACTCATTTTTCATAGGGTTATTGATAATTTTATGATCCAAGGCGGGGGATTTACTCGAGATTTAGCTCTAAAACCCACCGATGCTGCCATTAAAAATGAAGCCACTAACGGTTTAAAAAACGACCGTGGCACGATTGCTATGGCGCGAACACCTGCCGTAGACAGCGCCTCTTCGCAGTTTTACATCAACCTCAAAGACAACGACTTTTTAAACCATACTGGCATGAATCCACAAAATTTTGGCTACGCTGTTTTTGGTAAAGTCACCACCGGCATGAATGTGGTTGATGCTATTGGCAAGGTCAAAACCGGCAGCGGCGGCTCCATGCGTGACGTGCCCGTGGAGACAGTTCTCATTAAAAAAATCCGCACCAAAGAGGATTACGAACGCGAGCTAAAAGAAGACAAATTAAAAAAGACACAACTCAACCAGAAGCCTAAAGACGCAAACGCACAAAATAAGAAAGATTGATCGTGGGATTTGAAGCTCAAATTGCAGAGTGGTTTCAATTTTATGCTTACCAACCAAGCCTTGTCTACGGCCTGGTGGTGATGTTGATGTTTGCCTCCAGTTTTGGCCTCCCTCTACCAGAAGAGGTCACCATCGTGAGTGCTAGCCTGACCGCTTTTATGGCAAGCCACCCCGATAAATATCCTCCACCAGAGCCTGGCCTCGTCGGAGTCAATCCCATCACCCTGGCTTTTGTCTGCCTGTTTGCCGTTTTTGTGAGTGATTACCTCATTTATTGGATTGGCGCCTATGCCGGCGACAAACTGATGAATCACCCGCGCTGGGGTAAAAAATTTCAAGGAAAGTCATTTAAGCGAGTGCAAAAGTGGATTCATGAATACGGAACACTGGCGCCTTGCATCTTTCGTTTCACTCCGGGTTTACGCTTCCCTGGACACATGATGTGTGGAGCCATTGGACTTCCCCGCTGGAAGTTTTCACTGGTGGTGGGCGTGGCCGCTTGCCTCACCGTGCCAACCCAAGTTCTTTTGATCAGCCACTATGGGGAAGTGATTCTAGGTGTGCTCAATAAATTAAAGTTTGTGGCTGCAGGTGTCGTGGCTGTCATCGCCATTTACTACCTCTACAAAGCCTGGAAAGATCACAAAACTAGCGAGCAAATAGCAAAAAGCGATTCTCCAGACCAGAGTTCAACACCAACACATCTTTAACTTTTTCCATACTTATATCTTTATAGGACCATTTTGCTGGAACAAGCATACCAATGCGCTGAGGCTGAAACTTTTGGTCTATAGCCTGTAGAAAATTTTTATTTTCAATTTTTAAACGCTTGCCCCAAGGTGGATTCACCACAACCACTCGAGTTGTCATTGGAGCCGGGTAGGAGTCCTTTGCAAAAAGATCTCCCAATTCCACCTGATAGCTTTGTGAAGAAAAGTTCTTTAGATTTTGCCGAGCTAGCTCAAGAGCCGCGGGATCTTTGTCAAAGCCGACCCCACGAATTTTAGAGTTCTGAGACTTCGATTCCATTTCAGGAAAGTTTTGACTGACTGGAAAGTCCTCAAAGGCAAAACGTCTTGAGCTAAGGCTCCCCATAGACAAAGCCTCAATGAGAAAAGTGCCAGAACCACACATTGGATCGATGAGCTCAATATCCCCATCTAGGCCTTGCAGTAATATTCGCAAAAGGCCCGCTGCCAAATTATCTCTGAGAGGAGCTCGACTGACTTTTTTGCCCTCGCCACGAAACTGAGCTCGCTCACCTGTGGTATCCAAGCTCAGTGTGCACTGATCACGAAAGATGCGAATCTGAAAAAGAGGACCTTCCTCTTTACTTTGCTTATGGCCTTTTAAAATCTTTTGCAGGATTTGTTCGGCTTGTCTTTTGTAAGAAAGACGAGAAGACTTTGATGTGAACTGAAGCTGGTAGGGGCTTCCTTTTTTAAGCCATTCGCCCCACTCCATCTCTGATAAGCCTTTTATAAGTTTGGACTCATGATCCGCATCAAAGGTTTTCAATCGAAGTAAAATACGGTTTGGAATTTTTAAAACTCTATTCAGAAAAAAACCGAAATCCAGTGGGGCCCGAAACTCAAGACCCCCTTTAGAAACTCTCACTTCGGGAAGGGACTCCAAAGAAAAAAATGCTGGAGCCTGCAGCCAAGCTTCGAAAAGTTCTAGCTTCGCTACAGACTCCAGGCCAGGGTTGACTATGAGGTAAAAGAGACCGCTCTTTGCCATCATCACTCGGGGCAAAGATTGTCTCGCCCTGGATTTGTATTCTCATGTGGCCATTCCTTCTCATCTTTACCCGTCTCATCCAGATAGGTGTAAAGACCCGGGAAGGTCGGCAAAATTTCAAAATAGGTTCGACTGAGCTCCTCGAGAGGCCAGTTGATATCTTTGCTCTTATCAACAATTTCAAACTGTGGCTTCATCATATCCTCATGACCCGCGCCCATATTAAAGGAGGCAGCATCGCTGGTCACTCGATTCGCTAAGGAGGTCAACCAATTCTTGTTATCGATATAGTCCACTTCTCTGGCGCCAATTTGATGGGCAAAGGTTTGAAAGTCACGAAAGCCACGCAGTTGCAACAGCCAGGGGTGGTTATGAAGATCCGCTGTATCGAGCATATCTCCTTCAGTAAAGTGCTGAGTAAAATAGTAGTACTTTTCTTTGATGGGTAAACATTTAGTTTCACGCTGTCCGCTACAAATCAAAATTCCTTGGGTATCAATGTCCGTCTTAGCATTAAACCGATTTTTCAAATAAGAACCGCTCTCCAAAAAGGCCTTAATGATGGCTGGGTGAAGTCTGGCGACGATACAACGCTCATACTCTCCGATAGCAATATTAAAAGTGGCTTGCTGGCTGACAAGAAAAGTTCCTGAGTTAATCGTCGTTCCATTAGTCCGACCCGCACTTTCATCCATAGAGTCTGTGCGAGTCACGCCAAAAGCACCGGCAATATTCGTCACGATGGGGCCCACCACAGGAACACTATTGACCACATCTTTAAAAGTATCTTTCACCCATTCCCAGGGTTTAAAAGTGGCCGAAGTGGACACCTTAATGCCATGACTGCTCGAAAGGTTAAAACTAGTGTTCACATTAATATTGAGAGATTTACCACCACGGTAAACATAGCGTTTCGTGGTTTTATAGACTCTCACTTTTCTTTCAAAGATCACTGGCGGATACCAATTTTCCAAAGGCCGAGCATTTTTATTAGGACTCATGCGTCCGGTATCATGACCATAGAGCTTATGGGCCACTTCATGGCAAAGGCTCTCTAGGCCACCAACAGAACGTCGATTCATAATCTCCTGAGTTAATGCTTTGGTGAGGCGCTCACTGGGATCAATAGGCTTAGCAAAATAGCCTTTCTTGAAAAATTGTTGAGCCAACACAAAACACATACGGTGCATAAGTTTGCGAGAAACTTGAGGATCAAGGTCCTCGTTCTTCCAGCCCTTTTCCATAACGGAAAAGATATCTTGCTTAGTGACTTCACCACCGATGGTGTTGTAATGAACCGAATTACCTTGGCCGCTGTTGGCATCTTCCATATCCAGTTGACCGCCGGCTCGATGATTGAGCATGGTAAACAACTGGCCAGAACTAATGGTCAAGTTGCTATCTTGAATATCTTGAAAACAGCGTCCGATATTGCGAGGCTCTACACTTTGAGCGCACTCATGATCAATACTCTTAAGGTGGGAACGCCGGTCGCTCTCGTCAAGAAGAGCATATTTTAAACCCAAGGTTTTCACAAAATTGATAATTTGTGAGCCTTCTTCCATCTTTCGCAAAGCTCTTTCTTCTAACTTCTTCTTTTCTTCAATGAGCTTGTCCACTGTCATTTCGTGATAAGCTTTAAGATAACCATAATATTTGTTGTTCTCGTAGTTGGCGTTGACAGAGTCCCCACTATCATAAATAGGTTCATTAGAGGGCTCAGCAAAGCTTGCCTTATCATCCAGTCTAAAAGACTTTTCTGTCTTCTCAGGCGGCACCCCCTGCTCGATCATGCGAGGCACTTCACAAAATGCGGTGGTGCAATACTTTTCATTGAGAATATCAGTTGGGCGCAACGACGAACCATTGGTGTTATATACAAACGTTAAGGGACCTACAAATGTACGTGAAGGCAACCCAGATTGATCTTCACCAAGACCATCATTGCGAAGCATTTCAAAAGAAAAGTTTGGCGTTAATGGACTTTCTGTAAAGTCGGCGCTTCGAATCTCTTGTAAGTCTTCAACCTGTTGCTTGTCATTACTCTGCTGGGCCTTCTCAATACGGTAGTCAATAATTCTTTGCAGTGCTGATTCACCATAACCCGCATTGCCTAGATAGAAAAATCTCTGGAAAGGATCCACCGGATCTTTAGGATCATCGCGAAAGGTATCCTTGTACTCTTCATCAACGGATTGACTCCAGTCTTTTTGCATTAAAGCTTTGGCATCTCCACCCAACTGGTAGATGAGGCGGTTAGTTAGCGCTCTTTTGTCGTTTCTAAAAGCAGCCTGCTCGTCAAGACCAAGTCGGCGATACTCCTGCAAGCGCTTGATTTTATTATCAATAGCTTGTTGCATGGTTGCAAACTCTTTACTGCTCGAATCAAAGCGATCCAAACCAAACATCTTATAGACTTTTTCTTGGGCCTCTTTCAGGCTCAAACCCAACTTATTAATTTCTTTTGCGACTTCGGCACGCTCAACTTCGCCTTGGCGCTTATCGGCTTCCAGCTGAAGCTTTTGATCCTCAATATCCTGGATTTCATCGAGGGCCGCAAAGATCTCTTTATAGCGACCTTCAATGTTACCATCAGCATAAAGCTCATCTAAGGCTTTATCGATGACACTCGCCAATCGAAGTTTATGTTCATCGATAGTTTGCAGTTGAATGAAGAACTGATTCCGAATTCTCATAAGGCGCAAGTCATCCACTTCAAATTCAATGGGGGTAATGATCATCCCTCCCATCACTCGAACTAACTTCTGTTGGATAGAAATGTATTCTTTTTTACCTTCATCTAAATCTTCCTTAGAAAGAGGCTCGCTATCGATCACCACCTCTTGGCCATTTTGCTCTGCCACAGGATAAGGGGGATGAGACACTTTATTGTTATCTAAGTTTAAAGGTTCGTCGTTTTTGCGATCATAAATTCGCACGCCTTTCGCCGCAGGATCGAGATAATGTTTTTGCAAAGCAATCTTCATCAAGTAAACGCCATCGCGCAATTTTTCAGTGGCATTTCGCCCGAGAACAATGGAGTTGTACTTCAAGACATAGGGGTAAGCTTTAAGAAGAACTGCTTTTTTCACTTTTAGGTTTAGATATTTGTCGATGGCATAGCGAAAACCCATGGTCTCATAACGAAAGTCAGCAATAAACAACTTAGACTCAGGGGCTGTATTTTTTTGCGCAATAATCTCTTGGAAGTAATTGTTTGGCATGTCGGGGCGATCCCAACCAAAAGTCCACTTTTCATCCCAGGGGTTCATATAATAGACAAATTCTTTAGAGTATTTGTTAACCAAATCTTGCCACTGAGTGCGGTCCACCTTGGTACCAACAAAATTAACCTTGGCTGTTTTTTCCTCGAGAACCTCTTTATGATAATACTTATGGGATAAAAATCCGAACCAAGTCAGACAGCCATCTTCGTTGGTCTGTCTGCGCATAAAGTGTTCGCGCCCCTTGTCCTCTGTAATGATATCAAATTGAAGACCTGGTCCAACACGCGTGCCATACAAACCATGAGCCACACAGGTCGTCACTGAGTACTGCAGAGTTCTGTCAGTTGCCGTTTCACCAGGCATAATCCGAATAAAACGCATCTTTAATGGGCCAAAATAGAATCTTTCCGCATTGCGAATGGTAGCCGAACCATCGCCATCACCTCCAGCTCTTTCAATGTATTTTTCATAATCTACATCACTCAAAGGATCATATTTTTCAAAAGTAAATTGAGGACTCTGCCGTTTGGCCCATTGATTGTGTTCACCGAGATCATAGACGGCGGAAAAAGGTTGAACACCGGGGAGATCCAAAGGAACAATTTTAACCAACAGCTCCACTCGCCCGAATGTCGAATTTCTTTCAAGAAAAATAGGTACGCTGGCCTGCAAACCGTTGGTGGTCATTTTGTAGACGAAGGCGGCAGAGTTACGCCCAGCAATTTGTGCGGTATTTTGACTTAAATTTGTGGTTTTCCCGTCTCCTGAAGCTCTCGCAATAAGATTCATATAGATACGAAAACGTCCCGTGGTGATTGGCTGATCATCGACCACACCTGTGGAGTCCTCGAGACGCACAAAGGGAAGGGCTGTCATATTAATATTGAGGTGCACTCCTTTGTAGCGAGTGAGGAGCATCTTATCGATTTCTTGCCGACGCTTTCTTTCTTCAGGGTCCATGGACTGCAAGCTTTTATTGTAGTCTTCATTGCGTTCTTTTTCTCGCTCCACCGGCTCAACAACAATAGAACGAACGGCCAAGCGGGCCTTATTCTCGAAAAGCTCACCTTTTAAAGCTTTGATGATGTTCTCTTCACCAGTCACCCATTGACCTTCTGGCCAATCCTGACGATCAAGATCAGTGAGATCAATAATTCCACTCGACTGGCTACCACTGCGAAAAATATCCCATGGGTTAATGCCCACTCGACGAACCAAAGTGCCCAGATTTCCGGCCAAAGACTCAATTTTATAATGAAGAACAATATTTACTGAAGGCGCTAGGAGATTAAATACAGGAATGGGTTGATGCCAAACCAAACACTGCTGGCTATTCACGGTAATAGGATTGGAAACTTGAGTGCGACCCTTTTCCGTATCAAAAACATTTTGACCAAGCTCGCTGCTAACATGGAACTTTTCACCAACCAAAGTCCCTTGGGTGGCGCGATCTTTAAGGTTACACACTTTAAAATAGAGCTGAAAGCTATCCACTTGCTTCCACTCCCCTTCTTGAATGCGATTAAACTTTTTATAATCCAACTGAATGCCACCAGCCTCAAAAAGCGAGCGGGTGTTAAATTCAGTGAGGCGCTTTTCCGTCGAGAAGGTCTTAACATCCTCACCCGAGGTTTGCTTGCGATCGGCCTTTACACAACCAAAAAGACTAAAAATGAGTGCTGAGG
>JAGQZY010000017.1 GCA_020435205.1 Bdellovibrionales bacterium | reverse complement strand
AAGAGAGTCCACGGGAGGAAGTAGAAGAGGCTACGGCTCGGGGTGCAAAAAAAAAGTCCGCGAAGTCGTCCTCTAAGTCTATAAATAAAAAGGCTACGACTAAGAAAACCAAAAAGAAAGCTGCAGTTAAAAAGGCCAAGACAGCAAAAAAGGCTAGCAAGAAAAAGACCAAAGCCAAGGTGAGTAAAAAAGCGAGTAAAAAGAAACCTTCTGTAAAGAAAAAGTAAAGGTATAGAGCTATGTCTAAAATGATTAGAGTTCGCGAACTAACCAAAAATATTCCAAAAGAGGCCAGAGCGATTTGCGACCGAATGTTAAAAGACCTGGAGAATGCTAAGCGGCCGGCTTTGCAGGCGGTGAAATGCGCTCTTGATAATTCTTACTACGACCCTAAAGTGGGCTATCTCACCCCGGGCGACAAAGTGGTGACCACTGAGCTGAACGTATCTTCTGTGCAAAAAATGGCTCGTATGACTTTTTTGCTCGAAATTCTTTTGCGCAATTTGGACATTGGTAATGTGAATACAAAACGTGAAATTTATTACGTTGCTAAAGGTATGATCAAATCCGATAAGGACCTCAAACCTTTGGATTTTGATGATCAACCTGAGAGTGATTCGATTATTGATTACATTTGTGATCTTTTGGAAATCTATCGTGAAGAGCTGAACTGCTTTGCCAACGATCGCGGAGGTCAGACCTACTCGCAAAATCTGGTCGTGACGGAAAGCATGCCTGATGGAGAGAAGGCCACTATTGATCTGAGCATGTTGGGGACGAGCCCCTTTCAGCCAAAAAATCGCCCTCAATCCTTGAAACTTAAAATGAAAAAGAAAATCGAGTTTTGCTTGGTGGTTGAATCAGAAGGTACGGCCAATACATTGGTAGCGAATGGCATGACCAAAAGACACAACTGCATTGTCATGGGTGCCCAAGGGGTTCCCAGTAACGCCGTTCGCGGTTGGACAAAAACCATTCAAACTCAATTAAAGATACCCATTTTCTTTTTCGGAGATTTGGATGCTTATACTTTGCAAAATATTTATCGAACTCTAAAGGCGGGGTCGGCGGCTAGTCTCATTCGTAATAGTGATTTTTCGGCACCAGATGTAAAATTTTTAGGAATTCTTCCTGAAGATGTTAAAAAATATGATTTGCACTGCTATTCCGTTCGTGAAGGCGATGTGAAAGAGGCTCGTGCCTTGAAAAAAGCTAAGGATGCTCTTAAAAATGATCCTTTCTTTCAGGACAAAAAGAACAAGAAATTAGCAGCGACACTCCAATGGCTTATCAAAGAAAAGAAGCGTTGCGAACAGCAGGCCTTATATTCGGTCGACCCTAAAGATCCCCATATTTGTGAAAAGATCATCGTCGATAAAATTAGAAAGGGAAGCTATATTTAAGCTTCCCTTTTCAACGGCCTTTGCTTTTTGAGGTTAGTCGGCTTGTGTGACCTGGAATTTGTCCGTGGAAATTCCTAGGTAATCCAGTTCAGCGGCCCCTTGACTAGAATTTCCAACTAAGCGAATTTTAAATTTGTTTTTGCCAAAGGCAAGATCAGCAGGATCACCTGGTAAATTCAAGCGCAGTCTTTGCCAGCCAGCTTGACCGTGGGCCGTGCCAATAGACACCCACTCTTTGTCACCTTGTTGCACCTGAAAATCATATGTGCCTTCGGCAAATGAGATCCGCACATCAAGGTAAGGTGTTTCATTTTGGCTTTTGTTTTTAAAATAAAATACAGATTGAAAAACACCCTTTTGACTGGGTTGAAGATAGATAGAGCGGTTATCGATAAAGAGAAGTGAGTCGGAATTGACATCTGCAATTTGTCCCTGTGTGGTTCTGACCTTGATGGGTAATAGGTCTGCGGCTCGCGCACCAACAGTAAATAGCAATCCTAGTGCAAGTATCAATCGTATCACCATGAGAATTTCCCCCTTTAGTTACTTAACATACTGTAAAAACAGCAAAAGCAATGCCAAGCCGAGGATCGCGATTGAGGGGGCGCTCGGCTATGATGGTTTCAATCTGAGACGGTGGAATCGTACAATATTTTGGAGGGGGAGGAGGATTTTAACACCCCAAAATCGGTATATACAGGGTGGGACTTTGCAGCAGTTATTGTCGATAGAGCCCATTTAGCATAGTCTCAGGGTCCAATTGGACTGAAGGAGATCTATACTATGGCGAATATTGAAACCACCCCGCAAATGGTGAAGAACGTTTACCAAACGACCCGCGACAAACTTAAGGTTGTGAAGGGGAGGTTGGGGCGCCCCTTGACCCTCGCTGAAAAGGTTCTCTTTGGCCACTTGGATGATCCACAAAACCAGGAACTAGACAGAGGAAAAAGCTTTCTTATGCTCAGACCAGATCGGGTGGCCATGCAGGATGCCACCGCGCAAATGGCTCTTTTGCAATTTATGCTGGCAGGGAAGGACGAGGCCGCAGTGCCGTCGACCGTCCATTGTGATCATTTGATTTTGGCCTACAAAGGCGCGTCGGAAGATATGAAAAACTCCCAACATGAAAACAACGAGGTTTTTCAGTTTCTTTCCTCAGCGGCTAGCCGTTATGGGATTGGTTTTTGGAAGCCTGGGGCGGGAATTATTCACCAAGTGGTCCTTGAAAACTATGCCTTTCCTGGTGGTCTGATGATTGGTACTGACTCCCACACTCCTAATGCCGGTGGCTTAGGTATGGTTGCCGTTGGCGTGGGCGGAGCTGATGCTTCTGATGTGATGGCTGGCCTTCCTTGGGAAGTTAAAAATCCACAGCTCATTGGAGTGCACCTTAAGGGAAAACTCAATGGTTGGGCCTCTCCTAAAGATGTGATTTTAAAACTCCTTGGGATTTTAAGTGTAAAGGGAGGAACAGATCGTATCGTTGAGTACTTTGGTGACGGTTGTGAATCGATTAGCTGTACAGGTAAGGGCACCATTACCAATATGGGGGCCGAGCTTGGTGCCACTTGTTCGATTTTTCCTTTTGATGACCGCATGAAATCTTACCTAGAGATTACCAGTCGATCTCAAATCGCAGCCATTGCTGATGAAAATAAAGACCTTCTGCGCGCGGATTCAGAGGTCGTCACCAATCCTGAAAGTTACTATGATCAAGTGATCGAAATTGATTTAGACACCTTGGAGCCCCATTTAGTAGGGCCACACACCCCCGATTTGGCTCACTCTATTAGTGAAATGAAGGAAAAAGCCAAAGAAAATGGTTGGCCGACAGATCTTTCTGCCGCCTTGATTGGTTCTTGCACAAACTCCTCTTATGAAGATATTGGTCGCGCCACGGATGTGGCCAAGCAAGCTCTTGAGGCAGGAATTAAGATGCCACAAACTTTCATGGTGTCTCCTGGTTCGACCATGATTCAAAAAACCATTGAAAGAGACGGGCAAATGAAGGTGCTTACTGATGTGGGAGCCACAGTTTTAGCGAATGCCTGTGGGCCTTGTATTGGTCAATGGAAGCGCGACGACTTTAAAAAAGGGGATGTGAATTCCATCGTCACCTCTTTCAATCGAAACTTTAAAGGTCGCAACGATGCCAATCCAGACACCCTTTCTTTCATTGGGAGTCCAGAGACCACCATGGCATTGGGATTGGCAGGTCGATTGGATTTCAATCCTATGACGGATTCTTTGGAAACTCCCGATGGTAAAAAAATAAAATTGACGGCCCCAGAAGCGCCCGAGTTTCCGAGCACAGGTTTTGTTGCCGATCTTGAAGGCTATCAAGAGCCCAAAGGAACAGGTGTGGAAGTCAAAGTGAAACCCGATTCAGAGCGATTACAGTTGCTTGAGCCTTTTGCCCCCTGGGATGGTAAGGATTTTGAGGACCTTATCGTTCTTGCTAAGGCCAAAGGCAAGTGCACGACCGATCATATCAGTCCGGCTGGTAAATGGTTAAAATTTCGTGGTCACTTGGACAACATTTCTGACAATATGCTATTAACGGCCGTGAACGCTTTCACAGGGGAGGCGGGCACGGGGAAAAATCAAATTACAGGTGATACAGGTGTTCCTTTTTCAAAATTAGGACGTGAATACAAAAAGGCAAACAAAGCCTGGGTCATCGTTGGGGACGATAACTATGGAGAAGGTTCTAGTCGTGAGCATGCGGCTATGTCGCCTCGCTTTTTAGGTGCCGCTGCAGTCATCGTGAAGAGCTTTGCTCGGATCCACGAGACCAACCTTAAAAAACAAGGGGTTTTGGCACTCACTTTTGCTAATCCTAGTGATTATGACAAAATTCAAGAAGACGATCGTTTGGCGATTCATGGTCTCACCGATTTTGCTCCAGGTAAAAATCTCAAGCTTGAAATCACCCATAGCGATGGTAAGCAGGAAACTGTGGAGTTAAAACACACATATAATGATGAACAGGTGAAATGGTTCCAGGCGGGCTCTGCTCTCAATCTCCTCCGTCAAGAGGCCTAAGTGCCCTTGGCTATTGTTCTGATCGCTCTTGCTCTCACCATCAATATTTGGTTGTGGGGGCATTGGTCTTTTGAAAGGTCGGCAGGCTTGAGCGTGCTGCTGATTGTGGACACACTTCTGCTATTTTGGTTGATTCTGTCGCCTTTGCTGAGGTTTAGGAAAGGGGTGACCTTTGCAACCAGTTTTCGCTCTTGGTATCAGAAGCTGGCATTTTATTTAGTCATGGCAATGACCATTTTTTTGTCGGTCTCATCCTTTTATGGACTGTTGAAGTATCTTCTTCCTCTTAAGATTTTGCTTTTGGGAATTTATGTCTTTCTGCACTGGTCAAAAAAGAAAGTCTCTAGTTCACAATAAAGTAATCAAACTCAATTTGAACCACATCGCCAGCCGTGATGAATTCGCCATTTTCAGGTTGAAGATCTAAACCAATATTTGAGAGTTGGATAGTGGAGTTTGGAGCGAGTGTGACACTTTTGAAGTCAAAGGTGGTGCGTCCGTACTTTTCTCCATTGATCACGACATTGACCCCTAAAATGGTGATGGTTTGATTGCCAGTTTTTAAAGTCGGGAAAGTAAATACGTAGACAGGAATTCCTTTAAAACGCTCTGTATACATGACTGAAATCGAAAACTCAGCCCCCACAGCATTTGCGGAAAAGTCTTCTTGGCTGAGGTCCCAGGTGATTTTCTGGAATTCATCACTCGTCTTAGGAGTGCCATTCGCATTGATTAAGTTAATCAATTTTTCCGAGGTTACGTAGCGGACTTCAGGATTCTCCACTTGGTCTTGGCCGCAACTATTGTAGCTATCGACAGCCGCGGACCAGGTCTCTACGTTGTCACTGACAGAAGGAGCGAGGTGAGGGCCTGTGTATCCACTTTGATGGTCACTGACAGCCTTAAGAGCAAACTTTTCAGCGCCACCAAGACCAATAAAGGCATCCATAGCAGGGATATAGTCGGGTTGGGCAAAGGCACTTTTTCCAGCGCCGCCAACAACATGGCAATGGTTACAGCGGTTTTCTAAGGCAAAGGAGTGAAAGGTGTCGCGATAGGCTTCCTGCAAGATAACCTCACAACTTTTTTTACTTAAATCGTCATCCGTACCTGAACCCTTAGAAACCGATCCAGAATGGCTAGGACCGCCACAGTTCTGAAAGAGTACAGCGCTAATAAAAGTAATAAAAAATAAGAGCCCGGTCGTTACCTTGTTCATAGCTATCCCTTAAACCTTAAAACTTCTTCTAAGCTGCCGGCATCGGTGATGGCTTGTTTCACTTTCTGTAGTTCTGGTTTGCTGAGCAATCCCATCTTTCCACTAAAGCTTAAATAGTTCAGAAAAGCAGCTGCGGAGCTAAGAGGCACGCTCTTTCCAACAAGATGGAGAGTGTTGACTTCAAGACCCACTTTATCAAAATGGTTGAGTTGATAGCTGGGTCCCATTTCGGCACCCATTTGTGGGGCTACACTGGGTTTAAATCCAAACATAAAATTCATAGCATGAGTGGCTCGATCTCCCGCAAAACCGACGGTGTTACTCGACGATTCATTAGAAAAAGCTGAACCATCGCTAGTCACATATATAAAGACAGGAGTATTCAAGAGCTTTGCTGTTCTAAGGATGCGCCCCACTAATTTACCAGCAAACTCATCCATTTCATTTGCCTTGGGTCGAGACCCTGCTCCCTGGTGATAATCGTAACCACCCAATTGGATAAAAGCAGGCCCACTCACTCTTTTCAGAGTCGAAAGTACGATAGATCCAAGAATTTTGTTTTTCTCGAGGTCGGAATCATTGAGCCAGAAGCTAGAAAGGCCAGATTCCTGTTCAATGTTTAGATTGGGAAGACTTTGATTCGCCTGGACAAAGTTATCATTTTGTTCATGAGCACATTTCATGAGTTTTTTAAACTCCTCAGAAGATGGAGTGCGAGTGCGCATGGCGTTGAGTTGAAATTTAGAGAGATCACTAATGACGCCCATTAATGTTTGATAAAGGCTTTGCTGGCTGCTCAGAACTCCAGTGATATCATTTAAGGTTGGTGTCTGTAAGGTTAAGGCCTCCATAAGCGATCCCACGGAGTCCACCTTTAGTGGGGAGGGGGGCGCCATAAATGCCGGTGAGGAAAAGTACTTTGAATTACTCACCTGAACCTGGCCAAAATCTCTAATCTGAGAACTCGCAAGCGTCGTAGGAAGATAAAGCCCCTGTTGCCCAGCATGGGCGACAAGACCGATAATGTTTTGTTCGTTGTCGGGAGTATCATCAAAAGAAAAGGCACTCATGGATACAAAACCCGTTGTGGAGAGAGTAGCTGCATTGGCCCCGGCCTGCAAACCACTTAAAAAACCAGATCCGGTAGCAAAAGGCGCTTGGTTGCTACAAACTCGAGTGAGCGACGGTGTTGTTCCTAATCCCATGCGCTGATAGCTAGATAAGAGATTTCCTTGTTCATCTCCAGCCACAAAGTTGGCGCATAAAGCGGCCCCACCTGCAAGGTTGATTTGGATAAATGGAGACAGAGACGGATCACCCACTGGGCAGCCTTCAGCCGCTTGAGCTCGATTGTTGATCAGCGAAAAAAGAGTGGGTGCCATAACTGTTGCACTCAGACTGATTAAACCTGAAGATAAAAATTCCCGGCGACTTCGAGGGAATGTATGGCCACCCTCAACACAATAGTCGTGCAAGGTTTTTTCAACCTCTTCCTGCACTTTCAATTTTTGTAGATCTTTCTTGCTCATCTCTTTTCCTACTGTTTCATTGCGTCCGGTGTGGAAAGCATAGCTATACATATAAACATGGCGGCATCACGCGAGGCCCTTTGTCCTCCAATAAATATCTGATTGCTTTTATTAAGAATAAAGTCGATCTCTTGTTGGGTTGCTTTTCTTCCCCAGCAGTTTTGGGCAATTTTCTGGATAGTACCTTCTTGGTCTGGGTTACCAAAACCAACATTATCCAAGCTAAAGCCCATAAACACCGTTCGATCGTTGGTTCTTTTTGCGTATTCAATAGCGGCATGGCAAGAAACGACAGCAGCTTTGACATTAGTAAAAACAACTGTGTTGTTGATTGAACTCGCCTCACCACCATATGAGAGGTTGGATTTTATAGTATTATATTTTGTGACTGAGGTTTCATCCAAAGTTTTTGCACCCAGGCAAGTCCGATAGCTTTGTAGGGTGCGAGTTTGGTTAAGAATCTGGGTAGGGCTACTTTCCTCAACCTTACCGAGGCTTTTCGAACAATTGGTACAAAGGCCCTCAGAGGCTAAACCACGATTTTCGTTGCTTTCCATGGGAGCGCAACTGGCAAGAGATAAAAATACAAGAGCTAAAATCAGTCTCATTGATTTACCTCCTCGTATTCGATCTCGCTGACATCCAACCCAAAGCAGTCCGACCGCATAGCTGTCGAAATGGTTAGCTCTCTGACTGAGTAATTTTTTTGTTCAAAGTCTTCAGCGAGCTCCTGAATCACTGGACTCTCCACCATGTCCAAATCTTTGCGACAGACTTTTTTATAAACTTTCTTAGCCATACAGCGACTAAAGGCTTTGGACTCTGAAAGAAGTTCTCCGAAAGATTTTATGCCGTTGCCTTGCGCTGGTGATCTCCAGCCAAAGCGTTCAATATTATTTTGCCCTAAATTATAGTTGAACCAAGTGTCATTGGTGACAAGAAACCCTGGTGGGTAGACATCTTTGTTTCGTCGAAATTTCGACGGAATAAATTGCTGGGAAAAAGGAACAATTACAGTTTCGCCAGGGTTGGTTGGATGAGGGTCGGTTTGAATATTAAACTTGTATTTAATAAAAGAAAACTGATCATTACTTTCATCAAGGTCAAAATCCACGTGGGCAAAAGCAGGTCTATAGGCGTCCATAGCGGAATGACAAGCTTTGCAAGTGCTCTGAAAAATACTATTTTTGCCAACGGGAAAGCGATCCACATCTTGTCCAACCTTGTCATCAGGGTTGTTGATGTCGGCCCAGGACGTAATAGGTGAACATAAGAAATCCTTGAGGGAATGTTCAACCAATCTTCGGTTCGACCCTTTAAAGGCATTGGCTTGCATAAAAGCTCGGCTAGTGATGAGACCAGCCGCATCCGGCATATCGATCACTTGGTTGTCATCAGTGATAATTTGTTGGATGGGTTCGCTCACTAATGATTGCTGTAGGTTGATACCTTTGTTGTCCAAATCCTGATAGTGGTCGTTCGTTCGAATCATATCATTCAAGACGTTCTGTTTGTTGGTGTCAGCAGCAGAGCCTTTGTAGTAGGCATCACCAACAAGCATGAGCTTTGCGTTTTGATCATCACGAACAAGCCCAACAAAGGTAGCAATAAAGTCATTTAAGGGCTCAGCAATATTGCCTTCGCGATTAGACATGGGAGCAGCAATTTCGCGAAGAGTGACATTGTAATAGCCATCATGGCGTGTCGCCACAGCTATAGCAGAGTGAGCGTCTTGGTTTTGTAGGTGTCCCATCATCTCGATCATTTCTGGATCTTCAGGTCCAAGGCTTACGCCAGCGACTCTTTGCATAATGGTGCGTGCCCAATTGTAGGTTTCCGATATCGTAGGATCTAAATCAGGATCAACAGAAAAAGATTCACGGTTTTCCGTATAGGCTTGCTGAGGTTGAAAATCTCCGCAATTTTGGAATGTTAGAAACACACTTGATAGTAAGAGTGCTGCTGTAAGCTTTTTCCCCACAATCCCCCCATAGGATATATAGACTTATCGTCAAAAATGGTCAGGACTTTAGTCATGAGATCTATTTTTTAGGAAATTTTCTCATAGTGAGACAAATTATTTTTTTTGTTTCAATCTCAGACGTTCTTAAGAAAAAAGCACGGGATTGAGACTGGTGTTTGTTAAGATAATTATATGGTGGCCAAAACCACCAGGGGGGAATGCCATGAGAATGTATAAACAGGTTGTGCTTTCGCTAGCCAGCTGTGGGTTGATGTTTGCAGTTTTTCAAAACTGTTCTCAACACGGTTTTGATGCTAGCGGCAATGTTGAAAAAACCTCAACCGACAACAACAATCAATTGGACATCGGTTCCAATAGTCTATCCGGTGAGTTGACCTCGATGAGTGATCAAGGTGTGATCAATGGGGTGGTCAATGACCCTGATGGCGGAGACTCCGGTGTCGCTATCGACTTTTATGTCGTTCAAGAAGATGGTGGTCGCATTCATATAGGTGATACAGTAGCTTTCACTCCAGACTCCGGTGGAACTGGTAGCGGTCCAGAAGTTCTTAGTTTTAGTTTCACAGTGCCATTTGATCATATCTGCCGTCCTGTTCTTGTTTTTGCTGATGATGGTGATGATGGAATTGATGTCATTCAACTTCCTATGTCCCCAGGCTTTCAATTGTGGGGCGTCGATGGGGATCCAAGTCACCCATGTAATGACATGACTCCTCCACCAAATGTGGAAGTGATTTCTCCAGAGCCAGAATCGGAATCGGGATCACAAAACGTAACTTTGGTTGGACGCTGTCAGCCTGGCGCAGGCTCTATCGTGGCCATGGGCGATGTACCACGAGTGCAAACTCAGTGTACTTCTGAGGGTATTTTTACTCTCACAGTTCACTTACCAAATTTCATGACTATGCATCATATTAATGTGTCGCAGACGAGTCCAGATGGCATGACAGCCGTTGATCATATTCAGATATTCTTGGATAAAGCGGCCCCACCACCACCACCACCACCAACGCCGACACCAGGCGGTGACGGCGGAGGCGGTTACTAGGCCATAACGATAAAAAAAGCGCAGCTTCTAAACTGCGCTTTTTTTATTTAAAGATCATTTCTATTTGATATTTTATTCAGTCGCATAGATAAAAAGATAGCGAGTTAAAACGCTTTGGTCAGGAAGCGTTTTATAGATTTCGATAACGGGCCCATCAATTTTGTACCCATATTTTTTCATCCAATCTTTGACTTTTGGATACACTACGAAGGGACCAATGCTTGGCGACCCGTTAAAGCTGGCAACAATGTACTCTCTAGCCGGTAAGTTCTCAAATTTTAGACCTTCCGTGCCTTGTAAGGATACAAAAGCCTCTGGGTTAGAACTGATGCACCCGCCCTGACTTCGCAAACGATCGTGATCGACTTGATCTGGGTCATCAAGATAGCGCCCAAAAGCCATTTCACAGCCTTGCCCCTTGTCTTTAGCAAAAGTTTCAACAGCCTCAATGACAGAAGTGATTTTGTGATATTCACCCTGGTGGTCTTTAAACATCAAGGTATAGGGACCAAGGGTTTGAGCTTGGATTTCAACATCTTTAAAATACCCCGTTCGATAAAAGAGAAAGGCGGCAATAGTAACAAATATGGCAAGGGTAAAGGCTAAAGCTTTGGCCATGGGAGCTCCTTAAAATTTTAAAGTCGGTACCAATCTATGGTTTGATCTCCTACCTGAAGGCTGCCGTCCTGCTTGACCTTATTAATTTGGCTGTCACCATTTTGCAAAGCCTTTAAAAGGAGGGCTCGATCGTCTTCGCTGAGTGTGGGCGTTTGAGACTTGGCCACCGCCTGATCCATTTCTTTTTTGAGGCGGTCACAAAAGGAATGCCAACTGGCTTCGTCAACAGTGGTAAAAGCGGATAGATGAGTGGTGGGAACATCCACCTGCAACGCATTGAATACATCCATACCCAGGCCGATAAAGAGACGAGTGTTCGCCCCCTGGCTTTGTGCTTCGACCAGAATTCCCGCAAACTTCATTTCCTCCACCCGCAAGTCATTGGGCGGCTTGATATTGATAACTTGATCGCTCATTGGAGAGAGAGCTTTATAAAGGGCGAGTCCTAGGAGAGGAGTCAAAATAGGTTGGGGAGTGTAGCCTAATTGATAGCACCAAGTGCTGAGGAGCTCTCCGCCCTGACCCTGATCGGTCCAGCTTCGCTGCTCGCGCCCACGTCCCTGGCTTTGATGGTCAGCCACCCACAGGGCAAAGTTGTCGCCATTTTTTGCAAACTCTTGCTTGGCAAGGTCATTGGTGCTGGTGACTTGATTTTGATAATGACAGGGGAGGTTTTGCTTGTGAGCCCAGGATTGCGTCCACTGGTTGACTGAATTCATATCAACTCCAATCGAAAAGTAATGAAATATCAGCGCAATCTACGGAATGAGTCAAGGCCCCAACACTAATGAAGTTGACACCAAGCTTCGCCACCTGGGGAATGCGATCTAAGGTCATATTGCCGCTTGCCTCAACCTCAATAGATTGAGGAATGATGCCGATGGCTTTAGCCATTTCACTCATGCTCATATTGTCGAGCATAATGCGCTGAACACCCAAAGTTATAGCTTGCTGGACCTCATCTAAATTTTTAACTTCGACCTCGATAGGAAGGTCAGTCTTTGTGCGCACCGCTGCGATGGTTTTTTCAAGTCCGCCACCCACCTGAAGATGATTTTCTTTAATAAGAATTCCGTCGCTTAAATTCATGCGATGATTGGTGCCCCCCCCATCGACGACGGCTTTTTTGCTCAATTCGCGATACAATGGCAGGGTTTTGCGAGTGTCGAGGATTTTACACTGGGTGCCTTCGCAAGCTTTAACAAATGTGTGGGTCTTGCTGGCGATCCCGCTGAGGTGCCCCAGAAAATTAAGGGCCACCCTTTCTGCTTTTAAAAGTTGAATCAAGTTGCCCTCAATTTGGCAAAGAGTTTGACCATTGTAAATGCTATCGCCATCTTGAAAATTCCATCGACTTTTTAAATCAGGATCGACAAAATTTAAGCATTGATCAAAAACGTCCTTACCGGAAAGAGTAAGGTCTTGCTTTGCAATCAGATGAGCCAGGCCATGAGAATCCGTCACACCTAATGCTGAGGTCGTGATATCGCCCTGGGGAATGTCTTCGGCAAAAGCTCCAGTAATGAGCTCTTGTAAGTTCATGGGGCCCCTTTATCCATGGCCGCCATTTCTTGTCTAAGGATCTTTTCGAGTTCTTCACGGGCGATTTTTTCAATAATTTTAGGAAGCATCTCTTGGATATTTAATTTAATGATCTCTTGGGTATGGGCGCGTACGATGGCTTCGATCTCATCCAAATCAATATTTTGGGTGGCGGATCTTGTCACTGGGGTCATCGTCTGTGGTGACGGTGGAATAGAAGACGTCGCCGATGTTGCCGTCGTTGATTCATGAATCGGTGGTGGATTGGGTTGGGTTTGGGTGAGTCCATCTCTTTCTGGCTTATAGAGGAAATCATCAAGATTGAGCTTATCTTTTGAACTCAGTTCCATAGACTGGAACTGCTCTAGGTCACTGTCGTCTTCCGTTTTCACGATTTCTTCTGTCTCTTGATTCCCAAGGGCTCGAGTTTCCCATTGATCTTCAGCCGAAGTGTCAGCAATGGGTGAGGCCAGGGTTTCCATAGTCGACATTGGTGCCTCCTCGGTCACTTCTAATTCAGCATCAAAGTCTCCATCCTCCACATTAAAAATGGAGGTGCTGCCAGAGTCTTCAGCATCAGCATCATAATCCTCCTGGCGAGTTTCTTCGCGGACATGAACTTTAGTGATTTGAGCCATGTCGACAGAGGTGTTTTCTCGAGGTGGCTCTTGCTGAGCTTGCTCTTTTTGGGCTTCGAACTCCTCAACAAATTCTTGGTTCATGCCTTTGGGAAAGGTTAAGAAAGATGAAAGCTTTTGCTCTTTGGCCCTATCGACAAGCTCGCTGATGTGTCTACGCATGACATCAACTTCGAATGGCTTTTCCATCTCAGCAGCAGCGCCGCAACTTTTGTATTTCTTTTGATCTAGCTCCATAAAGGAGCTCCACATGAGAACCACAGGTACGCTTTTCAATGAGGCATGGCCACGAATTTCTTCGCTCACTTCATAGCCATTCTTTTTTTGCAAAAGAATATCGGCAAAAATGATATCCGGTTTGAATTGCTCCGCCACTTCAATGACATCGAGACCGTTGTGCACACTTTTCACTTCGGCTCCGAAGTCCTGCAGTCCTAATTGAAAGACTTTTCGAATGGAGGCGCTTTCATCAGCAAGTAAGACGCGCAATGCCATACTTTAAGTTAAAACTCCTTTTCCATGGGAGTCAAGAAACTTGGGCGGCGAGAAGCTCTCATTCGTGCTTCTTACCGCAAAGGGGCGCTCTCCTTGGCTGCAGGGGAAGACACAACCTTGACGCTTCTGCGCCCCCATTTCTAATATAAGGAGTGTTCAATCTTATCGACCGCTATATTTCGCGCTCCTTTTTGACGTATTTCTTTTCTGGGTTGGTGGTTTTTCTCACCCTCTTTCTTGTGATTGATTTTATGTCGAATATGGTTCGCTTTGATGTGGACCTCTCAGTACTCACTCGTTACTACGGGGTCTTTTCTTTTGAAGTCCTTTACCAACTGATACCCGTGGCGAGTCTTGTGGGCGTGGTGTTTACTCTTTCAGCACTCAATAAGAGTCGGGAGCTGACCGCCCTTTTTAGTTTGGGGATGAGTTTGTGGCGGGTCCTTCTTCCCATGTTCGTATGGATTACCATTTTCGTCGGGTTAGCATTCTATTTGGGTGATCAAATTCTTCCCCCTGCAAAGAAAAAGAAAAACTATATTTACTACGTCGAAATGAAAAAGAAACCAGGCCTTTATTCTACAGTTAAAACTGATAAAATTTGGTATCGCTCTGATGATATTATTTTCAATATTCAATTGCTGGATTCCAAAGCTCGCAAAGCCTTTGGGGCGACCCTTTACTACTTCGCTCCCAACTGGAAACTGCAGCAAGTGATTTACGCAAAAGAGGCTATAATTGAAAAGGGAAGCTGGGTCCTTCACAACGGCAATATTACCCTTTTTGTGGATGATCTTTCTACACCACTTGTGAAAACTTTTGAGAGCAAAACTATCGCCATGACGGAGGAGCTCTCCGACTTACAAACGACGGGATCCGCTTCGGACTTTTTAACCTTTCGCGAATTGGGACGTTACATTCGAAAAAATCGCGAGGCAGGTCTAGATATGACTCCTTTTGAAGTGGACTATCACAACAAACTGAGCTTTCCATTCACTATTTTTGTGATGTCTTTGCTGGGTGTTCCCTTTGTGATCACTCATCAACGCTCCGGTGGAGCCGCGAAAAATGTAGGTTTGGTTTTAGTGATGACTTTTATTTTTTGGACTTCTTATAGCTCTGGAATGACCATGGGAAAGCATGGAATGCTCCCTCCCATCATCGCCGCTTGGGCCCCCAATATCCTCATTTTAGGAATTACCTACGTCATTTTTCGCATGAAACGGACGTGATCACTGGACTCTTGTCTAGAGATCTCACTTCAGTTGTCAGAATTTTGGATTCGCCCTATCCTTTAATTATGAGAAGAAAACCCTGGTCTATCATAGTATTAGCATTCCTTCACATTGTCGCACCGATTGGCAATATTGCCTTCAATGCCATACTAACAAAAAAGCCCTTGGCGCAGTATTTTGCAATGGCCTTTTCTTGGGCTTATCTTCAGGTCAATTGGTATGTTTTTGTTTTGCCCATTGTTGCAGGTATTGCCATTTACATGTGTAAGAAATCGAGCTTCTATATTTATCTTGTTGCGATTTCAGCCTTGTTTGTTTTTAGTTACTCGGGCTATCTTAGCAAGGCGGGGACGATTAGTCTTTTACCAGTGATAGCTGTCTACCTTGTCAATATTGGCGTGGTGGCTTTCTTTATGATGCCAGCCGTTCGTGAGATTTATTTTAACCCCCGACTGCGTTGGTGGGAGAGCAAGCCTCGATATGCCTGTGACCTGCGTTGTTTTTTTGGTGTGAATAATAAGAGTCAAGAAGGGGAGATTCGCAATTTTTCTGAAAATGGTTTGTTTTTAAAAGCAGAACATCTCCCAGCCGATGGCGATGTGATTCAGATCGAAATTCCCAATCAAGGTGGCTACCATGGCACTTTTGAGGGGCGCGTGATTCATCATGGAGATCAAAATCGGATTGGTTGCGGTATTGAGTTTAATCATAATAAACAATCCTCGGCTCAGGCCAAAGCCATCGTCGGAGAGCTTCACAAGCAAGGGCGAATGTTGCAAGGGCGTGTGCTTGCTGAAGACAGTTTTAGCTACTGGCTAAAAAGTCTCCTCACCTCAGGGAAGGGCTTTATGCCCAGAAGAGATAAATAATAGCGATTCCATTGATTTTTTTGAGCCTTTTCGGTAGAGCTACGGCATGGCAATTTTAGAAGTCTTAAAGTATCCAGATCCTCGTTTGCGGCACAAGGCTAAGCCTGTGGATAAGGTGACACCTGAACTTAAGCAACTCGCTGAAGATATGCTGGAAACCATGTACTCGCAAAAAGGCATTGGTTTGGCGGCCATTCAGGTCGGTGTGGATGTAGCTCTTCTTGTGATCGACATTCGCCCCCAGGGGGACGAGGACCGTTATGACCTCGATGAAAACCTGACTGACCTCGAAAAAGCTGTGGAAATGCCTCTGGTTATTTTCAATCCAGTTATCACCAAAAAAGAGGGAAAAACCACCTTCGATGAGGGGTGTTTAAGCCTCCCAGGCTATTACGAAACTGTGCAAAGATCGAAATATATCGAAGTGACTGGGCTGGACAAGGATGGCAACCCCCTAGAGCTACAGTTGGATGGCCTTCTTTCGATTTGTATGCAGCACGAAATGGACCATCTTGATGGTAAAGTCTTTATCGACCGTCTGAGCCCCATAAAATCCAATCGTATCAAAGCTAAAATCAAAAAATTTGGCTACTCGCCTCCTGAAGAAGAGGAAGAGGCCGAAGAAAAGCTATTGGTTTAAGAGTCCTAAACCTCCAGCAGAGACGCCGCGGCAAGGAGGTCCACATTCCCTTTGCCTCCGGGGCGTGGTAGATACCTACCCCTATGCCTTATCGCCTTATTTTTTGCGGGACACCGGAGTTTGCGGTGCCCAGCCTAAAAAACCTAGTGACCGACCCTGATTTTGAGGTGGTCTCCGTATTGAGCCAACCAGATCGACCAGCCGGTCGGGGCAAAAAGCTGAGTCCCAGCCCCGTGAAGATTTGTGCTCAAGAACTGGGGATCTTTGTGCAAACCCCAGAATCTGTGAAAGAGATCATTCCAGAACTAAAGGAACAAGCTTTGGATTTAGCGGTGGTGGTGGCTTATGGGCAGATTCTTCCCAAAAGTTTTTTAGAGAGCTTTTCTTTGGGTGCTTTTAATATTCACTCAAGTCGACTGCCTCGCTGGCGTGGTGCAGCCCCTATGCAGAGAGCGCTCATGGCTGGTGACAAAATCAGTGGTGTGAGTTTGCAAAAGATTGTACCCAAATTGGATGCTGGCGATGTGGTTGCAGAAAAATCTTTGGAAATTCCCATAGCCATGGGCTTTGTTGAGCTTCACGATCAGCTGAGCCAAATGGGCGCCCAATTGTTAATTGAGGATTTAAAAGCCTTTTTGAAAGGTGACAGACAAGCCCAACCCCAAGATGAATCCCAGGTGACCTATGCAAAAAAAATTGAAAAAACAGAGGCGAACATCGATTGGGGTCAAGCTGCCGTGGACATTCACAATTTGATCCGTGCTTTGAATGGGGGTGGCCCTTTCGCGCAAACTCGCTTTCGCAATAAAAGTCTTAAAATTCACAAAAGCCTTCCCTTGCAGGGGAGCGGGAATCCAGGCGAGGTGTTGGAGTTGGGAAACGATTTTTTGACAGTTGGATGTGGGCAAGGGGCTTTAAAAGTTTTGATGGTTCAACCAGAGAGTAAAGCCAAAATGGCAGCGGCTGATTTTTTACGTGGATATCAATTAAAGATAGGAGAGCAACTTGGCTAACCCATTTATTCCTGCCCCGAGTATTTTATCGGCTGACTTTGCCAATTTGGAAAAAGAGATTAATGAAGTTATGGATGCTGGAACCGATTGGATTCATGTGGACGTGATGGATGGTCACTTTGTACCTAATTTGACCATTGGAGCTCCAGTCGTCGCAAGCCTTCGTAAAATTAAAAAAGCCTACTTAGATTGTCACCTCATGATTGAGGAGCCCGATCGCTATATTGATGATTTTATCAAGGCGGGAGCCGACAATATCACTTTACATATCGAGTCTGACGGCAACATGGCAGATATGCTAAAAAAAATTAAATCCCAAGGAGTCAAAGCCGGCATCACTTTACGCCCAGCTACGCCCCTCAGTGCCATCGCCACTTTCTTGGCTGATGTCGATTTGGTTTTAGTGATGACAGTGAATCCAGGTTTTGGAGGCCAGTCTTTTATGCAAGACCAGGTGGATAAGGTGGATGAACTCAAACGCCTCCGTGAAGAGAACAATTACAAGTATTTAATCCAAGTGGATGGCGGAGTGAACGGGGAGACTAAAAACCAACTCGCTAATGCCGATGTATTGGTGGCTGGCAGTTATATTTTTAAACATAAAGATGGCTATAAAGAAGCCATTCGAATTTTAAAGGAAAAACCATGATTCAATTGAATGGTGAAAATATCACTTTGGAAGAGGTTTTTAAGGTGGCTCACATGGGAGAGACGGTGGAGCTTTCCTCTGATTCTCGCCGAAAAATGCAAGCCTCCAGAGACTACATTGATGGCAGAGTTGCCGCTGGCGAGATCATTTACGGAGTCAATACGGGTTTTGGTCATTTTAGCAATGTCTCTATTTCCCAAGAGCAGATCATTGAATTGCAAAAAAACCTTATACGCTCCCATTCTATGGGGATTGGTAAGCCGTTTAGCAAAGAAGAAACCCGTGCCATTATGTTTTTGCGAGCTAATGCTTTAGCGCGGGGCCACAGCGGGATTCGACCTGTGGTTGTAGAAACTATTTTGAATTATTTAAATAACGATATCATCCCCGTCATTCCTAAAAAGGGCAGTGTGGGTGCTAGTGGTGACCTTGCCCCTCTTTCTCATCTTGCTTTGGCGATTATCGGTGAGGGCAAAGTGTGGGGAGGCAATGAAAAACCCGTGCCCACAACTGACCTATTGAAAAAGAAAAATGTGGAGCCATTACAGCTTCAGGCTAAAGAAGGCCTTTCGATGATCAACGGTTGTCAGGTGATGACAGCTGTAGGCCTTTTGAATCTTTATCGTGGGCGCAGACTTTTGTGGCTCACGGATACGGCTGGCGCTATGACTTTGGAAGCTCTCAAGGGGAGTCGCAAAGCCTTTGATCCTTTGATTGCAGCGACCAGGCCCCATCCGGGTGAGGCGAAGACTGCCCGCAACATTTTAAAATTGATGGGTGAGACTTCAAGCCTTGCTGAAAGTCACAAAGATTGCCAAAAGGTTCAGGATGCCTACAGTTTACGTTGTATGCCAGCTGTGCACGGAGCTGCCAAAGATGCCCTCCGCTTTGTGCTTAATGTTTTAGAGACCGAAGCTAACTCCAGTACTGATAACCCTCTGGTGTTTTCTGATGAAGGCAAAATTTTAAGCTGTGGAAACTTCCATGGCGAGCCTGTGGCTTTTTCCATGGATTTTGCTGCTATTGCAATGAGCGGAATGGCGAGTATTTCAGAGTGTCGAATTTCAAAAATGATCAACCCTGCCATGAGTGAACTCCCAGCCTTCCTGGCCCCCAAAGGGGGGCTGAACTCAGGCCACATGATTGTGCAAGTGGCGGCGGCCTCATTGGTAAGTGAGAACAAAGTTCTGGCTCACCCAGCTAGTGTGGATAGCATTCCCACTTCTGCGGATAAAGAGGATCATGTCAGTATGGGCACGATCGCCGCGCGAAAGTTTGGCGGAATTGTCGATAATGCTGAAAGTATTGTGGCCATGGAATTTTTATCAGCCTGCCAAGCTCTTGATTTGCAAAGGCCCTTGGAGCCAGCGGCGGCAGTTTTTGATGTTTACAAAAAAATTAGGGAAAAAGTACCCTTTGCTGAAACGGACCGCGTCTTTTCCGATGACGTACACATCATTAACGACATGATTTGCAGTGATGAAATATCTAAAGTTGTTTACAATAGCGTAGGAGATCTAGAATGGTAAAAGAAGTCAGAGCCCCCAAGGGAAATCAACTTCATTGTAAAGGTTGGCTACAGGAGGCTGCCTACCGCATGATTCAAAACAACTTAGATCCCGAGGTGGCTGAAATTCCAGAGCAGCTCATCGTTTATGGTGGGATTGGCAAGGCCGCCAGAAATTGGACCTGCTTTGATAAAATTTTAGAGGAACTAAAAACTTTAGAGAATGATGAAACTTTATTAGTTCAGTCGGGTAAACCCATTGGTATTATTAAAACCCACAGTGATGCGCCAAGAGTTTTAATTGCTAACTCGAACTTAGTTCCTAAATGGGCCACTTGGGAGCATTTTCATGAGCTCGATAAAAAAGGTCTCATGATGTACGGGCAAATGACCGCCGGATCTTGGATTTACATTGGTAGTCAAGGCATTGTGCAAGGAACTTACGAGACCTTTGCTGAAGCGGGAAGACAACACTTTGGTGGGAGCCTTCAAGGCAAAGTTATTGTTACCGCGGGCCTTGGTGGGATGGGTGGCGCACAACCCTTGGCTGGAGTTTTTGCTGGCGCCTGTATTCTGGCCGTAGAGGTCGACGAAGAGCGAATTCAAAAGCGATTGCAGACCAAATATGTGGATGAAATTTGCTATGATCTTAATGAAGCCTGGGCAAAGATTAAAGCCTATGCTGACAAAGGAGAAGCCAAATCCATTGCTCTTCTTGGCAATATGGCTACGGTCATTCATCAAATGGTGGATAAAAAATTTGTTCCTGACATTTTGACGGATCAAACCTCGGCTCACGACCCTTTAGTGGGCTATATTCCGGAGGGATTTAATTTAAAACAAGCGGCTGAACTTCGTGAAAGGGATCCAAAAAAGTATGTCGAGCATTCCATGCAGTCCATGGGTAAACATGTGCAAGGCATGCTCGCCCTGCAAAAAATGGGAGCCATCACTTTTGATTACGGCAACAACATTCGCGCGCAAGCTAAAGAAGTGGGTGTAGAAAACGCATTTGATTTCCCGGGCTTTGTTCCGGCTTACATTCGCCCCTTATTTTGTAAAGGCAGTGGTCCGTTTCGCTTTGTCGCCTTGAGTGGTGATCCTGAAGATATCTATGTTCTTGACGAGGCCTTAAAAGAACTTTTCCCGCACAAAAAGCATCTGCTTAATTGGTTAGAGATGGCTCGCGAACGCATTGCCTTTCAAGGCTTACCGGCGCGCATTTGCTGGCTAGAATACGGGGAGAGGGCAAAAGCCGGAGTGAAGTTTAACCAGCTTGTCAAAGCCGGCAAAGTCAAAGCGCCGATTGTGATCGGTCGTGATCATTTGGATTGTGGTTCGGTGGCCTCACCCAATCGTGAGACGGAAGCCATGAAAGATGGTTCTGATGCTGTCGCCGACTGGCCGATCTTGAATGCTCTGAGTAACACAGCCTGTGGCGCCACCTGGGTGAGCTTCCATCATGGAGGTGGTGTTGGTATGGGGTACAGTCTGCATGCAGGACAAGTGATTGTTGCGGATGGAACACCTGAGGCCGAAGCCAGGTTGCAGCGTGTGCTCACGGCCGATCCGGCTATGGGTATTTTCCGACACGTCGATGCCGGTTATGAGGATGCTGTGGAAGTGGCCAAGGAGCGCGGCGTGCACTCCTGCTGGCTGTAAAAATGCCGTCAAAACCTAACGCCGACTGATGGGGGCTTGAGGGAGCCCGCGAATGATTTCTTCGCGTCTTAAAAGAATGCTGTCAATGAGATCCTGGTGAAGACGGCCATCCAGAACCGAGCGAATCAGGCTCGGAGTGGTGGCCTTTATATCAGCAATGAAAGCAAAGCTCACATTATCCAAAGCCAGCGGGTTGAGCTTATTCGAGTAGCCAAGGAGATAATAATAGATTTCAGTATCCATTAACCTCTCTATTTCTGTTTTATTACTTTTTGCCACCCTCATTCCCAGTAGAGGGCTCAGCTGTTGGTCGGCAGAAGCTAACTCCGCATTGGCCTGATTAAATATCCATTCACAGCGGAATCCCGTTTGGGCATGGGCAGCCATTGAAAATAACAATGTAAACAAACACATTTTCCAGTTCATGAGTCATTAAGGTAACATTGACGCTAAGGATTTCTAAGGAATCATAGGCTTTCTTGTAAAAACTCCATGACTGAATAGTTTTTGAGCTTCAAGAGACCCCATTAGTGGGGACCTTGAAATTTTAAAAAGAGTTTAGGATCACAACTTCAGAGCTCAGTTTATCGAAAACATCTGGTCTCGAGTAAATTCGATCGGGGCTCAAGCGACTATGGATATTATCGAAACCAATATCTTGTACCCTGTAGTTGTTTTCACTAGCCAATGGCGCCTCAATAATCTGATTTATTTTCCCGCTGAAGTTTAGGTTTTTCAAATAGAGCTCTGAAAGTGAGTAGCTGGAATAAAGTCTTCCCAAAGGTAAATACAAATCGACCAGGTTTTGATAATTGCCGTAAATATCAATACTATTGATATGGATGTCATGGCCAAAACCTTTGACTAAAGAACGGCGGCTACTGCTATTGCTGATTTTATTGGTACTTGATGCTGACGAAGTAATAAGGATGTGCCTTCCTCCTAGAAAATTGAATACACCAGCATGATCTTTTTTGGCGAGTTTAGAATAGGGAAACTCGAGATCCATATCTAAATCTTTCATATCCTTTATAACAAAGTCAGCCACTCGAACCCTCATAGGGGCTTGGCTTTCTATTTGATGGATGTCCAGGGAGTGACCAAGGTGAGAAAAAAGAAAGGGAAGGTTCACTCGCTCCATGAATATGTTCTTTAAGTAAATGTCATCGGCAGCATTGAGATAGCGGTTGTTATTGCTTCTGGAGGCCATGTAGAGGCCAGCACTGTTGGAGGACCCCATGGTGGAGTCAGAAATGCGAAGCCCCATGACAATGGTTTTTTGCACGCCGGATTCAAATTGCAGAGCTCTGCCACCTTGTTCATTGTAGCCATTGATGAAATCTTGTCGGGTTCCCCAGCGAGCTCCAGTGACATGACCACCGACGATGCGAACATCATAAGCTCCTTTGGCAAAAGCCAAACCATTTTCTCCAACCATGGCTTTGACCCTTGGGTTGATTAAATAGATTTTACAGCGAAAATTTCTTGAGGCCCTTTTGAACTCAATATCTGTGGAGGCATCATCATATTTTCCTGTATAGGTTTGGGCATCGTAAGGGTTGAGGTTACTTATCACTGTACCCACCCCATAGCTGGGCTTAATCAACTTCACGTAGCTTTGCACTTGTGGGGAAACAGCGCCCTCCCACACCAATTTCGTATTGGAATACATCCATAGAGATCTGGACAGTAAATAATCATGGCCAGTGTTTGGAATGATGACAGTACCGCCACCAGAGAGCCCGGCTGCGAACAGAGCGGTTTGAATCGCAATCCAATCCCATTCGTCGTCACTGTTGATGCCTTTTTCAAAATTTATCCTTTGGACTAATGAAGGGTCGCCAGAAAACTTAAGTTCATAATTCTCGCGCTTCAATGAAAGCTGACCCGCAAATAATTCCATAAAGCGAGCGAGGCGAGGATGGCAATGAGAGCCGCAAGCTGGGTTTGGTTGGCCATCAAATCGGTGGTGCTCTCCGTCTCCGTAGGCCCCAAAATCCAAAACGTTAAAAATTTGCCCAGCCATTTTTTGTTCATCTTCCTGGCTGTACAATGTGGTACCAGCAACAAATGCTTCGCCATCTTTTTGTCGACAAGCATTGTACTTATGGTGATCCTCTCCCACGCGACGGTCGCCGATATAGAAAATAGAACTGTTGTCCTCGCTGTGACTTTTTGCCACTGAAGCTTCAGACAGGAGGGCATCCTCAGATAAGTTTTCTGAGGCTGTTGGGGCGACTGAGTCATGCTCAGATAAAGCGACAAAATCACCCTGAGGTGCACAGTTTTGAAAAAATAGAAGTGATATGCCAATAGAAAATAAAGCGAAAATAGATTTTGCCCAACTTAACATGAATTCCCCCAAACCCTTAGAACTCCCTTTCATTTTACTAGATATTGAGTCAAAGAAAAAGAAAGTCCCAATAAGTGATAGGAGACGGAATAAATCTGAATCAAATTGAGATTTATTAGGGCTTTTCTCCCTCAGCGGGGCCTTGTCCCATGTTCATGAGTTCATGAACTAAGTGGTGCATGCGTTTACGGTTGGTCCCCATGTCGGAGTATCCCACTCGAGATTGGGAGCGCACAAAAATTTTGTTATTGGCTTCGTTCAGTAAAAATTCCATATCATCAACAAAGCGAAAAAAGGCTGTGGTCGCGGTGGCATGAATATAGTTTTCTTCAGCTTTCACAATGGTAAACCCAAGCTCGGGAAGTAGAATGTTGAGGTTGTCCCAGGTGACCTCGATGTTTTCGCTTTCTATCGGGCGAAAGAAAAATGGTGAGCCAGCCTCATTTACACTAGAAATACAGTTGGGTTTATCACCACAAGGCTTGAGTGATCCGTTTTCTAGTCCAATATTGGCAGTCGTTTGCTTGCTTTTAAGACCTTGCCAAAACATCAAGCCTCCCCAAGCGACGACGATGACAGTGAGTAGTGCAAATATTCCTTTGATAATCTTCATAGTTATTCTCCATTAAAATGGTTTGTACTCAACTAGGTAAAGCATGGCGACCAGAATCGCGATCATAGCGTATAAACTATTTTTCGAAGTTGAGTTTTGTCGGTAAAAAATCACGGGAAAGGCGCCAAGGATCAGCCAAAAAAGCAGCTTTCCTAAAATCCAACCACTGGTCATTTCAAATCCGCGGCGGGCAATGAGTCCAAATCCTGCGATCAGGCTGATAGTAAGACCAGTGCCATGAAGAGCTCCAAAAAACTTGCGATTCTTGAAATTGCCTTTCGTGCCACCTTGTAAAATATGAGAGGCGATCCCACTCAAAGAGATGATTAAAAGAAAGATTCCGAATAAATGTAAAAGCTTGTAGACCTCGTAGCTCACAGTTCCTCCGCGCGGTAAGTGCCCAAAATCAGGGCATCGGGGTGATTTCGTCAACCCTCTTCTACGGACAGGGCCAACAATTCGCAAAACGCCATGCGTCCGGTTTCTGAGGGGCGTAATCTCGTTGACAATTGCGTCATTTTGGGTGAACCAAAGAGTCTTACAAAAACAAATATTTAACCCTTTAATATAAGGAGAAACCTCAGATGTCTCTAATGATTGAGTCCATCGGTATTGTTGCACCGGTTGCAGGAGGCCTTGGACTGGCGTTTGCTGCATTCCTCTACTTTGGAATCATGCGCCTCTCTACAGGTGATGCAAAAATGACTGCTATTGGTGATGAGATTCACTTAGGCGCCATGACCTTCATGAAAGCCGAGTATAAATTGCTCGCCATTTTCGTGGTGGCTGTATTTGCCATTCTTTTCCCCATCAAGGGTTGGGAAACGGCATTTGCCTTTTTGTGTGGAGCTCTTGCCTCTGGAACTGCTGGTTTCATCGGTATGAAAGCGGCCACGCGTAGTAACGTTCGTACAGCAACGGCGGCAAAAGAAGGTGGTATCGGCCCAGCTCTTCTTGTGGCTTTCCAAGGTGGCGCGGTCATGGGACTTTCTGTGGCCAGTCTTGGTCTTGTTGGTCTTGGCGTGTTCTACTTCATCTGGGGTCAATATGTAGACACCGTGGGTGTGATTTCTGGTTTCTCCATGGGTGCTTCTTCGATTGCTCTTTTTGCTCGCGTGGGTGGCGGTATTTTCACTAAAGCTGCTGACGTCGGTTCTGACCTTGTTGGTAAAGTAGAAGCCGGTATCCCAGAAGATGACCCTCGTAACCCTGGTGTGATCGCCGATAACGTTGGTGACAACGTGGGTGATGTGGCTGGTATGGGTGCCGATATTTTTGAATCCTATGTGGGCGCCATGGTGGCCACCATTGCGATTGCCGCCACTATGAGTGTTGAGTCTCTTTTAAAAGTTCACTCTAGCGGAGATGGCGCTCGCTACTTGTTGATGGGTCTTCCATTGATGCTTGCTGTGATGGGCCTTGCCTCTTCTTTTGTTGGAATCATTGGAATGAACTTCTTTAAGTCCCTTCCTCCAGCCAAAGCTCTCCATGTTTCTGAGTACACAGCCGCTGGTGGCTTTCTTGTTTTTTCTTTTCTAGGGTTGCAAGTTCTTGGTTTTGAGACCGGTGCCTTTATGCCGATCTTGGCAGGTACTGTGGCTGGCCTAGCGATTGGTTACATCACTGAGTACTACACGGCAAAAAGCCCGATCTTAAGAATTGCTGAGGCTTCCAAAACAGGTCCTGCGACAAACATCATCACTGGTTTTGCTGTGGGTCTCGAGTCTTGTGTGTTCCCACTCATTATCCTTTGCGCCTGTATCTTTGTTTCTTACAACACCGCTGGCCTTTACGGAATTGCACTGGCTGCCGTTGGTATGCTGGCTACAGTGGGTGTGACTATGACTATCGATGCTTACGGCCCTGTGGCTGATAATGCCGGTGGTGTTTCCGAAATGTCTGGCCTTGGTCCTGACGTTCGCGCCATCACTGACGAGCTCGATGCTATTGGAAACACCACAGCCGCTATGGGTAAGGGTTTTGCCATTGGTTCCGCGGCTCTGACAGCTCTGGCTCTCTTCGTGGCCTACGGCTCATCTGTAAACGCAGTACGTATCGCTAATGGTGCTTCACCACTGACTATGGACATCACTGATCCCATGGTGGTGATTGGTCTTTTCTTAGGTGCCGTGGTTCCTCTTTGGGCCGGAGCCATGACTATGACTTCTGTGGGGAAAGCAGCCTCTGATATGGTGACGGAGATTCGTCGTCAGTTCAAAGAGATCCCTGGCCTTCTTGAGGGAACTGGAAAACCGGATACGGCTCGTTGTGTGGAGATTTCTACCAATGCCGCTCTTCGTGAAATGATTTTGCCAGGTCTTCTTGCTGTGATTGCTCCTGTGGTTGTGGGTTGGTTCCTTGGGCCGGCTGCCCTTGGTGGTATGCTTGCTGGCGCCACTCTTTCTGGAGTGCTTCTCGCCCTTCTTATGTCCAATGCTGGTGGTGCTTGGGATAACGCCAAGAAAGCCATTGAGACGGGCTCTATTGAAGGTGAGAAAAAAGGCACGGAAGCTCACAAAGCCACTGTTGTCGGTGACACTGTGGGAGACCCCTTCAAAGATACTACGGGCCCTGCCATGAACATCTTGATCAAATTGATGTCTATTGTGGCTCTATTGCTCGCCTCTGTTATTGCAATGAAATAATCATTGTCAGATCCGGAAGGGTGTTCTAACACCCTTCTTGTGACAGTTCTTCGCTCCTATAGACTGGCCCACCCCACTGAGGCCGATGAAGCTCTAAGATGGTTCCAGAAATCCATTTTTTCTGATATTCCCCCTTATTTTCTCACCCATTGGAAAACCGGTAAGCGCTTTTTTTATGCTGGTGACGCTCTGATTGCCTATGAGGAGACCTTGCAGCACCTAGTGGTGGCTGGTGAACCTTTGGTGGCCGCAGGCTCTGATGCCTCCGAAGTCTTTCAAGCCTTTCGGGAATTTGCCCGTCGTAAGAAGAAAAAAATCTGTGGTTATTATGTGGGAAGGCAATTTACAGAGCCTCACTTTTTTAAAGTGCCGTTGGGGACGAGTGTGCGCATTCCTTTACAAGATTTTGATTTATCATCCCCAGATGCCAAAGAAGTGCGCCGGGCTTTGCGCAAGGGTCAGCAACATGACTACACAGCCTTGCCCATTTACCGCAAAGACCGCGCCGATCAAAGCCGAGTGTTCGGGCTATACAGAAATTGGAAACGAGCCAAGCTTCCCTTTCACATTCGTTTCTTGCTGTCCAAACCTTGTGCCAACAATCCCGTAGAGTCCTACGAAGAGTGGTTTGTGGTAGAAAAAAACGGGGAGTGTTTGGCTTTTTGTAGTCTCCTTCCTTATTTGCAGGATGGGGAATTGGGTTTTTATGTGGATCATCTCATGTATGATCCCAAGCGCGATCCTCATGCGTTAAGTTTTTTGATTTCCTTCCTTATTGAGATTCTAAAGGAGGAAGGAGTGTCGGAATTGAATTTGGGTCTCAGTCCTTTTGCGCGAGTAGGGCGGGAAAGTTTGATGGCGAGGCTTTTTTCACTACTCTACCAGGTTCCTTTTCTCTATCGACCCCGCGGGTTGCATGCCTTCAAAAAGAAGTTTGCTGGTATCGAAGAGAAAGAATTTTGCTTTTTCCAAAATAAAAATAACAAATGGTTAGGTTTAGCCGATCTTGCTTGGGTCACCCTCAGAAACCCGGAGCCTCGCTAATGGGAATAATGAAAGCTTTTTATACATTCTGGGGAGTTTTTATGGGCACGACGGTGGATTATGTGAAGCCTGAAAAACGCCCCCTCTGGCCGAGTCATGTTCATGATGTGGATCAATCTTTCAGTTATTTTCTTGGTGGTAGTGGCAATTGTGGAGTTTTAAAAAACGGTAAAGAAACCTTATTGATCAATTGCAATAGTGGGGTGGCCTCTCAAAAGCTTAAAGATAATCTTTCTGGCCAAACCCCCACTCTTATCGCTACATCGACTTTTCCCGATTATATTGGGGGAGCAAATGAGTTTTCTTTTACAAAAATCATTACTCCTAGGGATGTCAGTGAAACTATAGAAATTCAGTGGGGCGATGAAACCGTAGTGATCGAACCCGTAGAGGCTACCTTTTCGGAAAAAGATATTGTGGTGTACTTAAAAAATCGCAAAGTCTTATTTTTAGGTGGTCTGTTTTACAACGGCATCCATCCCATCATTGATTCCCAGAGGGGCTTGAACCCAAAGAATTGGGTGGAAACCTTACAGGCTCTCGTTAAAAAATACCAGCCAAGCCATCTCGTTCCCCATGAAGGTGACGTGTGTGAGGCTAAAAAGCTACAGGGATTTGTGGACTATTTGCAATCCTTGTCAGATTCAGCAGTGGAGTTCTCTCTGTGTCGTGAGAAATTTGACTGGCCAGAAATCCCTGGCTACACTTCTCTAGAAGAAAACTTCGATCTTTTGCGTAATCGATAGGGTCGACTCAACAGGGAAGTTTTATGAAAAAATTCTTTGCATGTTTCATTCTTTTGTCGTTCACCACAGGCTGTGCTCTAGCGCCGATGACCACTACTAAAAACGGTCGTACTGTTGGTAAAGGTAAGTGGGAGATTGACGGCAATGTCCTTCCTGCAGTGGGTCTATCCGTCAGTCGAGGACTTACCGATAACTTTGATGCCGGTATTCTCATTGAAAGAAACTTCGGTATGGTTTACTCGGCTTGGGGAAAATACTCTTTTATTAACCAAGCCCAGGGTTGGTCTTTAGCGGCCTATGGCGGCGCCTTTTATGGTTCTGGTTTTGGAAACTCGGATGGCTTTTTCCTTGGACCTGTCACAAGTTATCGCAAGAATTGGTTTGAGGTCTATCTTTCGGCTCGATACTCCTACGTGACCTGGAGAGCAGGAAGCCTAACGACCGATGAGCAAGATGACAGTATTTTTGACTTCGTTAGCTGGAACGATATTACCTTTAACTATGTGCAGGCGGATCTTGGCTTTAATTTCTGGACGTCGGATACCTTTGCCATTAACGTCCATGGTAAAAGTATGATTTCCATGGACAAAGATGTGACTTTTACGACCTCTGTGATCCCAGGTTTTGCTCTGATCGGCGTCTTGTAAGCGACTAAAGTTTAAACAGGGGTTCCTGTAAAAGCTTCAGTTTAAAAGAGCCATCCTTTCCAACGGCCCTTAGCTTATTCTATAATATGCGCGGATATATGGGATCAATTCAGTCGCTCGCGTTCGCATTTTTTTTATTATTTGCCACTCCCGTTTTGGGTCAGGCGTTGCCGGTGTGGGCTCTATCGGCTTCGCCCCGAGTTTTCAGTGACAAGGTTCTTGACCGCAAGGCCATTCAGAATCTCAATCAAGGTTCCCGCGATCTTAGCGAAGATTTTCAAAATATTCTTGAAGATAGTAAGGCTTTGCACACCATGAAAAAGTATAAGTTTATTTTGGTCAGAGGCTTTCTTGCTGACTATTTTGACTACATAGACAAAAATTTTGCCACCCAAGTGGAAATATTTTCTGAGATGGGCATGAAACCAAACCTAGATTTTGAAGTCGCCAATACAGACACAGAAGCGGAATCAGAAATCAATGCTGCAGACATCGTTAAGGCCATTCGCGATTCACAAAAACCAGTCATTTTGGTTTCCCATAGTAAAGGTAGTGTAGATGTCCTCTATGCTCTTTTAACTTATCCTGAATTACAGAACAAAGTGAAAGGTTGGATATCTGTGCAGGGGGCTATTCGCGGCACTCGGTTGGCGGATAATTTAACCGACCCTAAGTTTGTTGGGACTTCACCAGAGGATTTTTTAAAGCATCCCTTCCGGGCCGTCAGTCGCTGGTTTATTGATCTCTTGATCTCTTGGTCCTCTGGTGATTCTGAAGTGCTTTATTCCCTGCGAACGGATGTGCGCGAACTTTTCCTGGCAGAGAATGAGGAAGCTATTAGAGAACTGGTATCCAAGATACCTACCCTTTCTGTAGGGAGTTGGCAGAGTTATGGCCGCCTCAATTACTTTTTGAGAAAGCAGCTTGAGGTGATGGTCCCCAATGCCCCTTTGAGCGACGGAGTTATCGAGCCCATGCGGGCTGTGGTCCCTGGCTCCTCCTATGTGATCCTCGATGATGTGAGTCATATAGACCTCGTGCCTTCGCGTTCTCCATATAACCGGCGCAGCTTCACTCTCCGGCTTTTAGATCTCTTTTGGAAGCAAGTGGCTGCTCCGACTCAATAAACTTTATCTACATTTCGAGAGTCCTTCAGGAAAGATTTTCAGGGGGCTTGCTGGTCCCCTTGAAATTAGCTAAGTTGGCGGCACTTATAGGGGGAGATATGAAGTCTACATTTTTAATCATTTCAATTTTATTTGCATTGCCTATGGCTCAGGCCAAGGAGTTCAAACTGACAGATGCTAGCTGCTTAGCTAAAGCTGATGAATACGTCAAAGTCATTGAGGATAAACTGGCTAAGGATATCGGAGTGATTCAAGGATACTTTGAAGACCGCTCAGTCACTTTCACCTCGAAAAAATCAGGAGACGATGAGCTTGAAACTTTTCACTATGAAATTACTGGTGAGAATGATGAGGGTGACTGGTGGGTGAGCGAGTACAACGTGGAGATTCTTTCGGCGGGCTCTTTGGGCTGCTACCTGCAATCTGTTAATTATTTGGGTGTGACTTCTTATGGAAATCACTATGAGGATGAAGAGTAAATCATGAAGATATTCTTTCTGATATTCCCCATTGTTGTTTCACTCTCTTCGGCTGTAGCCTGCGATGAAGTCGCCAACCAAGTCATCACTGACCATTTGCGAGATCAAAACCGCTATGTGGATATTAATTATATTACAGCGGAAGGTCTCCACCAAAAAGGTGAAATTCTCATTGTTCCAGAGCTTGTGAAAAATAATGAATACACTGTGGTCTCAGCAGAGGCTTGGGTTTATTTTTTAGGTGGTGAAGAAAATGTGGGTTATTTTATCGAAGCCTATGAGCTTGAGCCTGAAAGTTGCAAAATCATTCATGACGAAATTGTCTACTCCGAATAAAAGCTAACTTTCCTCAGGGAAAACTTTTTTCATCAATTTTTTAATGCTTCTGCGCATTTCTGTCAGATGAAGAAGATTTTGGCGAGTGCGTAGGGAGTCCTTAACGGGCTGCAAAGGGTAACCCCCGTAGGCACCGGGGCGCTCCACGGATTTAGCGACTCCCGAGAATCCAGCCACCTGTACATTATCAGCCACTTGGATGTGGCCTGTGATCGCTGTATGACCTCCACATATAAAATTGTCGCCAATAGTGGTAGAACCCGCGACAACCACTTGACCCGTGATCAGCCCATTCTTGCCAATGACAAAGTTATGTCCACAATGAACGTGGTTATCAATTTTGGTCCCTTCACCAATAATAGAGTCCGTGATGGTGCCGCGATCAACAGCGCTGCCAGCACCGATGTGCACATGATCTTTTAAAATCACTCGACCCGTGTGGGGAATGCGATAATGATTGCCCAAGTGATCGTGGGCATAGCCAAAGCCTTCACTGCCAATGACCGCGTTGGGTTTGATTTCACAGTGATTGCCAATGAGACAATGGTGGCCAACATAGGCTAAAGGGTGGATGGTGGTGTGCTCACCAATGGTCACATCATCTTCGATACAGGCATTGGCTCCAATAAAGGTGCCTTTGCCTATTTTGCAATTTTTGCCAACGACGGCGTGGGGGCCAAGGGTGGCACTGTCATCGATGCTCGAGCCCTCACCAACGACGGCCGTGGGATGGATCCCTTGCCAATGGGATTGATAGGGGGTCTGAAAAAAGAATTTTTGTTTAATGTCTCTTGCGGCTAGGTCGACGTTTTTTGAAAAGAGCCAGGTTTTGCCCAAGTCATTTTTTTCGACTTTTTCTTTGAGGGCCGATGGCGCCAAAACACAGGTGCAATGACTTTGTTCAAGAAGGGGCCACTTTTTAGCATCGTTGATAAAAGTAAAAGCTCCGGCTTGGGCCAATTCCGCTGTAGAAAAGTGGGTGACCTCTAGGTCCAAATTTCCAGACTGATCATCCAGGAGGGCTCCAAGGGCTTCCCCAAGGGTAGAAATCTTAATAGGTTCTCTAAGGTCCATAGCTTTTTGTTTTAGAAGATTTCCACAGCCCTTGAAAGAAAAAAGCGGATTCAGAGGCTAACGTTACGCATAAAGTGGGCGATTTCAATGCCTTTCCCGCTCCAGGACTGGAAATCCCCAGGGAAATTGCGTACAAATAGGCCTCAATTGCAATACTGTGAGATTGGTATGAATGAAAAGAGCTTAGAACATTTTTTCTCCGAAAGACTTCCTAAAATTGCCTGGAAGCAAGTTCAATCCGTCTTGTCCCTGGTGGCAGAAGGGGGGACCGTTCCCTTTATCGCTCGCTACCGCAAAGAAAAAACAGGGAATTTAGACGAAGTGCAAATTCGCGATGTCATTGATACGGACGGCGAATATAAAGAGATCATAAAACGCAAAGAATTCATCTTAAAAGAAGTGGAAGAGCAGGGAAACTTGAGTCCAGAACTTAAGCAAAGGCTTTTAAAAAGTTGGGATCTTGCTGAACTGGAAGAGCTTTACCGTCCTTTCAAGAAAAAGAAAAAGACCAAGGCCACTTTAGCACGGGAAGCTGGCATTGGTCCCTTGGCCGATTGGATCTGGGGACTTGGGCATGGCGAAGCCGACGGTGGGATAACCCTTGAAGTCAAAGCCAAGGAATTTATCAATCCTTCGCTTAAGTTTGCGACTTATGAAGAAGTTCTTAAAGGTGCGCACAATATTATCGTCGAAAAAATATCCAATGATCCTGAGCTTCGCGAATTGGTCCGCAAAAACTTTTTTGAAAAAGGCATGGTGGATTCTAAGCCAGGCAAAAAAGTGAAGCCAAACTCCAAATTTGAAACTTACTTTGCTCACAGTGAAAAGGTCACCTCGCTTCTTGAAAAAAAGAACTCCCACCGCTACCTAGCTATGCGCCGCGGTTGGAAAGAAGGGGAGCTAACGGTGGCGATTGTGAGTCCAGAGCAAGAGGAACTGTTAAAGCAATTCGAGCTTTTTGCCTGCCCCAGTGAGAAGTCTATAGCTAAGAACTTTTTAAGCCTAGCCGCTAAAACGGCTCTCACCGTTCATGTTGAGCCTTCTGTGGTTAACGAAGTCCACAAAAAGTTAAAAGACTCTGCCGACCTTTTTGCCATTGAAGTTTTTGCTGAAAACGTAAAAAAGCTACTCTTGGCCAGTCCCTTTGGTTCCCGCTTTGTCTTAGGTGTTGATCCAGGCCTTCGCACGGGATGCAAATTAGCCCTCGTTGATAATAAAGGGCAGTTTATTTCCCATACGGTTTTAAAAATTCAAGGGGAAAAGGCTGAGGAAAATGCCAAAAAACTTTTTGGGGAAGTCCTTAAACAAATTGAAATTGACGCCATTGCCGTTGGCAATGGAACTGGTGGTCGTGAAGCGGAAGTCTTTATTCGCAAGGTTCTTAAAGATCTTGAAAAAGACATTCCAGTTGTTTTGGTTAATGAAAGTGGAGCGAGTATTTACTCTGCCTCTGATACAGCCCGCGAAGAGTTTCCAGACTTGGATCTTACTGTGCGTGGAGCTATTTCCATTGCCCGTCGTTTGCAAGATCCTCTATCTGAGCTTGTGAAAATTGAGCCCAAGAGTATTGGGGTTGGACAGTATCAACATGACGTCTCCCAGAGCACTTTAAAAAAGCGTCTCGATGCCGTAGTTGAAGACTGTGTGAATAAAGTGGGTGTGGACTTGAACACGGCTTCAGTTCACCTTTTGCAACATGTGGCAGGGATTGGACCGGGTATTGCTAAAAATATTGTTGAGCATCGCCAGCAAAAAGGTCTTTTCAAAAGACGGGATGACTTAAATAAAGTTCCCCAGTTTAGCACCAAAGCTTTTGAGCAAGCGGCAGGGTTCTTAAGAATTGTCAATGGAGAGGTTCCTCTCGATGCTACCGGCGTCCACCCCGAGCGTTATTCGGCCGTTCGTGACATGGCCCAAGAACTGAATACCAATGTCTCTGGCCTTCTCGGTGAAGGAGCCCATAAGGTTTTAGAACTTAAAGACAAGTGGTCCAAGCTTCTAGGTGAATTCACCTTTAAGGATATTGTTGACGAGTTAAAAAAGCCAGGAAGAGATCCTCGCGATCCTTATAAGGTCTTTCAATTCCGCGATGATATTTTTAGTGTTGACGATTTAAAAGATGGGATGATTTGTAATGGGATCGTATCTAATGTGACCAATTTTGGCGCCTTCGTTGATATTGGGGTGCATCAGGATGGGCTGGTTCACATCTCAGAAATTGCCAATCAGTTTATTAATGATCCACAAAAGATGTTAAGCCCTGGAGATCAGGTACAAGTTCAGGTTAAATCTGTGGATAAGGACAAGAACCAGATTTCCCTAACTATGAAGTTTGGTGAAAACGCGAAAACCCAATCTAAAGCAGGAGCTAAGAAGAGGGTTTCAGTAAAGTCCAACGATAAAAAGGGTAAAGGTAAAGGTCCCCGTGGCAAAGGAAATAAGGGCGGTGGACAAAAAGGTGGCCGCAAACCAGCGCAACCCTTTAACAACCCATTTGCGGCATTAGAGTCCTTGAAAAAAGGATAAGAGGTTTTTTATGAAAAAGTTAATACCATTTTTTATTTTTGCTCTTTTGTTCGCGGCTTGTTCCAGTGCTCCACCTGTGAAACCAGAAAGCAAAAACGTAGAAGTGAGTCGTGACCCTGCTGATGAAGATTGTAAAGACCTCGGACCTGTGGAGGGCCGTGACGCTTCCACCAAGGGGACTTTCGAAAATGCCCTTGAGGATCTTAAAAAAGATGCAGCCATGAAGGGGGCTAACTATGTGCAAATCAAACAAACCGGCGCCATGGGGACATCTGTTCGCGGCACAGCTTATCTCTGCCTGTAGGCCTTTATGAAGATAGATAGACGATTTTTTTTGGGGTTGGTTATATTTTTAATTCCACTTTTTAGCTTTGCAGAATTTGATGTTCAGGATGCGACAAACCAATATTTGAATCAACTCACTCCCGAGCAAACAGCCAAGTCTAATGCTTATTTTGAGGGAGGATATTGGATTCAGCTGTGGAATTTGTTCTACGGAATTGCCGTAGCGGCCATTCTTTTGTTCTCGGGTCTTTCTGCCAAGATGCGAGATCTTTCAGAGAGGTTGACCCGCTTTTCCTTTGTTCATAATTTTTTATTTGCTATCCAATACTTTTTACTTTCCTATGTGCTTTCTTTCCCGCTTTCTGTTTATCTGGGCCATATCAGAGAGCATCAGTACGATTTGTCCAATCTCAGTTTTGCTGGATGGCTCGGAGAAAGCCTTAAAGGTTTAGGAATTGGGATTATTATTGGCGGACTTTTTGTTGCGGTGATCTATAAAATTGTTAAAAAAATGCCGAAAACATGGTGGTTGGCTGGTTCCGTTGTCGGTTGCCTTTTCCTCATGTTTATTAGTTTTATTTTTCCGGTTTTCCTTGCCCCTGTCTTTAATGATTATAAACCTCTGCCAGAAGGTGAGGTGAGGGATGCCATTTTATCTATGGCGCGAGCCAATGGGATTGCTGTTGATAACGTTTACCAATTTGATGCTTCCAAGCAAAGTAAACGAATCAGCGCTAATGTCAGTGGTTTATGGGGCACCATGCGAATCAGCCTTAATGATAATTTGCTCAACCGATCTACAAAAGAAGAAATCATGGCAGTGATGGGCCACGAAATGGGTCACTATGTTCTCAACCATGTTTACAAATCGACTATTTTCTTTACGATCATTCTTTTGATGGCTTTTTACTTTCTTTACTGGTCCATGGGGCATCTTTTCACGGGATATTGGAAACAATGGGGAGTTCGCGATGAGTACGATATCGCTCTTTTACCCTTTGCGATGAGCATGATTAGTGTTTTCTTTTTTATTTTTACGCCGATTTCTAATTCTATTGTTCGCTCAGCGGAATCAGAGGCAGATATTTTTGGTTTAAATGCAGCGAGGCAACCTGACGGTTTTGCCTCAACTGCGATTAAACTGAGTGAATACCGCAAACTTGATCCCGGCCCTTGGGAAGAAGTGATTTTCTTTGATCATCCCAGTGGTCGAGCCCGAGTAGAAATGGCCATGCGCTGGAAAAAAGAAAACCTTGTGGAAGAAGACAGTTCAAAACCACGATTGTAATCAAATAACATTAGTTATCAAGTAAATGGTCGGCGAAGGCTGCGAAGCCTTCACCCCCTTCTTTGGGCACAAGATAGCGGGGCTTATACTCTAGTTGTGGTAAGAATTTTTGAATATTGCCTACGGCAACTGAATTTTCAAAAAATGCAAACATAGGTTCATCATTGGGGGAATCACCAATAAAAGCTGCGCGATTGAGTCCTTGTGAAAGGTCTTCGCCAAATTCGGTTTGATAAAAGTTTTTGCACATGGAAAGTTTGTCATAATCACCAAACCAGCCATTCACGTGAATGGAGCTCACCTTAGCTTGAGCACCATGACTTTTAAATATGTCGACGATCTGTTGAATCTCGTCAGTTTTAAGTTCAGGGACGTCCTCACAAAAATCAATGGCCAGATCAAAAAGCCTGGTGAATTGATCGGAAGCCAGTCCTGCGCGAGGAACTTTTGCAAAGATTTCTTTTTCGATTTGTTTTAATTGTTCCTGGTTTCGTTTGCGCTGATCTTCATCGATAGCAAAGACTCGTTGCATTTTGTTATTTTTATATTGGAAGTAAAAAGCCCCATTTTCGCCGATCACTGCCCGCACTGGCCAAAGCCTTGCAATCATTTCACACCAGCCCGCCGGACGTCCTGTTACCGGAATAACCTGGATTCCAGACCGGTAAAGCTGCCATAATTTTTCGTAGGCCACGGCCGGTAACTTTCCATGGGTGGTTAAGGTGTCGTCAATATCCGTAAAAAGGGTTTGAATCGGGGCTTTAAGTTCTTTGAAGTTATCCATGGATGGTCCCTCTTTTAGGAAAAACTGCTCCGTGTCAGTCAAGACCTTTGCAGGGAGCTAACTATATTGCGTTATAAAATAGACTTGCAAGCTGAATATTTAGGTTTCATTGTTTTAAACGGAACTGACAACTATATATAAGGACAAATTGATATATGAAACTGGTCATCGTTGAGTCTCCTACGAAAGCACGCACAATTAAGAAATTTCTTGGCCCGGAGTACCATGTCGAATCTTGTATGGGGCATGTTCGCGATTTGCCCCAATCGGCAAAAGACATTCCCGAAAAATATAAAAAAGAGGAATGGTCTCGTCTGGGAGTCAACGTTGAGAAAGATTTTGAGCCTATCTATTGTATTCCTAAAGCAAAAACCAAGGTGGTGCGCGAGCTCAAAAACCTTTTGAAAGATGCTGATGAACTCATTCTCGCAACCGATGAAGACCGTGAAGGGGAGTCTATCAGCTGGCATCTTGTTGAAGTCCTTAAGCCCCGCGTTCCTACAAAACGCATGGTTTTCCACGAGATCACTAAGAAGGCCATTGAAAAAGCGATTAAAGAGTTTCGTGATGTGGACATGGATTTGGTGCGCGCCCAAGAAGCTCGCCGCATTTTAGATCGCTTAGTCGGTTACACTCTGTCGCCGCTTCTTTGGAAGAAAGTGGCTTATGGTTTATCAGCGGGCCGTGTGCAGTCCGTGGCCGTTGGCTTAATTGCAGACCGTGAGCTTGAGCGCCTAAAGTTTAAGAAGGCTAACTATTGGGGGGTTTATGCTAAGAATAATATGGCTAAGACTCATTTCGAAAGTCGTCTGTGGAGCTACAAAGGAAAGCGTGTAGCCACCGGTCGTGATTTTGATCCGGATACTGGCAAGCTGGCTGCAGGCAAAGATGGCGACACGCTGTGGTTGGATCAAAAGGCTGCCGCAGAAATCCAAAAAGCTGTTGCTGGTGCGACTTGGACGGTAGACACCGTTGAAGAAAAGCCCGTCACTAGAAAGCCGGCACCACCCTTTATCACTTCAACCTTACAGCAGGAAGCCAACCGCAAATTGAATTTGAGCGCAAAAGAGACCATGCAAGTGGCGCAAAAGCTCTATGAACAAGGTTACATCACCTACATGAGAACGGACTCGAAAGCCCTCTCCACCCAGGCGATTGATGCTGCCCGCGACCGCATTAAAAGTCTTTATGGGAAAGAGTACGTACCAGAAGCTCCTCGTGGTTATGAAGACAAAAAAGTAAAAGGCGCGCAAGAAGCTCACGAAGCCATTCGTCCAGCGGGTACAGAGATGACGCCACCTGAAGATACAAAGTTGAAGGGCGTGGCCCGCAGTCTTTACGAATTGATTTGGAAGCGAACCATTGCTTCACAAATGCCGAATGCTCAGCTTAAGCAAGTGAATGTTCGTTTGACAATTGGAGAGGCTATTTTCTCAGCCTCGGGTCAGTCCGTCGAGTTTCCTGGATTTTTAAAAGTTTATGTAGAGAGTACCGATGAAGAATCCGATGGTAATCAAAAAGAAATTCTATTACCAAAAATGAAAAAAGGCGACTCTGTCGAGTGTAAATCAGCAGAGTCCAAAGAGCATGAAACAAAGCCACCGGCTCGTTACACGGAAGCCAGTCTTGTGCAAATGATGGAAAAAGAGGGGATTGGAAGACCTTCTACTTATGCGGCTATTCTCAGTACCATTGTTGACCGCGGCTATGTAAGTAAAGTGGGTAATGCTTTAGTTCCAAGTTTTACAGCTTTAATTGTATCTCGACTATTAAAAAAATATCTTCCTACCTATGTTGATCTTGGTTTTACTTCACAAATGGAAAACTCTCTGGATGAAGTCGCTGCCGGAAACCTAGATTCCAACTCATATTTAAAAGGTGTTTACTGGGGAGACAAAGGTTTGCAGGCGCAGGTGGATAAGCAGGAGTCAGCCATCGATCCTGAACAGGCCAGGCAAATTGAGTTCCCAGAATTGCCCGACCTTAGCTTTCGCGTAGGACGCTACGGGGCCTATGTCTGTCGTACCGACCTTGAAGAAGAGTTGTGTGCGTCCCTTCCTGACTCGCAAGCTCCTGCCGATATCAGCGTGGCGGATTGCCACAAATTGATTGAGCAGAAGCTTAAGGGAGCCGATTCTTTAGGAGCAGACCCTGAAACTGGCGAACCTATTTATGTACTTAATGGGCGTTATGGGCCTTACGTTCAGCTTGGCGATGCCAGCAATGAAAATACGAAGCCCAAGCGCACGACTTTGCCAGCGGGCTTAGAACCAGAGGATGTGACCTTTGACCAAGCCCTTTACCTTCTGTCATTGCCAAAAACTCTTGGTGATCACCCCGGATTGAATAAAGAAGTGAAAGTGGGTATTGGTCGCTTTGGACCTTTTGTGGTTTGTGATGGTGATTTTCGTTCCATTCCCAAAACGAAATCTCTTTTTGAAGTGGATTTTGAATATGCTATGGAACTTCTTTCTCAACCGAAGCGATCGCGCGGTAAGGCGGCGGCCCTCAAGGAGCTGGGTAAACACCCGGAGACTGAAGAGGACATGAATGTATTTAATGGTCGGTACGGCCCCTACATTAAGATGGGGAAGATCAACGTATCTTTACCCGATGATCTAGACATAGACTCTTGTACGGCCGCTAAAGCCATTGAGCTACTTTCAGAAAAGCTAGAAAAGGTGAAGCGCAAGACTACAACGAAAAAGAAGACTAAAAAGAAGGCGAGTAAAAAAGCAAAAGTAGCCAAGAAAGCCTCAAAGGTTAAAAAAACCGGAGGCAAAGCTGGAGCCAGTGCGAGTCAGTCCAAAACTGTGATTCGCCGCTCGGCAACAGCCACCGATAATGGTTAATTCGCATCTAGTTTAGACCTTAGACGGTCATCCGGTCTCAATCTGAGACCAATCCGGTCACGAATCCTAACACTTTGGTCTGGGAGCCGTGGCCTTTTTTCAATAAAAATAAAAGATTAGGCCTAGTTCCGCATTTCTCGACTGGCCCTCTGTGGGCAAAGAGGAAGGGGAACGATGACCTGCGGACCTTTTTGTTGGATAATGAACAATGTAACTCGTTTCGCAAAAGGACGATCTATGAAGCAAACTCTCTTAGTCTTGATTTCCATTTTAATTTTACCTCTGACATCTCAGGCCCAATGGAATCTTTTTGGTTCGAAAAAAGAAATCGAATTAAAGTGTGAAAGCCTTAATGATATCAAAAAAGGTTTTTTGATAGCACACATTCACACTAGTAAGATGACGCCAACCCTTGAGGCGAGGACGATTAAACAACATCTTGAATCTTTTGATCCTATGAAAATCTATTTTTCAAAACAGGATGTTGATTCTCTTCAGGCTAAAATGAAGGACATCTTTAAAAATGTTAAGGCGGGTAACTGCAAACAGTTAGAAGATGTGCAAGACTTTTATATACAAAGGGTGAAAGATCGAGTGGCTTTCGCCAAGAAGAAGCTCACGCCAGATTTTAAGTTTGATAAAAATATTCGTATTATCCTCGATCCTGATAAAAGAGGCTGGGCTAAAAATAAAAATGATCTACAAAAA
>JAGQZY010000016.1 GCA_020435205.1 Bdellovibrionales bacterium | reverse complement strand
TGCTGAGGAGAACAAAATCCTAGATAAAGTCATAGGCTGTCTCCACTTTAAACCATATAGTTTGCAGATTATCTTGCTGCAAACCTCCTACGACAGGAGGATTTTGATTAAGAAGATCCGCATTGGAATAGTTTAAAGAAAATTGCACACCCCAGTCTTTAGACTCAGCGGCCGCCTCGAGGGCATATCCAATACGATTGGTGTTACCAAAATTAAATGAGTTATAGGAGCTCACTGCTGCATCGGACTCAATAAAAAAGTTATCGTAGGAACCCGAATAAATCCATCGACCTGAGTCATAGGCAACATGGGCACGAATATTTTGAGCATCAGAAGCATCGCTGGGTGCTCTCACATTTTGCAACATATTCCACTGCAATTGAAGAGCAAGGCGGTTAGAAAGCTTCTGCTCAAAGATCAATTGAGTGATCCACCCCTCAAATTCATACTTAAAAGTGGCATTGTTTTGGTTACCACCGCTGCCCAATGTATTACCGTAAATGGCACTCTCATAAGCGACCACATGGGGAAGATCTTTAAAGCTCCACCAATGAAAGCGAGCGCGCAGCCAATTGGCAGAACTTATATTGTAGTAAAGCTCCGCTGACTCTGTAAAGAAGGTCGGCACCTCTTCTTTTTCGGCAACACGGGTTGATAGAGTCGTTGATGTGGGGATGAGTTGTTGCGTGGTGAGTGACAGTCCCAAAGTATCATTTTTTAAATCAAAGCGTTGCGATAGGCCAGGAAAGCCTCTGCTTGTGATAAAAATGGGCATGTTTAACCAAGTTTGCGGAATGACTCCCCCATCGATGGTCAAATAATCACTCATTGGTGTCCAAGAAAGCTTTAACTCTCGCGGATACAATCCAGATGTTGGAGTTTGATCACCAAATAAGGCCTGAGTGCGTCCGCTGCGAAAGTTTAACCAAACTCTACCTTTGAAATCTAGATTTTCTAAAAGTTTATACTTCATGCGTGCGCGAAAAGAAGTGCCCATAGTGTTGGAATTAATATTGTTATCGGTATTATAGTTGAGGCTTTCAAAACGCATTCGCCACATAAAAGATGCGCGACGCTCTTCCATTTGGGCTTCGATGATTTTTATATAAGAGGGCTCATTAGCGAGAAACTGAGAACGCTGAAGAGCGGAGTCATAGGCGTATGCAAGATCATTGGTGCCAAAAAGGCCTCCAAAAAATGCACACGCAAGTGCAATATGTAAATACCTATGAACTCTCATGTTTCCCCTGACAAAAACATTTATAAGTTAATAATATTCGAATTTCACTTGTAAGTTTTTCAAGAACCGTACCTTAACAAAGAGGACCTAAACCCTTGAAATTCCGATAGCCGGCTCGGCGGTAACTGTCTAATATGCCTAAAAAAGCGCGCATTTCGTCACTTTACCCATGTAAGAAATTCTCGCCCTTTTATAGATATTACCGCCTAGGGGTATCAACCATTCTAGGTGACAGGAGCCATTCGGCTTTGTTATCGAAAAATACAAGACAACCCCTAAAAGGAGAGGCCTATGAACCTCAAATCTTTTGCCCTTGGACTGATATCCATTTTGCTGGTGGCAGCCCCCACCTATGCAAAGAGTAAAAAGAAAGAGGCCGCCGATGCAGCAGCCCTTCAAATGACAGCCCCACAAGTTCTAGAAACTAAAGACAGCCTCATTGGTGTGCGCACAGCTCTTGGCGATCTTAATGATGGGGGCCCGGGAGTGGGTTTGCATTTGGAACGGCAAGTGAGTGATTTTGTCAGCCTTAATGGCGAAATCTATTATTCGACTTTTAACCGTGGCTTTGAAAACTTTGGAGAATTTAAATACACCAGCACTATTTTTGTCGGTTATGCTTCTCTCCACGCTGATGTTCTGAAAATCAGAAATCTAGACACATCCGTCAACCTTGGTGTCGCTCACAATAGAGTGTCTGCAAAGTGGTCTTCACCCACCAATTTCCCAAATCCGGGAAGTGCGGTAGCCAATGCGACGGACTTAGTTCTATTTTTAAATGCTCGCTACTTTTTTAACTCCCAATGGGCGGGGTCATTTTCAGTAGGGAAAAACTTAAACACAGTTCTCATCGGAGCTGATTACTTATTTTAAATTGACTGAGTGCTTTCCAAGAATGAGAGACTACGCTCGCCAAACCAACTGAAGCTCTCACCGTTAATGATAGCCGAGGGAGCTTTCAATTTAGCAATTTCACTGATCTCCTCTGTTTTTCCAAAAAGATAAGGTTCCGAGGAAAACAACAAAAGGGTTTTCCCATCGGCGTAGTCCATTAAATCAATCTCTGGATACTTTTCCTCAAAATCATAGAGCCAAGACTCAAGACCCAGGTGAGACAGAACAGATCCTATGTAAGTATTTTTACCCACGGCCATCCAAGGGTTTTTCCAGATTACGTAAAGGATTTTTTCAATTTTTTGCTCTGGTTTGTGAATCCAGTGAATAATTCCCGGTAGAGTTTCTGGCGTGAAAGAGTATTTATGGGCAAGCACCGATTGCCAACGCTTTTTGTCTTCAGTGATTTGATTGAGAACACTTTCCGGAGAATTTTTAAAGATCTCAAGAAATCGCTCCAGTTCCACCGGCATGCTCTTTAAATCTTCAACATGGGTGACGTGCAAAGGCACGTCTGTTTTTTCAAGGATCTCTTGTCGATTTTCTTCTTTGTCAGCAACGATCAAATCCGGCTCAAGCTCTTCAATCTTCTTCCAGTGATTGTCCTTGGTCCCACCCACCACGGCGATGGATTCCAGTTGATTTTTAGGGTGAATGCAATAACGGGTTCTTCCAACTATGGGGATCCCCCAATGAATCAAAGTTTCTGTCCACGAAGGCACAAGACTGACTACACGCATAACCTATGGTAACCCCACAAGAAATCCCTTGTCCACCCCCTCCTCATGCCAGAGGAAATGACACCTTGCTCAGATTGACCCTCATGGGTAAAGGGACATACATTGCTGAGACTTCTAAGAGGAGGCCTTTATGAAAGCGCTAAGGGAGATCCCAAAGACGGCGGGATACAAAAAGGGTGATGTGCTTGTATTATTTGGTGAGCTGTTTTCAAAAGGCTATGCCAATGGAATTGTGGATGAAGCCGAAAAGTTGGGAATGACCATCATTCGTTCAACTGTGGGACGACGGGATGCGGATGGCCATTTGCGCGCCCTCAATGAAGAAGAAGCCTCTAGCCAACCCTTGCCTTTTATTAACATTCCCCTTGAGGCTGGTTTTGATATGGAGCCGGCTAAGGATGGCACCACTCCTTGCGATCAACTCAAAGGGATTAAAATGTCAGACTGGGATGCCAACCACCTAGACTGGGAAAAAATTAAGCAGAGTCAGGTCAATGGCGTTCATCGTTTTCGTAAAAACGTCACTGCTTACATGGCAGAACTTCAGAAATACATCCCTGAAGGAGCCAATGTGCTATTCGTCCATACCATGGCCGGCGGCGTTCCTCGCGCAAAGATCCTTATGCCCGTGATGAACAAGGTTTTTAAAGGCCGTGGCGATCGTCATGTAGGGTCTAAAGCTTTATTTGATTCTGACATTGGCAAATTTAGCCAAATGAATTTTAGTGAAGTGACAGCCCATACCTTTCATCATCTCGTGGACTTGAGCACAATGATCCGAAAAAACATTGAGTCCAAAGGCCAAAAGGTTTCTTATGTAGCCTATGGATACCATGGTACCGAGGTTTTAATTGATGGCAAATACCAGTGGCAAACCTATACCCCCTATTTTCAGGGCTGGGCCAAGATGGAACTTGAAGATCACTGTAAAACTTGGATGGATAAAGGGGTTCATTGCACGGTATTTAACTGCCCAGAGATTCTCACCAACTCTTCAAGTATTTTTCAAGGAGTTGAGGTCTCCCTTTATCCTCTGCTCGGCGCCTTGCAAAAAGAAGGAGAAGACTCCGCTTACTGCAAAAAAGTTTTGGATGAATGTCGAAGCCTTCTCAAAGAGGAGCACAACTTTGCTGAAATCATGAATTTTACAAGCGCCTACGTTAAAAACCCATTGATTCAAAGTCACAGCCATTTTGATCAGTGGCCTCAGCAAAACTCCAAAGAACAAATGGAGTTTATGCTGGACTCCTCTGATCATCTGTTTCAAATGCACAAAGATGTCAAAAATCTCATGACCTTCCCTTTGAGTGAAGAGGTTTTTAAAGCCACTGGCCAGCTCATGCTCCATGAAAGTTGGAACCTCACTGAACCCATTCTGTGGCTGAACCATGATGTGATCGCCAAGAGGATGGCTGCCAACGGATGAGCCTCGAAAAGGGTTTAGCTTGGAGCTACAAAGACCTTAATTTTCGTGGCTTTTCCATCGCTGGGACCGTCACCTCTTTGCTTTTTGAAAATGCTAAAATCCTGTTTGATTTGGGTCCAGGCCTTCCCTATGGATTCAATGCTCACTTTTATTGCCTTAGCCACATGCATGCTGACCACGGTAGCGGTCTTCATTACACCCTTTCTCAACGATCGCTTTATCGCCTACCGACAGCAAAAATTATGTTACCTTCAGAGCATGTGGCAGCGGTAGATGAAATTCTAAAAAAGTGGCAAGCCATTGAAGGCTTTCAATATAACTATAAAATCATCCCGGCTGAGGCGAACCAGCGAATCCCATTCAATGACCAGTACGACATTATGAGTTTTCAAACAGTCCATCGCATTGCCTCCCGGGGATATATTATTTACGAAAAAAATAAGCGCTTAAAGCCAGAGTTTCAGGGCCTTTCTAGAGAAAACCTCATTGAAGCTAAGAACTCAGGGGCTATCTTAGAAGAGCACTTCCATACCCCTATTGTTGCCTTCACTGGGGACACTCAGATCGAGTTTTTAGAGAGTCATCCTGACATCAAAAAGTGCAAGCTCCTCTTTATGGAGTGCACCTATCTTGATGAAAAAAAACCGGTGGCCGCAGCCAGGGAATGGGGACATATTCATTTGGATGAGTTTATCGCTCGTTTTTCTGAATTTGAGAATGAACATATCTCCCTAATTCACTTGTCAGCCCGTTACTCCACAGCTCAAGCCCAAAAAATTCTTGAAGAAAAGCTACCCAGTGGCTGGCCTGACCGTATTAGCCTTTTTCCCCGTAGCTTTTAATCCCTATTTCCTCATTTCTTACTTGGACTGAGCCTTTTTCTTGAATTATCATTAAAGAATGACATTGAAATCGGCCTTGCTATCTTTTGTTGTGGTTGTCAGCGCATTTTTGGCGGGTCTCTGGGCTGAACATTACTATGACCTTGGCGAAGCCCTTCTCCACTGGGATAAAAATCTTATTAAAAGTCGAAGTGATTTTTTGTTTATGGCCATGCAAAAAAGCCAAGGACTCGATCACCATGACTTGTGGGTTTCCCAAATGGATATCCAACTGCGCAACGAATTATCCACCTATAGAGATAAACAAACGGTGCAACAAGTTGGGATTTATTTCCATGATCTTAAAAGTGAAAAATATTTTGGCATCAACTCCGAGATTGGTTTTTCCGCAGCAAGCCTTCTAAAAATCCCATTTCTTATGGCCTACTTTAAGGCGGCCAAGCAAAGGCCAGAAATCATCCGCGAGAAAGTGCTTTATACAAAAAAGATTTTTGACAGTGCCCGTTTAAAACAAAATATAGCCCCCCCTGATGAACTGATCGATGGTAAAGAGTATCCCGCCAACGAGCTTTTAGGAAGAATGGTCACCATGTCGGATAATGTGGCCACCGATATGTTAATTGCAAAACATCCTGAGATCTCTGTTTATGATGCCATGAAGGACTTAAAAATTCGCCTGTTTTCTGGCCCCGGTGGCTTAGATTACTTGACGGTCAAGGACTACTCTAAGGTTTTTTTAAGTTTGTACTACCAAGACTATATCGATGCCAAAGCCTCCGAAGCCGCTCTCAAAATGATGACTCTCTCCATATACAAAAGAGGCTTGGTCGCAGGTGTACCCTCCCATATCGAAGTGGCCCATAAGTTTGGTGAACGCACCCTAGGAAACACCAAACAACTCCATGATTGTGGTATCGTCTTTTACCCCCCTCGCCCCTACCTCCTTTGCATCATGACCAGAGGAAGGGAGTATGCCGCCCTTGAAAAGACTATCCAAAAAACCTCAAAAATAGTGTTTGAACAGGTCCAACGGCAGTTTCCTAAATCAGAAGAAGAGTAGCTTGTCCATACTGATTAGGTTCGGAGCCAACGCTTAGCCAAAAACGTCACTTTCTGACTTTGTCTCATTTTGATACATCCTCCCTATCGCCATTCTCAACTGAGCGGCACGAGCTTTGCTCTTCCTATCTATAGTAAGAACACCGGGAGGAGATATGAAAACCATTGGCCTTGCTCTTATTATTGCTTTTTTACTCACCAGCTGCGGCAGTGACGGTCAGCCGGTGGCTGAAGAGTTGAATATTTTTAATATTGCCAGCAAAGATCTCAGCAGCCTGAGTGACAAAGACACTCTTCTTGGCCTGTGGGAGTCCGACGAATATCAGTATCAGGGATTGACCCAACAGATCCGCTGGAAAGTGGAACTAGATCGCATGATCCTCGCTAAAAAATGCGTGGGTAGCGACAATATTCCTTTTTACGTACAGATTGAAGCTCCCATCGAAGCCACCGTTTCCGAAACCAGCACTGGCAAAAAATCCAGTATTAAGCTGAATGCCGTCAATAACACCTCGAAAGTGGTGGAAATGACTGACGGTAGAGCCTGCAGAGTTGCCATTGAGGCTTCCGCCAGTGACCAATTCGTCATTCAACCAGAGACGAAAGAGTACCAACTTGTGGGTAACAAGATCGAAAACGGCCAAATGAGCCTATTTTACACTGAGGAAAACCGCCTCGGCTCCTTAAGCAAAATTAACGAATGATACCTTTTCAAGTTCGGATTCGAGCCAGCCTTGTCTAGTTTCTATTCACTATCGAATAGCCATCTCTAAAGATTTTTCCCAGCTTAGCGAAGTCCTTGCTAAGCTGTGCTATAACTTTCTCTATCATAGAATATCCCTAGAAGGAGAACTCATTATGGCCAAACCCCTAGTGGCTTTAGCGCTGATTTTACTCACCCCCTATTTGTCTGTCGCTGATGATACCAATCAGGACCTATCCACAGAGAAAGTAGTACAAATAGAAATCATCGTGGACACAGGCCTTAGTGCTGATGGTGGACAGCGTTTGATGGTCAACATGCTAGATTCTGAAGGCATAGTGCGTAGTCTCATCATCCCAGCCAGCACAGGGAAGACGACCTATATTCCTAAAATCTATGAGGACGGCTATCTCCCCGATCGAAGATACAACACTCCACCGACACACAACTATCGCCCTGATCGGCTGCAAGAGCATTTTCAGTCAAAAATGTATCCCGGACTCAAAAGAGATCATGTGATTTGGTTTCGCCGCGCTTTTCAAATTGCGTCCATTAATTTGCGGGGAAAGACTCGGGTTAACCTCCTCCCCAATAGATCTATTTCAGTAACAGGGAAAACCTGCCTAGAAAAAGGCTACGCTTGTTCCCGCGGCTCCATTCTCATCCACCCCGACGACGCCAAATTTCTCTATGATTTGGTTTACAAGGTGGGACGAAAGAATACCACATTGAATATCGGAAAAGGTCTTCTCTCCAAAATCTAAGGCAGAGTAGGGGCTCCCCGCCCCACTAGTTTTGGTATTTGTAGCTAGAAGCGAGCCAAGCAAAAGCACCGGCCACGACAAGCATCAATGCTGCAAAAAACATAAAGAAATGCCCACCTTCAAAAACGTTAATTTTCGCGACAAAGGCCACATAAACGTTACCTAAAAATGTGGTGAGCATCCAAAAGCTCATAATCACTGACTTCATACTCTTGGGCGCCTGTGTGTAGGCAAACTCAAGGCCGGTGATGGAGATCATCACCTCAGCAATGGTGATGGTTAAGTAAGGGAAGAACTGCCAAGCAATATTGAGCGGGGTGCCTGCATCGAGCACATATTGGATAAGACCCACTTGCACAAAAGAAAAGGCAGCAATAACCATACCCCACCCCATGCGTCTTAACGGAGTCAGGTTATAGAACTTACCCACCCAAGGATAAATGCCAAACACAAAAATGGGGATCAAAGTCATCACCATGAAAGGATTCAGTGCCTGAATTTGTGAGGGTTGAATGGTGATCCCTAAAAAGTCGGGCTTCATAGCGCGAGCCTGGTGCACCCAAGTGGAACCATGCTGATCAAAAAGAGCCCAAAATACGGGAACCGCCACAAAAAAGATCTTCATGATATTAAATACAGATTTGACTGCGTCCACAGCTTCTGATGGATGATCTTTTTTGGCGTTATTTAAAAATCCAGAACCACCGCCAATATTTTTAATGGCTGACAATAAAACCCTGGGAAGGCTATGTGGATTTTTGCCACTAGGAGGAGCATTCACATAATGTTTGCGACCACTCCAAAAAATCAAAGTGGCAATGGCCATAAGCACACCGGGGATTCCAAAAGCCACACTGGGACTAAAGAAAGCTAGCAAAAGAGGGGTGATAATCGTTGATGAAGCCGAACCAAAGTTAATGATCCAATAAAAAAGATTATAAACTTTTTTAATGAGATTATCTTGATCCGGGCGAAACTGATCGCCGACAAAAGCCGACACACAGGGTTTAATCCCGCCAGAACCTATAGCAATAAGACCCAAGCCCCAATAAAGACCCATTTCGTTTTCAAAAAGAGCAATAACCCCATGACCTAAACAGTAAAAAAGTGAGAGGTAAAGAATGACATGATACTTACCAAAAAAGCGATCCGCTAAATAACCGCCCGCCAAAGGCATCAAGTAACAGGCAGCAATAAAGATATGGTAAACAGCCGTGGCATCCACCTCTTTGATGGCCAAATACTGAACCATAAAGACAGTGAGGATGGCGCGCATGCCATAAAAGCTAAAACGCTCGCAACCCTCGTTGCCGATGATAAATTTGATTTGTGGAGGAAACTTATCTTGAGCGTGGGTTGCCGCATTCATAATAACAATCCTTAATTAAACGTCGTGACCGACGGCGTTTTTCAGTGGTTTTTGCAGGACAAACAAATAGCCACCCGCAGCCACACCAAGAATCATCAACATAGTAAAAAAGCTAGTCTTGCTCATAGAACTATAAAAAGTCCCGAGATAACCGCCAAAGTAGTTACCAAGGCCTGTGGACAAAAACCACCACCCCATCATCATTCCCACCATTCGGGGAGGAGCCACTTTGGTCACAAGAGACAAGCCAATGGGTGACAAGTAGAGCTCACCCAGAGTCACCACGAGCATTGTGGGAACGAACCAGAGAAATGAAATTTGTGTTTGTGCAGAAAAATCTTGCGTAACATAAATAAGAAAAACAAAACCAATCCCCAAGAGGACACAGCCCACAGCCATTTTAGCCACACTCGAAAGCTGCTTTTTACCCTGCTTCTTCCAGTACCACATCATGATCGGGGCACAGGTAAAAATAAATAGAGGATTCAAAGTTTGTAACCACGTCGAGGGAATGGTCAGACTTCCTAAAGACCAATCTGTGTGATCAGTGGAAAGAAGTTGCATCGTATTCCCCTGCTGCTCAAAAATCCCCCAAAATACAATATTCACCAAACTGAGGGCCACTAAGCCCCCTACGGCTTTCCATTCATTGGCCGTGAGTGGTTGTTTTTCTGTTTTTTGACTGAGATCTTTTTTCACAATTTGATCTTGTTGTGGAAGATATTTTTGTCCCCAAAGATAAATAAACAAACCAAGAACCATTCCAAACCCAGCCGCTGTAAACCCGTAATGCCAGCCCCAAAGTTCTCCAAGGGTTCCACAAATGATTGGCGACAATAGCGCACCTAGATTGATCCCCATATAGAAAATGGTGAAAGCGGAATCCCGACGAGGATCCCCTTCTGGGTACAAACCACCGACTTGTGTAGAAATATTGGGTTTAAAACATCCATTACCAAAAATTAAAAAAAGAAGAGCTAAAAAAAACATACTTTCAAAGGCCATCAAGAAGTGGCCTATGGACATAAGCACGCCACCAATAATGATGCTCTTTTTTTGACCAATATAGCGATCCGCTAAAATCCCACCAAAAAAGGGAGTGAAGTAAACCAAGAAAGTATAAAGCCCATAAATTTGTGAAGCCATGGGTTGGATTTCAGTCGCCCCAAACACGTTGGCGAGCATGGATTGAATGAAATCAAAGCCCCAAATATAGTTGCCATCACGACCGCTTTGGATAAGGTGCTTGGCCATATAAAGGACCAAAAGCACGCGCATTCCGTAGTAAGAAAAGCGTTCCCACATTTCTGTGAAAAATAGAATAAACAATCCAACGGGATGGCCCAAAAAGGTGCGATCTTGAGGTTTGGTCATGATTCTCTCTTTGTTTGGTTAGACAGGCATGTCTTACCTTCTCATAGAGGGAGAATCCAGTACTTTCAGGCCAATATGGAACCAGAGAACCGTTGCGCGCCGTTACATTTGGCGGGCGCGCTTGTCGACGGCTAGGGCTGCCTCACGCATCACTTCGGCAAGGGTTGGATGGGCATGGAAGCTGCGAGCGATATCTTCGCTACTGGCATAAAACTCCATGGCGACCACCGCTTCAGCAATCATATCCGACGCTCTAGGGCCAACGATATGCACCCCTAAAACTTGGTCCGTGTTTTTATCAGCAAGAACTTTGACCTTACCATCAGTGCAGTTCATAGCCTTAGCTCTACCGTTGGCTGTAAATGGAAAACTTCCTACATTATAGGGGATGTTTTGCGCCTTTAATTCATCTTCGGTTTGACCCACACCGGCGACCTCTGGCCAAGTGTAAATAACAGAAGGGACTGTGTTATAGTTCACATGTCCAGAGTGACCAGCCAAGATTTCAGCAATGGCGACACCCTCTTCTTCGGCTTTGTGAGCTAGCATAGCCCCACCCACCACATCGCCCATGGCATAAATGCCCGGAACACTGGTTTGAAAGTGATCGTCAATCAACACAAAGCCGCGCTCATCGGTTTTAACACCCACGTTCTCCAAGCCTAAACCTTGCGTGAAAGGCTTGCGTCCGACGGCGATCAAAACTTTATCACCTTCAATAGAACCCGGTTTGCCGTCTTTAACCGATTCGAAATCAATGGTGACTTTACCACCTTTAGCAGAGCCGCCAGTGACTTTGGTGGAGAGCATAAACTCCATACCCTGCTTTTTAAGAATTCGTAAAAGATCTTTTGAAATTTGTGAATCCATTGGGCCACAAATTTTATCCGCGAACTCAATCACTGTGACTTTCGCCCCTAAACGCATCCACACTGAGCCCATCTCAAGACCAATAGCTCCTCCACCCACCACAATTAAATGTGTAGGAACTTTGTCGAAACAAAGAGCCTCCGTAGAAGAGACAATATTTTTCCCGTCAAAAGGGATAAAAGGAAGTTCAACGGGAACAGAACCTGTACCAATAATGATATTTTTGGCTTCAATGACTTGAGTGTCTTTGCCTTGGACTTCCACTTGACCAGGGGCAAGAATTTTTCCAATGCCGTTAAAGCTAGTGATTTTATTTTTTTCAAAAAGGTATTTGATACCACCCGTAAGGTCAGCCACCACTTTTTCTTTTCTCTTCATCATAGCGGGCAAATTCAACTTTACCCCACTGACTTCGATTCCATGGTCTGCAAATTCATGCTGAACTTGAGCAAAATGCTCACTGGAATCCAAAAGGGCTTTAGAGGGAATACAGCCTACGTTGAGGCAAGTTCCGCCAAGAGTGCTGTCTTTTTCCACAACCGCTGTTTTGAGACCCAGTTGGGCTGCGCGAACCGCTCCAACATAACCACCGGGACCTGCACCAATAATTACAACATCAAACACTTCTGACATCCTCGACTCTCCTAAACCTGCAATAAAATTCGCGAAGGATCTTCAATACATTCTTTAATTTTCACCAAGAAACTCACCGACTCTTTACCATCGATCATGCGATGATCATAAGAAAGAGCTAGATACATCATCGGACGAACCACCACTTGATCATCCACCACCACGGGGCGTTTTTCAATTTTGTGCATTCCTAAAATTCCCGACTGCGGGGGATTGAGGATGGGTGTCGACATGAGTGAGCCAAACACACCACCATTACTGATAGTAAAAGTCCCGCCACTCATATCGTCAATCGTGATTTTACCATCGCGCGCTTTGATAGCGTAGTCCGTGATAGCTCCTTCAATTTGCGCCAAAGTCATTTGGTCTGCATCTTTTAACACAGGAACCACCAAACCTTTGGGTGAGCTCACGGCAATACCAATATTAAAAAAGTTTTTATACAGAATATCCGTGCCTTCAATAGAAGCATTCACTGCAGGATAGGCTTTTAAAGCTTCAATGGCAGCTTTGACAAAAAAGCCCATAAAACCCAAACGCACACCATGCTGCTTTTCAAAAGTTTCTTTGTACTGGTTGCGAATTTTCATGAGGGCCGACATGTCCACTTCATTGAAAGTGGTCAAAATTGCAGCGGTTTGCTGTGCATTCACTAAGCGCTCAGCAATGCGTTTGCGAATGGTGGTCATAGGAACTCGGTCAATGGAACCCGGCAAAGAATCTCGGCTCGGGCCTTTTTGCGCAGGTGTTGACGCCGGCGTCTTGGCTGGGCCTTGCAAAACGTCAGCCTTGGTCAAACGACCACCACGACCTGTCCCCTGCATACCGGCGACATCCATACCCGTTTCACTGACCACTCGGCGCACGGCGGGCGACAATCCTTCAGGAACGGGAGCCGCAGCCATTTGTGGTTGTGGTGCGGGCTTTGGCGCGGTCATACCGCCGCCATTGCTTGTTGCCGGCGCAGGGGCCTGTGCCTTTGGCGCTTCCGTTTTAGCAGCTCCGGCTGGGGCTTCGGCACTGGTATCCAAAGTGGCAACCACGGCACCGATTTCTACAGTGTCCCCTTCTTCGGCTTTGGTTTGTAAAACACCAGAATCTTCAGCAACCACTTCCACGCTGGCTTTGTCTGTTTCTAAAACCAGAATGATTTCATCGCGGTTGACATAGTCTCCCGATTTTTTAACCCATTCACCAATGGTGGCTTCGCTGACTGATTCTCCTACAGCGGGCACTTTAATATCCATCACTTCCGTCCTTTGTTGAGTGAAAACACTTCGTTGACTATTTTTTGTTGTTCTTCTGCATGTAATTTGCCAGAACCTGTTGCTGGGCTTGCTCGAAAACCTCGCCCAATGTATTGCAAAGTTAAAGCCCCCAAACCACATTCATCCATTAAATCACGAATGGGGTGACAGATGTAATGCCAAGACCCCATGTTTTGTGGCTCCTCTTGAGCCCACACCACGGATTGGCAGTTTTTGGCTTTTTGCAAAATGGTTTTCAATAAATAACCTGGGAATGGATACAGCTGTTCCACTCGAACGAGAGCGACATCCTCTCCACCCAACTCTTCCCGTTTAGCGAGAAGATCATAATAAAGTTTTCCGCTCACTAAAACCACGCGCTTAACTTTTTCAATGGCAACGTCTTGGTCTTCAATAACCTCATGGAAGTGACCATTGGTCAACTCATCAAGAGTGCTCACCACTTTCGGGTGACGAAGTAAGGACTTCGGCGACATAATCACAAGTGGTACCCGGAAGGGTCGCAACATTTGCCGACGAAACACATGAAAGAGTTGCGCTGGAGTCGTTAAGTTGCAGACTTGCATATTGTTTTGCGCACAAAGTTGTAAGAACCTTTCTAATCTGGCACTGGAGTGTTCAGGACCCTGCCCCTCATAACCATGGGGCAGCAACATAACCAATCCGCTTAGACGCTTCCACTTATGCTCACCACTGGCAATGAACTGGTCAATAATGATTTGAGCTCCATTAGCAAAATCACCAAACTGAGCTTCCCAAATATTGAGGAAGGTGGGATCACTACTAGAGTTGCCATATTCAAAGCCAAGCACAGCCATTTCTGACAAAGAGCTGTTGTAAACACAAAATTCTTTGTCATCGCGAAGCTGCGCCAAAGGGTTATAAAGCTCACCCGTTTGAGTATCAAAAAAACAAGAGTGACGGTGGGTAAAGGTTCCGCGAATGCAGTCCTGTCCAGACAAACGCACAGAATGTCCTTCAAGAATGAGGCTCCCATAGGACAACAACTCCCCCATCCCCCAATCCACCGGCATTTCGCCTTTGACCATCGCCGTGCGGTGCTCAACCAGTTTTTCCAATTTACGATGAAGATGAAATCCATTGGGAATTGTGGTGAGCTTCTGCCCCACCTTCTGCAAGGTCTCAAGCTTAGTCGTGGTATCCCAAGTTTTTAAAAAATCGTCGGGTTGGCTGCGGCGAAGGCCCTTCCAAAAACCACCAAAAGCTTGCACTTCCCATTTCGGCGGATTGGCGCGCACCCCATCAAGGATCGTCTGTAAATTATCGATCTTTTCCTGAAAAAAGCTTTTGGCATAGTTATCATCAATCACTTTTTCTTGGATCAACTTTTTGGCGTACAAATCTTTAATCGTGGCATGCCCTTTAATGGTTTTGTACATCGCCGGCTGAGTATAAGCTGGCTCATCACCTTCATTATGACCAAAACGACGGTAACAAGTGAGATTAATCAAAACATCGCGGCCAAATTTTTGTCGAAACCGAATGGCAATATCCATGGCGCGTACACAAGCCTCAGGATCGTCACCATTGACATGAATCACTGGCACCTGCTGAGATTTAGCCACATCCGAAGCGTAGGGTGAAGAACGACTGCTTTCTGGATCGGTCGTAAAGCCCACTTGGTTATCAATAATAATATGAATACTGCCACCGACGGTGTAGCCTTTCAGTTGCGCCAATTGCAGAGTTTCAGACACCACACCCTGACCCGCAAAAGCGGCATCCCCATGAATTTGCACCGGCACCACTTTTTTGCGATCAGCCGTATCCACTCTCAATCTTTGCTTGGCACGAGTCATCCCGCACACAACCGGATTCACCGCTTCCAAGTGACTGGGGTTAAAAGCCAAGGAAACATGGCAATTGCCTTTGGCTGTTTTTTTGTCAGCAGACTGACCTAGGTGATACTTCACATCGCCATCATAGTTTTCATTCACGTCGTAATGACCGTCAAATTGCGCCAGAGTCTCTTCCACGGCTTGATCCATAAAATTGACCAAAACATTCAAACGGCCTCGATGGGCCATACCGATCACAATCTCTTCAACACCAAGCTCGACACCCTTCTCCACCAAATGCTCAAGTTGTGGAATCAAAGAGTCCCCGCCTTCGATAGAAAATCGCTTGGCGCCAACAAAACGAGTGTGCAAAAACTTTTCTAAAGATTCTGTGCGAGCCAGTTGTTCAAAAATTTGCTTTTTCTTTTCAGGGGCTGGTGCTGCCACAGCACTTTCAAACTCCCCATAAAACCAATCGCGTACACCTTTGACGGCATCGGCCACCTGCACAGTGATGGTTCCACAATAGCACTTTTTCAAATGATTGACGATGTCACGAAGGGTGGCATTGGGCATTCCTACGAGCTGACCAACGGCGAAAGTTTTATCTAAATCGGATTCACTTAAATTGAATTTACTCAAAGCTAAATCGCCAGTGGCGTTTTGTGAACTTAAGGGATCCAAGTTGGCTTCAAAGTGACCGTAATCCCGATAGGCCTGGATCAAGTGGTAAGCGTCCAACTCCTTGGAGGACATGCCCCCGCCAATATCCTTATTGAAGTCCACACCGGCAAAAAAAGCCTGCCAGCTTTCCTCCAATTGGTCTGGGTTGGTTTGGTAGATTTGATAGAGGTTTTCCAAATACTCTAAATTGGCTCGCTGGATCGACGAAAACTTCAAGGGGGACCTCGCTGTATCTATACTATGTATGCATCATCTCTTACCCTATTTATACCAAGCTGAAAAGCCCTCGTGCAGGCTGGCTGGTCCCTTTCTAGTCGTAGGGTGCCCACTTTTCTGGCTCCTCTCTGACACCCTGCCTAGAATCCAGACCAATTTGACTTGTCTGCGAGCTATTCTCGAATAAACTGGACCCCATGGAACACAAAGTCTGGGTCCACGATTTAGACCCCTTTCTCATTCAGTTTACCGACTCTATTGGTGTGCGCTGGTATGGCCTCGCCTATGTCACTGGCTTTATTTGCGCCTTTTTCTTCATGAAATGGTTTTCAGACAAGAAGATCTCTCCTATGACTGTGGAGCAGGTTTCCGATTTTCTGACCACTTTGATTCTTGGCGTTCTTCTTGGGGGACGTCTAGGTTACGCCCTTTTTTACAGTCCTAGTTTATTTACAGATTTCCGCCCCGATTTTCCCTTCTGGGGGGTCCTCGCCGTCTGGGAAGGGGGAATGGCTAGCCATGGTGGATTCATCGGAGTGTGGCTCGCTTGTGCTTACTTCAGTTGGCGCCATAAGATTGAGTTCCCTCATCTCGGTGATCTGACCGTTGTCGGCGCAATGATTGGGATTTTTCTTGGAAGGCTTGCCAATTTTGCCAATGGTGAGCTCATGGGACGAGTTTGTGACGCCAGTTACATTTTCGCCGTGAAATTCCCCCAAGATATTTTTCGCTGGGTCGGCTATGAACCAGAAAACCTGCCAAAACTCAAAGACACTGTGGCCACCCTAGGTATTTCTCCTTCTGATTGGAACCTTTGGCTTTCCAATATCCCCAGATACCGCTCAAAATTTTATAGTGTGGCCAATGAAATCATCGAACAGGTTCAGAACCATAACGAGCAGGTCACTGAAGCCGTTGGGAAGGCCTTGGAACCTAGACACCCTTCCCAGCTTTATGCGGCTCTCACTGAGGGGCTCATCCCTTTAATCATCACATTATGGTTGTGGCGTAAACCCCGGAAACCAGGGATTATTGGTTCTATATTCATTATCATTTATGGTCTGGGTCGTATTTTCAACGAGCAGTTTCGCTTACCTGATGCCCATATCTCTGACCTCAGTCAGCAGCCTCTTGGGATCAGCCGTGGGCAGTTCATCAGCCTTTGGATGCTTATCGTGGGATTCGGTTTTTTGATTTGGTCAATCAAACGAAAATCCAAGCCACTGGGAGGCTGGGCTCAAAAGTCCTAAAGCCCACCCTTGAAAATTTGCTTAATGAATTGAGCATAAATTTTAATTTCTTTGATGCCAACATTTGGGGAAAAACAAATTCCAAAATAAACGGCAAAAATAGTGTTCACCTCTTCTTTGCTCGCCTTAGGGGCAAAGTTAGCAATCTTGCGCAGAAAAGCCTTTTCCAGTTTTAACAAGGCTTCCCCTATGTCATTGGGGAGCTGACGGTAATTAAGATAAAAAGCACATAGGTAAGGCATCCGCTCGTAGAGCTTTCGCGCTTCAAGAAGGGATTCCTCAAAGGCTCCTTCTCGCCAAAAAGTGAGCCTCTTTTCACTCATCCCTACAAACTCTTCGCCGATGACTTTGACAGCCTCTTCAAGAATGCTCATTTTTGAACGACCAAAATAATAGTAAATCAAAGAGCGCGTGACTTTGCTTTTGCGAGAAAGATCCGTCATGGTCCATTTTAAATGGCCTTTTTTAAACTCAAGCTCAATAGCGCAATTGAGAACTTTCCAGTAGGTTTCGTCTTTGCTTGGTTTTTTATCAGTCATATCGTTGAGCATGACATGAAAAAGAAAGTCTGCCTAGGTTTTGCAAAAAAATGAAAAGATTTTCATCAATAGAATGGGTTGTCACCTAAACTGTGATCTGTCACATCCACCACCTGCTTCACTGAGGGCACACGCTCAATAATCGCTGTTTCTATGCCCTCTTTCAGAGTCATATAAGACATAGCACAGCCCTGACACCCGCCACCCATTTCAATGGATGCCGTTCCATTTTCTAGGGCGTGGAGTTTCACAAAACCGCCATGGCTAGCCAGAGATGGGTTGATTTCATTTTCAATAAGCTCCAGAACTTGCTGCGCTTCAGGAGTGTCCAAACCGGCTGGTTGAGCCAGGATTTTCTGTTCTGGGTTTTCCTCCCAACCTGCTTTTTTGTCAGAGAAATGCTCCATGAGCATGCCTTTAAGAGGCTCTTCCAAAACCTCCCAATCCACCCACTCCTGCTTCTTGATGGTCACAAAATCTTGACCCACGGTCACTTGGGCTGTCCATGGAAAGCCAAAAATCTTGTGGGCTATAGGAGAGCGAAGAGCCTTTTGTGCCTCTGCATAGGTAACCTCACGCTGGCTAATATTTTGCCCGAGAACAAACTTTCTTTCTTCATCATCGCCGGTTAGCTGAATTTCTATAGTCATGACCTCTCCTTGACGGCAGATCTACCTAATCCCAGCTTTTTGGGCAAGCCTGCACAGTAAATAAGGAATCTTTACGCAAATTGAGGGTAAAACAAACAGAGCATAGCAAAGGCGAAGCAGACCAGGGCCGCCCACATATAGCGACTGGGCCATTGCCTTTTCCAAAAACTTTCCAGAGTGGTCGAGATCATGGGGTCAGTGAGCACAATGGAGGTGACTGTTGCCATCTTGCCAATTTTGATCGCCTGCATGTAAAGAACCAAAGACAAAAATGTCCCCATCACACTGGCCATAGAGACCATAAATCTTTCCTTAAAAACCAACTTCTTGAAAGGTTCATAAAAAGGAACCCGAAAATAGGGGGAAACTATAAGTAAAACAACCAGGGCCGCCACCGATCTCATAAAATGCCCCTCAATCCCCGACACCTGAGGGGTATGGTCAAATCCGTAGCGAGATAAAAGAACGCCAACCGCATCGAGTAGCACGCCAGCCAAGGCAAAAAGCAAACCTTTGATTTCCCACTGGCGGTTCGCGCGAAAGCGCTCGTAACTAAATAGAAACAGACAACCGACAAAAAAGATCACCGCAAAAAATTGCATGCTCTGCAGCTCTTCTTCCCAAACAAAATAGGAAAAGGCACCAACCACTAAAGGCTCAAAGCCAAAAAGAATCAGGGTTCGCGCCGGCCCAATACGCCGGTAGGCACTCAACAAAAAGAAGTCCCCCAAAGCCAAGCCAAGGGCTCCACTGAGTAAAAATGGCCAGCTCACAGCGACCGGAAAATAAAGGGGGCTTCCCACAATCAAGAGCAAGGGCACCGAACACCAAACCGAAACCGCCGCCTTGAACATGGTCATCCATAGGGCTGAAATTTTTAGAGAAAAATGGGTGTAAACTAGGGCTGCCACTGAAAAAGTGGCCACTGAGCCAAAGGCATAAAAATAAGCGAGAACTTCGTTTCCCATGATCTCCTATTTTTCGCAAAAGATCAGTGGGATTTAGCAAAGTTCAGCTAGAAACGGAAGAAAGTTAATAGGGAAATTTCCGTATTTTTGCTTTTAAAAGTTCCCAAATCAGACAGTAAATCCTGGCGATCTTCCCTATACCCACTAAATTCAGCCACATCATAGTAGGTTAAGATCATATTGATATCATCGCTGACACTAAAGCGGATGGCCGGACCCATAAAAGCTGAAATTTCCCTTAGCCGACCAAAAGCCTGACGGCTGGTTTCAATGGTGTTGGAGGCATTGCGCATTTCTGTGCGCATACCACCTTGCCAACTAATACCAAAGTTTTTGCCAAGACTGTACCAAAGGGCTACCAATTGCTCCCAATCGTATTTCTTAGTATTGCTTGGATTGTCGTTATCTACCAAATTGCATTGGTCGTCTGCATGTTTACCCACATAAGTGGTTTTAGCCTGGTGATAATAGTTAAAGGTATCGCGATAGGCGATTTCTAATTTCTGTGTGAGCATTCTTGAAAAGATGAATCGGTTACGGGCTCGCAAAATACGCCCCTGATCCTGAGAGGTGTTGCTCACAGGAAGGTAAATTCGCCCATTCCAAAAGGTGTCGATCTCACCGGGTAGCAAAACCAAGTTGTAGTTGGTATAGCCAATGATAGGGTCCCCCACGGCCCACTCTTGATTTTGCACACACTCACCGTTAAAGCGGTCATAGCCAGCAGTATTATAGTTAAAAGGAAGTCTCAGCGACACCCGATCGCGCATGGAAAGCCGGTAATTGATGCTGGCATAGTTGTAGGATTGCAGACGACCACCGCCATCACTCAATTGATCAGGCTCCAAACTGGCTATGGAAAAGCCAGTGAAACTCCAAGGCGTTTTGCGAAGATTGAGGCTATCTTGAACAAACATGCTCGCCGAGGCGGATCCTGTAAAAGCCAAAATCAAAAAAGAAAGGAACCACTTTTTCATTGGGCCACCTTCGCCTTTACAGGCACTATCTCAGCAACAATCGGAAAGTGATCAGAAACCCCCACTTGCGAAATACCTTCTTGAAAGCGGGCGGGAGCCCCCCAATTGTTGAGCTGATAAATACTTTTATTGGCCACGCGAATGCTTTCAGGAACATACTTCCATCGCCCTTGAGTTTTCAAATTTTTGCTAAATAAAAGAGCATCAAGAAAGGACCAGCTCCCACGGTAATTGTGAGTTCCTTCGCATTGACTGCAGCCTTCAAAATGAGAAATATAAAATTCATTGGCAAGACTTTTAAAAAGACCCTTCTCCCCTTCTTCTTCTGCCGTAATATTAAAATCTCCACCGACCACAACAAGACTATCTTCAGGCAGGGCCTGCTTAGCCTTACGCAAGGTTTCGATAGCTGCCCAACGGTAACCTACGGGATTGCCTTGAGATGGAAAATGCACTCCAAACACAGTCAAAACATCGCCAGTGGGCAATCGAAACTGAGCCTGTAAAATCCCACGGGTGGGACGAGCCGATTTATTTTTTTTAGGATCAGGAATCCATTGGACGGGGTGCAGGATTGGCTTTCCGACCAAGGGATACCGCGAAAGCATGGCCACGTCGATCCCTCGCTTGTCAGGTCCTTCCAGGAGGATTCCCTTTTGATAGACAGCTTTTTGCAAATAGCTTTTACGAAGTTTTTCCAAAATCTTTTCATTTTCTACTTCTTCAAGGATAACAATATCGGGACCTAATCCCTTTTTCACCTGCAAAATGACGTGGGCAATTCTTTTTAGCTTACGCTGGATCTTGCTATCCGACCAATCCAACTCTTGGCACTGCTGACGATAATAGGGATTGGACATCCCACTACAAGTCATGCGGTGCCGAGGACTTTGCTTTGATTTTTTTGACATATAAGTTTCATCATCTTTGCCAGGATCATCTTGATTATCAAAGAGATTCTCTACGTTGTAGGCCATGATCGAAACACTGTCAGGAGCCGGTTGGTAAGGTGTGGTTGTGCAAGAAACACTGAGGAAAAATATTCCGATAAGGATCCAAGGCTTCTTCATAATTGATCTCCTACTGGATTGAAATAAAGCAGGTTGACTTGATCTCGGCTCATACCTTGGAGGTAAGATTCAAATTCTGCCAGACTTAAATTCATATCGCGACTGACATAATCTCTGAGCATGGGATCCCCAAGAAAGTCATCTTTGTTGCGGATAATCACTTTCACTAGACGATAATCACTGCCTTCCACTTTTTCAAACTTCCCATCTTGATTCTTTACCTCAAAGAAAAAAGGTTCGCCCATAGCGAGACAGACCTTGTCTCCTTGGGACAGAAATAACTTCAACTTTTTATCAGTGATGGCTTCAATGACTGGATCTTGAATGTCTTGAAAGATGCGCACACTTTGCCAAATCTGGGTGCCACAAAGATCCGGACGGATCACTTGTCCTTCATTTCCTGCAAGATCTATGACTTGAATTTTGCCATTTGAGGGCTGCTGTGGCTGGTCTGGATTCGCCGACTGCACATAGGTCACCGAAACTTGACCTCTTAAACCCTCGTCCTTTAAAAACTCCACTAGCTCACTAACAGAAACTCCCATGCCGTCAGCAAACTCTGTCATCAAATCCGATTTTTTTAAGAGGTCATCGATATTCATCACCTGAAGTTTAGTGACGAGAACCTTCACCCCGGTGTTTGCAAAACTTTTTCCGTCTTCATTTTGTAAAACATATTCCACAGGAACTTTCGTAGACACCTGCAAACAGTTGCGAGCCCGTCCTAAAATAACTTTTAGGCGATTGTCTTGGGCTTTCGAGTATAAGTTTTGATTTTCTTTAAAAAGCCGAATGGTTTTCCAAATATCTTGGCTACCATCTTTGCGCTTGCAGTTTTCTGGTGTCAGCTGCTCCCCTTCAGCACTGACCTCTAGGACTTCCCCTGTCTTGAGCTGAATAAAGCTTGGACCCGAGCTGCCACTCGCGGCCTCGTCTCTTGGCCCGCAACTTGCCAGAAAAAGACTGACAATAATGATTTTTATCCGTTTCCCCATACTCCCTCCACAGCCCCTTTTCCCCTCCCCGAGGCAGAGTGTCAATCTCTTGGAAGCATTTACAGGCCGCCTTTTTAAATCAAAATCTAGGCTCCGGCTGAAGGGGCTTTAACCTCCATAGAGTCTTCCTGCAAGCCCCTCACTCTGCAAAAAAAAGAGGCAAAACCTCAGGCCTCGCTAACATTTAGTGACATAATGTAACTTTTCCTAGACAGCCAAGAGGTTTGCGCTAAGCTTGGATTTCAACTTTTTCCAGGGGGAAATATGAAATTTATAATATCTGCACTGACAACCTTTTTGCTTCAACCCGCCTTAGCTGATTTTTCGAGCCTGAGCATTAACGACGCCGCCGTCATCACCTTGCTGGCTGATGGCAGCTACCAAGTGAATTGTAAAGACGGTTCCATTGAGTCGGCTTCTGATTTGGATATTAAACTTGATAACATTTGTCCAAAGCTCACCTCCGTTCCAGCCTATGATATTCTTTCTGTACAAAAACGAGAGGACGGGATGTTTGACGTCGTTTGCAAGGACCTGAGCAAACATATTGCCAGTCAAGAAGATCTTATGGCTGGAAAGGTCTGCTCTGAGCACCCACCACAGTTTTCCCTACAAGAGGGAATCTACCTCCCCTTATCGACAGATAGTTACTTCTGCGATGACTACCAAGTGTCTGAAGTTGAGTCCAATGCTAGCGGCGAGGTTGTCAGCTTCAATTATCATTGCACCACAGACTCCCCTTGGCCTTTCACTTGCCAGCAAGGACAGTGCAATGAGAAGGGTGGCAGTCGCAGCATCCAACTCACTGAGGGGATCGACGATCAATTTGAATATCAAACTGGGGGACTCACTTCCAAGATGGTCCGTAAATAGTCTTGCAAAACAAAAAAAAAGCCGATGAATGCATCGGCTTTTTTTATTACAATAGAGTTCCTCTTAAAATTTTCGACCAATCCCGAAAAAGAATATGCGAGTCTCATACTTTATTTTTTCATTGCCTAGAGTTTCAAAAGGCCGAGTTTCAGTGAGCTGATAGCGAGCCGCCGCACGCACACCCCAAATCTCTGAGAAATCCACTTCTAAACCAGCTTCCATGTAATAGCCAAAACCGCTCAAGGTGTCTTTAGTTTTATGATTGCCATCTGTCACTGTCAGATCAGAAGCCCTGGCGTTGTGCCTCACTTCATGAAAACCAAACAGACCACCGCCTTCACCATAAGGGCGAAACCAGGAGGTTGGAAAAAGCTTAAATTTTAATCCCATCCCTATTTGGTAATGACTAGAATCAAAATCAATCTGACTGCCCGGATTGTTTTGATATTGAGTTCCACCCAAAGCCGTGTAGTCATAAAGACTTTGCCCCGAACTCTCCATAAAATTGAGGTTGATTGTAATAAATAAACCGGTGTGCCCAATTTCCTTTTCGCCACCGAGGTAAATATAGGTACCCTGATCCATTCGGAAATCCGCTCGAGGGTTGAGTACAGTAAATTCAGCCACCCCAAAACCAGCATAACCAGCCATTCCTCGAAAGGCTAAATCCGTGCTTCCGTAACGAGCCCCATAGGCTGTGAGAGAAAAAGAAAACGTAATGAATACCAGAGCGATTCTCGCCAGCATTTGCACTCCTTGCTATTTAATATTCCAACGGCCATCAATAAAAAAGTAGGTCCCTTTTGGAGCCCATTCTTGATAAGATCTAAAAAACTTCTCCCGTAAAACTTTTTCCATATTTTGATCATAGCCCTCGGCTTTGACAATAATTTTATACAAAGCTTCGCGATCTTTATTTTCTGCTTTAACTAAGTTCTTCACTTTTTGCGCTTCTTTCTTAGAGAGTCCTTTTGTCGTGCGCACTCTTAAAATACCATCAACACTCTCACCAATGTATTTTTTATTGCGATACTTTTCGTAATCCATAAAACGGGCCGCCATCTTTTTTTGTAAACGCCGAGATTGCGGTAATTCCAAAGCACTTTCATCCCAACCAATTCTCTGGCTCTGATCTGATTTCTTGTTCTCCGCTTTTTGGTTCTTTGTTTTTTTTGCCGCAGGCTTGGCGTCCGCTTTCTTTTTTTCTGACCCCTGAGCTTTAGCGACAGAAGCTTGCAAAGCCGTACCACTTGAGGAGCAAGCCGCACCAAAAAAAAGAATCAGGACCATTGTTAATGTTGAACTTTTCATTGTCTTATTTTAGCAACTCAAATTTCCAAGTGTCACTTTCCAATGCCCAAGGTCTAGCGCAAAAAGTACAAAGATTATGTTACTCTAGTGGAACGTCTACGAGTCGAGCAAGTTCTCTAGCCTTTAATCCTTCCGCCCATGGTCCAAAAATGCCCATCTACCTTAAATCTCCATCATTTTTCAAATCAAGACCACCGATAGATATCATAGGTATACCAGATATGAATTTGTTAAAGCGGTTTAATGTTATTTATATATTCCTTGCACTCCATCTGCTGAGTGCCAGCGTTGCTTTTTCCGAAGACAGCGTACACTTTGGTACGATTTTCGTAGAAGATGTTGAGGTTGATTCCGCTGATGATAAAGAAAATATTAATCATCTGACCGACAGCTCCACCAAACAAATCAAGCTAGAAGAGCTCTACAAAAAAGAAGTGGGCGAGCCCAATAAGGAAATTAAGAAACTCGATATTCGTAGCCCAGCCAGCGCTCCCGTGGAAACTCCCGACAAAATTGGAGTCGTCCGCAACCGCGAGCTTCCCCAAAAAATTGTCTATTTTCTTGAGCTTCGCTCATTTACAGGCAATGGCAATGCCCCCATATACCCAGCCGCCTCACAGTCTGAAGAGGCCATCATGCACCTTAAACCTGGTGAGTTGATCAAAGTTATCGATACCCCATCTCAATTTGTTCATAAAATGAGAATGGATCGAGATAACCAAGGTGTTTGGAAAAGAATATCTACACGCGAGCAAGACCAACAAAACCTACATGTATACTATGATTGGCGCAACTATGAAACCATCACCTCCCACGATCTACCTGTCGAAATGGATATCACTGTTCCCTACGGGCGTAACTCAATTCCTGTTTTTTCTCGACCAGGAGCATGGACCTGGAAGGATTGTGGCCTCAATGAAAACCTATGCACTGATTTTATTGACCTTCATACAAAGGCCTACCTTTTTGATGCCACGATCGTGTCTTTAAAAGATGTGGTCAATCACAAACAAAAAAACACTCTCTTCTATAAAATAGGCTATCAGATTAAAGACAAAGACGGAAATCTACTCCATCACGTGGGCTGGATTCCTTCGGCTCATGCCAAACGAAAAATCACTCAATTGCCTAAATCCCTTTTAGCGACGCGGTCTCCCGACGGCATGTCACCCTATGAAAGTGATGAAGAGCGTTTGCAAAGGCTTTCTAAATATTATGTTTTTGACGAAAATATGAACTCGCCCAACAAGAATCTCAATCGCTGGCTCGCTTCCACCCCAGGCCAAACCACTGAGGTTTTCTTTCAAAACATTGCCTTCGATGGAATCATCAATGGCCATACCATAACCCTTAAGCAAAGCTTTTTAACTGAAGACTTTCAACAATCCGGCGTTGCCCTTGGCGTGGGTATGTTTGCTCCTATATTTATTGATCTAGAAGTTCAGGGTAACTTTTCGGCCGTGATTCCCATCGCTGCCAACGAAAATGGTGTCTTTGAAAAGTCTTATATATTTAGAGGTGAGCAGTGGCTTCTTTACACAACACCTATTTCGGTCAGTGGAGTGCCATTTAAATTTGGAGTTGGCGGTTATTATATTACTATGTTCGCCTCTAATAAACTTTTTGGTTTTAATTCACTGGTGGGCTTTCAAGCTAAAGCCCTTTTTGAGAATGACCGCTTTTGGTTTGGCGGACGCTATGGTCCCACCGGTCAAGATTTGGGCTTCCGCTTCGAAAACCGTGAAATAGGTACTGATCTCGGCTGGCGTATCGACCCCGCCCGCAAATACGAGAGTTGGTCTATTTTTGGTGACTTTTCTGACACGTCTTACAACAACCCGACATCGGGCAATAAAACCCAGTACCAAATTATTCAACTGGGTGTTCGCAAACAGTTTTAAAAATACTCTCCTCCTGACATAGGTCATTAAGACCTTAGTCTAATCCTTTTCTAGTGAAGCATCCTATGCCTATAATGGTTATTAGTGAAAAACGCATTGCTTCCCCTATTTTTAATTTTCAGCGCCTGCGCTTCTAGCCAAAAAGCAGAGGTCCGAGAATACCATCAAGTTTTTAACGCTAAATATGAAGTTGTGTGGAGAGCCACCCAACAAGCCATGCTCAATTACCCTATGAACGTTAATAACATGGACACAGGATTTTTACAGACGCTCTTTATCACAGGACGCAATCGCTATAAAGCTCCCCACGAAGAAACTGAAAAACTTCCTAGTGGTTTGCAGTACCAAATCAATGTGAATATCCTCAGAAATGAATCTGACACTCGCACCAAAGTTTCCATTCGCAAAGAGAGTCGCCTGCAAAGGGACTTTTTTGCAAAGCCTAAGGAAATTGGCTCCGATGGATTTGAGGAAAAAGCACTCATCTATCGCATCGGCCGAGAGATTCTCTTGGAAAAACAGATTAAGCGAGCCATGGATAAAATGAAAAAAGGAAAAAGCTCCTAAGTTTCTTTTATCTTTGCAAAGGAAATTTCTTTTTCCAGTAAGCCAACTGCTTCTTTGGATCCTCAATATCTTTTTTACCCGCCAATTGACTCAAAGCTTTGGAGGCATGAATTTGCAATTGATGATCTTCACTATGAAGCATGCGCTTCCACGACAAAAGTTCTCTTTTTGTGGGGTCTTCAGCAAGAGATTTTGCGATATGCTCGCGGATCCAAAGACTCCTTTTGCGATGAAAGTTAAGTTCATCATCTAGGCCTTTCCACAAAGCACTGCGCGAACTTTTGCTAGGATCCTTGGCTAGGATATCCACCGCATTAACACGAACAAGCATGGCGGGATCTTGCTGAAGAACTTGCCGAGCTCGTTTTCGAGCTTGGCCTTGATCAACATTTTCCAAAGCCAGCAGGCCAGCACTACGCATAAACCAGGCTTTATTTTCTAAAGCCCTATCAATTTCAGGTAAACTTTTTTTACCCCCAATGGAGGTCATTACCATAAAGGCTTTCCAACGCATCTTCATGGGCTGAGAGTCATCAAAAGACATTTTATAAAGCTTTTTATAGGCTGTCGGCCCCATTTTATAAATCTCACTTACAGCAATTTTATGGGGTGCTGATAGTTTCTTAAGCAAAGGGTCTATACTTTGTTTTCGATTAGGAATAGCCGACAATGTAGGCAAAGAGACAAGCCAAACCAAAGCCACACTTATGATGAATTTCATTTATGATCCTTTTTTCAAAGTTTTCAAATCAGTAATAAAAACTTCTGCTTCTTCTTTTGAGTCTGGTTTGACCGTGCTCAGTTTTGGATGGGATTTAAGCATTTCAACCACGCCAATGGAGGGATCACTATCAACAAGAATATGCTTGGGCTCTTTTTCTGGAGCAACCACTTCAACCTCACCGTTATCGAGGGCTTCTTGGTTACTGATCACTTTAGCAAATTCAGCCATCAGATCTGTGTCATTGGTGTCATCGGTGGCTCCAGCCCATTCTTCATCAACCGGAGCCGTGGCTTTCGCAGGAGCCTCTTGGTGGGAAACGGCAATTTCATCCTCTGCCACCACCGCAGAGACCTCAGTAGCAGTGGCTTGACCATTTTTCAGCCCCGCCAATTCCGCACGCAGCTTTTCATTTTCCGTTTTATAGAGAGAGAGATCAGCAATATCGTCTTCGATGATTTCATATTCTCGAAGTCTGGCTTCAAGGTCATTGATTCGGGCCTGTAGCTCGTCACTGCCGCCTTCATTGCCACTGCCGCCACCAGGATTCTGAGTCATCTGCTTATGAAGCTTAGCGATTTCTTTATCTTTTTGTAGAATTTCACTCTCAAGTTTTTTAACAGCACCCGTGTCTACACTTCCACCACCCTGCCCGGCATTCAACCATCTCTGTTCACCGAGAACCCGACGAAGCGCACCTTCAATGTGTTCACTATCGGCCATTTCGTCCATAACCACATCTTCTGGATTCTTAAAGCTTGAAAAAATTAACAAAAGAAAAATGATTGTGATTCCTGCAACTAAAAAGCTGAGGACATAAGTATCGTAATTGACAAACAGTGCGAGAATCGACTCCATTACTCACTATTTTCTATATATCCCACCTTGAAAGCAAGCGGATCACCCCTATCTCTTGCCTTCTCCACTAAAGACCCGTGAAAATAGAAAAGGCTCACCAGACCAAGGGCGAGCCTCTAATCAGTCATTTTGTTTTTTGGAAATCGTTTCGAATTAGATATTACACTGAGGATCAACCAGAGTCTCTGAACTGGCTTTTGCTCCCAACGCGGCCTTAAGAATCAAACTTTCTTGGCAGTAGTTCAGCCACTGGTCACTGAGTTCAATTTCAAAAGCCCCTTGATCACATTCAGAAAGGCCTCTTTCAATGAGCTCTCCATCCTGACTCTTTAGAGTCCAACCGATCATGGCGCCACTCTGATCACAAGCACCAATAACAACCACTGGAGAGTCCTGGGTTGCCGTCACTTTTTCTTGCGGAAAAAACACGCGGCCCACATTAACTTCGTCAATGCCAGTGGCGCTGTCATTAACATCAACATTGGCGTCTTGCATGAATTCCTGTGAAGGTGACGCGCAGTTTTGATATTGCATCATTAGCAAACCTAAAAGGACATATAAAATAATGTGCTTATGTTTCATATCCCACCCCAATTATAGAGACACTCTTAGTTTACACGAAAGCCTGATAAGCCCCTAGTTATTCTCATTTTCCAACACGGCTTTGTCTCAACTTGATACATATTTTTAAAAATAGTGTCTGAACTTTTAGCTAAGGCCATCCATAAAAAAACAGTTAGAATCGCAAAACGATGAAATCACTAGGAAAATTTTGCCTAGCTTTTATGGGCGCTCCCCCTCTTTTCAGGACCCAAGTCTCTGGCAACAAGTCGAAAATTCCCAGCAAAAATGGGGATTGCTGCGGTTTTCACGTATCCTTAAGGAATGCACTCTCAGTCAAAAAGGATTCACGATGAAGAAAGCAGCCAGCTCGTTCCTTTTAGGTTTTTCACTCATAGCTTGCCATCCCAATCAATTGCCAAAACAAAAAGTGTCTCCTGAGGCTTTTCATGAAAAGGTCATTTATGGTGACGATAGTCGTTTTGACCTTTGGGAACTTCCTCAAAACGGTTGGGCCGATGTCGCTCAATCGACAGTGGCTATCTTTGACTTTGGCAAACTAGAAGACATGGGCCAATACTATCAAATTAAAGCCACCACTTATGGAAAAACCTATGGCCTCTGTACGGATGAGGCTTTTTACGATCAACCGACCTCCGCCTTTTGCTCAGGCTCATTGATTGCTCCCGATATTATTTTGACTGCAGGCCACTGCATTCGCAACGATCTTAATTGCCAAAAGGCGCGCTTTGTTTTTGGTTATGACTACAAATCGGAAGATAAGGACCCATTGATCATCGCTAGCGATGAAGTCTACTCTTGCGCCGAAGTTATCCATACGGAGACAAACGCACTCACCGGGAGTGATTTTGCTTTGGTGCGCCTAGATCGCGAAGTTGTGGGCCATGAGCCACTGAATTTGCGTAAAGATAAGAATCTCATTGCCGATAACCAAGATTTGGCGGTGATTGGCCACCCCTCGGGGATTCCTTCAAAATTTGCTGCGCACGCGAGCGTACGCAACAATGATCCAGAAAAGCCCTTCTTTGTGACCAACCTGGACACCTTCGGCGGGAACTCAGGTAGCGCCGTTTTCAATCTGGACACTCAAGAAATTGAAGGCATTCTTGTGCGCGGCGAATCGGATTTTGCCTTCGACAATATTAATAAATGTCGAAGGGCCAAGGTTTGCCAGCTCCAGGACTGTCGAGGAGAGGATGTGGTTCGGATCTCTGTGGTTTTAGATTTTTTAAGTACACCAACTCCTTGATCCCTTGAAAAGGCCATGGTAGTTCCGCTCATTGTGATGCAAGCCTTTGAAAAATCCAAAAAAGCCCATTTTTTTATCTGCTGCCGAAATAAGGAAAATAAGCCCAATTGTGCCGAAAAAGGTGCCGAAGCCATGTTCGAGGAGCTTAAAAAGTGGGCAAAAGAACAAGGTTTAAAAGATCAAATCCAAATCACCAAATCAGCTTGTCTAGGCCACTGTGAAGAGGGCATCACGGCCTGCCTTTATCCTCAAAATATGTGGTGGAAATCGATTCGCCCAGAAGACACTGAGACAATCAAAACCCTGCTCAGCAAGCTGGCTTCTGACTGAGTCCTTGCTCTTTGAGGGTATTTAAGGATAAATTGGCTATCCGACTGATTGAAACTACCCACGTATGAGTAATAAAAAACCATTTGCCATTCTCGGAACAGGAATCTGCCATGGCCAACCCAAACCTGGGGTGGAGAAGGGATACCATTACCTGGAACTCATGGGTCTTTGGGAAAAGATGGCCAAAGTCCATCCTCGACTTAAAAATTTTGGAAATTTACAATTCTCACCCAATGAGCCTGCTAAGGCCTATAATGACCTTTTTCACAAAACTCTTGAGATTCATAACTCTGGGTTTCGCCCTGCCTTGATTGGCGGAGATCACTCCCAGGCTTTTTCAACCATCAGTGCTCTCCTTAATATTTATCCCGACCTGAAAATCCTTTGGGTGGATGCCCACGGCGACATGAACACACCAAAAACCAGTCCCTCCGGAAACTTGCATGGGATGCCACTTTCTGGACTGCTAGGACTGGTTCCCAAAGAAGATTGGGGAATGCCTTGGCTCAACCAACTCTTGCGAGCCGACCAAGTTATACAATTGGGGGTTCGTGATATCGACCACGGAGAACAAGAACTTATGGATGAGTATGGCATTGAGTATTACTCGCCCTCCCAAGTTCGCGAAAAAGGTTTAAATCATATTCTCGACGATATTGTTAAAAGGTGGGCGGGAGCCCCTTGCCATCTTAGTTTTGATATCGATGGCTTAGACTCTTCCTTAGTCCCAGCAACAGGAACCCCGGTTGGTCAGGGTCTCAATATGGATGAGGGCTTGCAAATCATTGACACTGTTAAAGGTCATTTCAACTTTGTTTCTTTTGAAGTGGTGGAGTTCAACCCCGATCTTGCAAAAAATCAGCAGGAGCTCGAAACCACCGAAGCTAATGTCTGCCGGCTCATCGAAGCCATGCTTGCTGACTAAGGCTTAAGCGCGGCGGCCGAGGCTGCGAATATCATCAAAGATGGCAACAAAGGCAGGAAGGAAAAAGCTCGCCAGTCCAGAACCCAAGAACATACCCCAGCCCAACGAAAGAGCAATGGGAACCACAAAGGGATCCATTCCGCCAATTCCGTAGGCCGTCGGCAAAATTCCACACACTGTGGTGAGGGTGGTGAGCAGAATGGGACGCAAACGTTTTTGGCCAGCAAGGATGATGCTCTGATGTCCATCAATGCCCTCTTCCCGTTCCTTCATAACGAAGTCGACAAAAACGATGGCATTGTTAACAATCACCCCCGCGAGCGCAACCACTCCGAGCATGCCCATAAAGCTTAAAGGCTGACCATGGAAGAACAGTGCCCAGGCCACAGAGACCGCACCGATGGGAATAACTAAAACAATAATCAATGGCCAAACAAAGCTTTGAAAAGTCAAAATTAATAAAAAATAGATAAGAACAAGGGCAAGAATGAAAGCTCTTTTTAGTGAGTCCAGGCTTTCTTTGGTGTCTTCATCTTCACCACCAAAATCAAGACTCAAATCAGGATATTTTTTTCGATACTCTTCGACTTTACCACGAATATAATTGCTCACTTCCGTGGCTGAGGTTTTCGTCACATCCACTTCTCCATTCACATTGACCTGGCGCTTATTATTGACATGGAAGTAGGATTCAATCCCCTGCTCCGATTCAAAATCAGCAATTTGGTCCAAGCGAACGAGCTTTCCAAAAGGGTTTAGAACTTGCAAGCCCGCAATCCCTGCCCGCCCCTTTTGTTCAGCCTTTGGCAGAGTGACCCGAATATCGATTTCGTCATCAAGGCTTTTGATAGACGTAGCAATGACTCCTTCAAAAGCAGCCATCACCGAAGTCCCGACAGTTGCCGCGCTCAACCCCACAGAGAGAGACTCCTTGGGGTTGACTCGTACAATCAGCTGCTCTTTACCCTTAGAAAAATTATGGCTGAGATCCTTGACTCCATCATAATCTTTTAATTCGTCGGTGATCTCATTGACAAGAAGCATGATACGTTCGTAGTTTTCCCCGCGCACACCCACATTGACAGGGGCCCCAACAGGCGGGCCTGGATTGATTTGATTAAAAATAACTTTCAGTTGGTCAGAGACTTTCACTTTGCCGCGAATGTCTTCAATAATTTCTTCGGCTGAGCGTTCTCTTCCACTCTCTGGGGTCAAATAAACCATAACTTGGCCGACATGACTGCCACGGTCTCCAGGCTCATCCGGCCGTTGTCTTTGCTCACCCACCGAGGTCACAAAGTTGCGAAGCTCCTCTTTAGATAGAGTGCCAATGACTTTTTCAATAGGTTTTAACAATTCGGTAGTTTGCTCTAATGATGTTCCATTGGGCGCCTTTACCTTCACCAAAAATTGATCGATCCCTTTAGGAGGAAATAACACTAGGCGCATGTTGTGCTTGATATTAAGGACTGAAATGAACAAAAAGGCAATAAAGCCCGCAAACACAAGATAGCGAAAGCAAGTGATCCATTCTAGCACAACTCCATAGCTGGCAATCAGTCTCACCCACATCTTATCAAATGCCGCTTTAAAACCTTTCTCTGGTTTAGCCACATCTTTAAGTCGCACCCAACGACCAATATGATAAGGGAGAATAAAATAACATTCCAAAAGACTAATGAGAAGGGCGCAGATCACACCGATGGGAATGTAACTTACAAATTTTCCAAAGATCCCGCTCATGATTGCCATGGGAAAAAAGGCCAATACCGTTGTCATCACCGACGCAAATACTGCCGCCCAAATCTGTTGGGTGGCCTTAATAGCTCCGGTCATTGGGTCGTTACCCTCTTCCATGTGGCGAACCGCATTTTCCGTGACCACGATCGCGTCATCCACCAACATCCCTACCACAATGATCAGACCCATCATGGTGATCAAGTTAAGACTGACCCCATTAGAATAGAAAAACCACATCGTTCCCAAAAAGGAAAAGGGAATTCCAATAGCGGTCACGAGAGAGACTCGCACTGGTAAAAAGATGGAAAGCATCACCACAACGAGCACAAGGCCTACCAACATATTGTTGGACAGAACTCCCAAACGTCGACGAATCAAAAAAGACATATCATTGACATACTCGAGGTGAACATTTTTAATTTTTTCTTGATCCAATCGTTCATTAATGAGCTTTTTTAAGTTATCAATCAAGGCAATGGCATCTGCCTTTTCTTTTTTCATGACCACCAAACGGATCGCAGGATCGCCATTCACTCGGTGAGTGATCTGGATTTCTTTGAGACTCATGTAGACATTGGCAATATCACCAAGAACAATCGGGCTTCCCAAATCATTACTGCGAATGACGGTTTTCTTGACCCCATCCACATCATCAAACTGACCATCCGTGCGTACAATAACGTCTTTCTCAATACCCTCCTGCAAGCGGGTGAAATCCCCACCAGGGATCGAGACATTTTGCTCTTTAAGAGCCCGAATGACTTCGGTAAAAGAAAGTTGGTACTCTTTTAACTTTTGCGCACTGATTTCCACCCGAACTTCGTACTCTTGCTCGCCCTTGCGATCCACTCGCGCCACTTCAGGCATGGTTTCAATCTCTTCTTCGATATAGCGTGCCACTTCTTTGAGTTCAAAAGGGTCCGTTCCCCCACTCACTCCTACCTCAACCACGGGAAAGATCTTTGATTCTAAGGCTGTGATAATCGGATCTTCCGCCTGCTCAGGAAGATCTTTAAAACGATCCACCACATCCTGAACATCCACTTTAGCTTCCTCTTGGCTCACTTGATCAGGGTCTAATTGAATAATGATATAACTCAGGCCTTCCATAGAGACGGAAAACATTTTTTTAATACCATCAACCTCTTTAAGTTCTTGCTCAAGAGGGTTGGTGATCAACTTTTCAACCTCGCTCGACGCTGACCCAGGAAAGACTGTATTCACCGTGATGATATCGTACTGTACGTTGGGGAAAGTTTCGCGATTGATCTTAAAAAGCGTAAAAAGCCCAACACCAATCACTAAAACCGTGATGAGCTCCGAGAACAAACCTTGGCGAGCAAAAAACTCTATCAGCCTTTTCACAGAACTCCTTCAGCAGCATCCAGTTGCGCTTCCACAGCTGGGGTGATTTTCTTAAAGAGTTCTCCAGACAGGGCCTGCACTCGCCACGCCAAACTGCGCACCTGCACTGACTTTTGGCTGTTACTAAACTCCCAGCGGCCTAAGTCATCCTCGGCTTGCACTAAATCGCTGACCGAAATCCGCCCCAAGGAAAAGCGCCGATTTTCTGCTTTCACTCGCTTTTTTTGTTCACGAACAACATTGGAAGTGATTTTTTCATTTTCTAACTCCACTCGCAATTGTCGACAGAGATCTTTCCATGAAGCTTGGAGTTGGTCTTTGGCCATCTGCAATTGAGAAACGGTTTGTTCTCTTTCTACAAATTTTTGGGCGCGATCCGCTCGATTTTTAGAATTATCCAAGGGCCAGTCCAAGACAAGGCCTACTGACCACATCGGTCCCAAACCGTTGCCATTAGTATCTCGCCCTGACAAAACCTGCTGAAAAGTCGTCGAGCCACTCGTATCAATGCTATTCCCGGTATAGTTCGCCTTTAAAGACAAATCGGGATAGGCTTCATTCTTCACTGCGGAAAAATCTGCTTTTAAAGCTTCCAAGTTTTTTTCAAGACTTAAAATTTCTGCAGTCTTGCGTGGTTCTTTAAGACCACAAACACGAAGGCCGAGGGGTACTGGATCGTCAATCTGAGTGGGTATGTCCATAGGGTCCACAGGCAAGAACTCCATGGGCAGCTTTAATCCATAGACCAAAGCTTCCCACTTTTGGCGCAATTGAGCTTTGACCACCTCGAAATTAGAACGGGTTGAGGCCAACAAAGCCTCCACTTGAATCAGTTCCGGTTTTTCCACGGCTCCTTTTTGTGCCTTTCGGCGCATCACTCGCAGCAGTTTGGTTTGTCTGGCCACTTGGTCTGATAGGCTGGCCACCTGTTGTTGTGTCAACCAAGCCTCGTAAAAGAGAGATACAAAATTGAGGGTGGTTTGCTCTAGATCATGTTGAGTCTTCAAAGTGATGGCCTCCCCTCGCTTGCGGGCAGCCTCGCGCTTTTTTCGGTAGGAGTATCCAAAGGAGTTTTTCAAAAGACTTTGCTCCAAACCAAGCACACCCACACTTTGCTTATAGTTGGTAAGGAAAAACCCTCCACTCGAAAAAGGACTGGAGGGATTGGAAAAAGCAGAACTCAGCTGAGCCCAATTCCAATCATGCTGATATTTGATCAAAGTCTTTGTACCTGTGGCCCAGTATTTACTGAAACCCACATCCCACTTCCACTGCTTATCCCTCGCATTTTGAAATTGGGAGGCTTTGGCACTATTGTTGTCCATATAATTAGCGGAGCTGTTGAAACGAAAGTCTTCTGCAGACTCTAAAGCTTCTTGCTCAATTTTTGCTTGGGCAAATTGCAAGCCAACCACTCGGTACTGATCTGAATTTTTTAATGCCGTTTCAATCACAAAGGGGAGAGTGAGTTTTTGCCCCGGAATTTGACTTAAGTAAGTTTGAGCTTGGGGAGGCAGCTTGGCTTGAACCTGCAAAAAAGAAAGTAAAATTATAGCCCCAACAATTAGCCGCATAGCGGTCACAACCTAGGCCCCCCTTCCATGAAAGTCAAAGCCTTAAAGTTCAAAAACCCTTTCACTGGACAGCTCTTAGACTCTGCTAGATAATGCCCTCTATGCCTTATTTAGCTGCCATAGATATTGGTTCCAATGCAATGCGCTTAGCCATTGCCCATCAGACTAGCGAGGGCTTGCACATGAGTTTCCGCAGCCGGGAAGCCGTTCGCTTAGGCCAGTCCGTTTTTCAAGGGGGAGAAATCGATCCCGAGACCTATGAAAAACTGGCCGGCGCTATGATGAAATTTCGCAATCAGATGGAAAACCACAATGTTGAAAAGTTTCGTGCCATTGCCACAAGTGCTATGCGTAACGCTCGGAATAAAGAAGAAATTGTGGAAAAACTTAAAGTGGCCACCGGCATTTCGGTAGAGGTGATCAGTGGCGACGAGGAGTCCCAACTCGTTAAGTTAGCCGTCGAACAAAAAATGGATCTGTCCCAGGGTCGTTTTCTCCTGATCGACATTGGTGGCGGCAGCATCGAGTTGATTGGACTAGCCAACGGGAGCCTTTTAAAAAAGCAGAGCTTCCCTTTGGGGACTGTGCGTGCTTTGCAGCTGATGAAAAAACAAAAAAGCCACAAAAAACTCCGAGATTGGTACCCTCAGTATGTTCGCGACACTTTAAAAGATTTTTTTCAAGACGATTTTCCTAAGGCCGTTGGCCTTGGAGGCAACATGGAGCGTTTTGCAAAATTGAAAAGCTTTGTCTCTGAAGACGGTGGCGAGTGGCTCAGTCTCCATGAAATGGAAGGCCTGCTTGATCTCATCTTAAGCCTCAACTACGAGGAAAGGATTTCTCATTTTGCACTCAGACCCGATCGGTCTGATGTGATTGTCCCCGCGGCTTTAGCGACCGTAGAAATCATGCACCTAGCCAAGTCCCAGGTTATCTATCTACCTGAAGTGGGCATCAAAGAGGGAATTCTTTATGAGTTGTCTAAGTCTTCAAAGAGTTGCTGATTCAGCAACGTCCTTTTCATCAGCTCTTCCTGGGACCCCAAAGCCTCTTTCTTGGATTTTCTTTGTTGATAGCTTCCATCAGAGTTTAAGTCCCAAGCTTTGCGCTGGTCATTGAGAGCGACATTCAAAACTTCGAGACAACGTCGTTTTAATTCCCGCTTAAATATGGGTGTGATCACTTCCACCCGCCCATGCAGATTGCGTCTCATCCAGTCGGCGGAGCCAATATACATTTCACCATCCAGTTCATCGTCCTTGCCAGCACGAAAATAAAACAGGCGGGAGTGTTCAAGAAAACGACCAACCACAGACATGACTCGAATATTCTCGCTTAAACCAGGGACACCTGGTCGCAAACAACAAAAACCACGCACTATTAAATCTACTGGCACTCCTGCAGAGGAGGCTTTATAGAGAGCTTCACAAATTTCAGAGTCTTCAAGGCTGTTGAACTTAGCAATGATTTGAGCCGGTTTTTTAGCTTTGGCGTTTCTTTGCTCACGCTCGATCATTTTTAGAAACTGGGCTTTCATGTTCATCGGCGCCACCAGCAATGTTTCAAAAGTCCGATGAAAAGATCTTCCAGTTAAAAAATGAAAAAGTTGAACCACATCTTCAGTAATTTTAGGGTCCGAAGTAAAAAGACCTAAATCAGTGTAAAGTTTGGCAGTCGTACTATTGTAATTACCCGTGCCAATGTGGCAATAGGGGACAATATTCTCCCCTTCTTGGCGCAAAACAAGGGCTGTCTTGCAGTGGGTTTTAAATCCAATCACCCCATAAACGACATGGATGCCCGCTTTTTCCATTTGTTGAGCCCAATAAATGTTTCGTTCCTCATCAAAACGAGCCTTAAGCTCAACCAGGCAAACCACCTGCTTTCCAGACTCCGCGGCTTTGATCAGAGCCGAAATGATTCGACTTTTGGCATTAGTACGATAAAGGGTCATCTTGATCGCCAGCACTTTTGGGTCTTCGATAGCCGTGCGAATAAATCTTTCGACACTAGACGGAAAACTTTCATAGGGATGATGAACAAGAAGATCTCCCCTTTTGATAATGTCAAACATCGAACTCTGCGTGTCTTGCAGGCGACCAGGAATCTGAGGATCCCAAGGCTTAAACTTTAAGTGGGGAAAGGGTAAATCAGCAATTGGAAGAAGGGAGCCATAGTCTAATAGGCCACCCACCTCGTAAACGTCCTCTGATCCCAACTCCAACTCTTCTTTTAAAAGGTCCACCATCCATGGGTCCGAGTTTTTGCCCACCTCCAAGCGAACAGGTTCGGCAAAGCGACGCTGGCGAAGCTCCTCCGTAATCATTTCCAAAAGATCTTCAGCCCCTTCTTCATCACGATCCAAGTCAGCATTGCGAGTGATTCGAAAGGGCATGACTTGGCGAATTTTCATATCGGGAAAGAGGTCTTGTAAATTGTGGGAAATAATTTGCAATAAAGAGACAAAGCACCATTGCCCAGTTTCTGCCTCCACCTCGACCCAAGGAGGAAAGACCTCCGGAATTTTGACCCGACCAAAAAAAATCTCCCCGCTCTCCATGTGTTCAAGTTTGATCGCCAATGACAGCGACAGGTTTGAAATAAAAGGAAATGGGAGCGCATTATCGACAACCAACGGGGTGAGCACCGGATAAATATTTTTTTTGTAATAATCCGTGGCCTGTTTTTGCTGAGCCTTATTCAAATCTTTCCACTTTTTTAAATGAATGTTGTGTTCGGAAAGTTTAGGCAAAACCTCTTTTTTATAAAGCGAGGCCATATCCTTGAGCATGGGTTCAATATTGATTCGAATAGCTACGAGCTGTTCGGCCGCACTCAATCCATCGATAGACTTTTGTGCCAGCCCAAAGTGAACATGACGCTTAAGCCCCCCAACTCGCTTCATAACAAATTCGTCGAGGTTGCTGGTGAATATGGCCATAAAACGAAGTCGCTCGAGAAGAGGGTTGCGATCATCAATGGCCTCATTCAGAACGCGCCTATTAAATTCAAGCCACTGAATTTCTCTGTTTAAAAACCGATCTTCTCCACTCGTCTCCACTCAGTCCGTCCCATCACTACCAATGCTTTCGACAGGGCACCCTTCCATGGCTTCAACCACGAGTTCTTCTTCTTCATCACCTGTGGGTTGCTTTTTGACAAAAGCATGACCATCATCTTCATCCATTCCAAAGTGATCAGGAGCAGCTATGCAGCAGGCATCACAGGCAATACAGGAGCGGTCGACATAGTAGCGACCCTCAACATTTTCATCAAATTTATCGTTTTTATCGGCCATAGACAATTAGCGCTGATTCACCACGCTCCGACTGCTGGAATTAAGAACCACAAAAACCATGGTGAAAATCACCCCAGAATAAACCAAAGTGGAAACCAAGCTGCGAACAAAAAAGCTAATTCCTGCGGCGTAGCAGGCGATTAAACCCGCAGCCGTGTGGGGATAGAGTTCTGCCGAGTACCACACACCAAAGTTAGAAATTAAAAAGAAAACAAAAGCGCTGGAAACCCCTAGACCGAGGATCCTGAGCGAGCGGGGCTGCGCCCAAGCGCCAAGGGCCACAATGGCAACAAGAGGGATATAAACAAAGGCCCAACCCGGATAAAATCCCAACTGCAAATCGGCTAAAAACATCGCCGCCAAAGGAGTCACAAAACCATACCATTGGCCTCGAGCAAAGTAGCCCACAACTAAGCACAGAGCGAGGAGAGGAGAGAAGTTATCCAAATGGGGTAAAAAACGACTGACGTAAATAACAAGTGCCAGAATTAAAGGGCCATAAAGGTTTTTCATAATGATGCTCTCCTGTAAATGATGAGTTCTATCATGGCTTAATTCAAGCCTCAAGTCGAGGGGATAGCTGCCTCCCTATTGGGCACAAATACGCTGCGCATAATCAGCGAGACTTTGCCCCCACCCAACACCGGGCTACAATGGAGCCAAAACAACCCTGGAGTCCATGAACTTGTTCCGATGGCTACTATTTTTGACCTTTGTTGCTTGTTTGTCGCTAACCCTTTTGGGCTTGGTTCTCGACATAGGATTTCAGGTTTACTATCAGCCTTTGATCAGTCAGTGGCAAAAGACCCGTGACCAGCAGCTCAGCCAGTACCGAAAAGAAAAGGCCCACTTCGAGCAGCATTCCTTTTTTTCCTCAACAGAGATGGAAAGCGGCGAGGACTTTGCTGACTTCTTGCTCTCTCGTCTAAATAAAGAAGACCCCCAGGCGCTGATCAATAAACGCTTGCAAAGCCAGGTGCTATCGAGTGGCAACGAATGGACCGCCAAACTCAACTGGATAGAGCCCAAAGAAGCCATCCTAGAAATCTTTAACGGAATCAAGTTATATAAGCGCTGGTCTCTGCATCGAACTTTGCAAAGCTTTCCTAATCTTTCAGCCATTGAGCTTGTCGTGGCAGGAAAGATTTATCTCAACCACACCATCCACAAAGACTATGACAACATTAAAGCAGCACTTGAAAACGTACGCCACATGGCAAGGCTACTCACTCAGAGTGAAAATTTAAACTTTCAACTCGCGGGCCTATCTCTACTGGAAAAAGAAAGGGATGTTCTCGATTTTATTGCAGCAAGAAAGTTAGCTTTAACCAGTGAGTGGCAAACCTTTGAACAAAAAGAGTTGGACCGCTATCGAGACTTCTTATTCTCCACCTACGAGTACTTCGATCTCATGAACAAGCCCCAACAAATGAACGCGATCTTTGTAGAAGACTCTTTGCCCACTGGTTTTTGCTCCATTTACCACAAAAAAAGACCCCTTATTGCCAATACGGTCCCCCTTTTGACAAACTCCTTTCCCTTTGAGCCTACTTTTCAAAGCCATCTTGATGTTTTAGAAAAAATTGATTGGAAAGCTCGGGAGAACTGCCAGTCTTACGTAGAACGAGCGCGAAAAACTCTTGGCTTATGGGCTCATCTCCCCTATCTAAGACGGATTGTTGCCTTCAAACAAATCATCGATTACAAATCCCTGCGGGAGCGCCAATGAGTTCAAGCCGTACATTTTTACACATTTGCCTATCTGAAGCTTGGGGCGGTCTCGAAATGGCGGTGAGTAAGTGGAATGAAGTTCTCGCTGAAAATGGCCATATGAACCTTAACATTTGTACTCCGCAATCTCCTCTCGCCAAAGACCTCAAGGAAAATGGCTATTCAGTCCTTGAATGGAATAGTGCTCAATACTTTGCTCCCGACTTCACCATTAAGCTGAATCGGTTGCTTGCAAAATATCAGATTGATGTGATCCTACTGCAAAACTTAAGAGATCTATGGCT
>JAGQZY010000167.1 GCA_020435205.1 Bdellovibrionales bacterium | reverse complement strand
CGGGCACCAGTGGCAGTAATAGTTACTTCAAAATGACTAAGGATTCATATTCGGCCAATAACAAAGGTTTTGCTATCACTCAACAGGGTGGCACTGCTGACAAAACCAGTTTCGCATCCATCACTGACGCTGGCGGCTTGAAATCTTCACTAATGACTTTTGATCACAACACCGGATTTATTGGTGTTGGTACGACCTCGCCAGCAACGACTCTCGACATCACCGGCACCGACGCCATCATTGTTCCGCAAGGAACGACGGCACAAAGACCCACCGGTGAAAACGGAATGATCCGCTACAACACCAGCACGACAAAAATGGAAGTTTACGAAAACGGTGGTTGGGCTGATATCGTGAGCACAGGTGGGCTTGCCAATATTGTCGAAGACACCACCCCACAATTGGGCGGAAACCTCGACGTCAACTCCTATGACATCACCTCTGCCACGGGCCTTGATATTGCGATTGGCTCAGGGGCTGGCAATGATTTTACTATTGATACTGATAAAC
>JAGQZY010000166.1 GCA_020435205.1 Bdellovibrionales bacterium | reverse complement strand
ATCGAACACCTTAATGCGTGCGGAATCGAACCGATGCAGCGTTTTGATCGGTTTTCTCCCAGGAGGTAATTGGTCAATAACGGAGGTGTCCAAGTCTCCGTAAACCGTCATGGCCAAGGTGCGCGGAATGGGCGTTGCTGTCATAATGAGCATATGCGGGACTTCGCCATCATTGCCTTTGAGCCACAACTTAGCGCGCTGCTGCACACCAAAACGATGCTGCTCATCCACAATCACCAATCCGAGTTTGTTGAACTGCACAACGTCTTCAATCAACGCATGCGTTCCAATTAGAATATGGATTTCGCCAGTACGCAATTGCTCATGCAGCACTTTGCGTTCTGCCGTTTTGGTTGAACCAGTGAGGAGCGCAATGTGCAGGTTCAGTTTCTCCAAAAACTTGGTGATGGTGGCGAAATGCTGCTCTGCCAAAATCTCTGTTGGCGCCATCAGTGCAGCTTGATAGCCGTTGTCAACTGCCAAAAGCATGGACATAAGCGCCACAATGGTTTT
>JAGQZY010000165.1 GCA_020435205.1 Bdellovibrionales bacterium | reverse complement strand
AACTCCAACAAGAGATTCATAAGTACTCACTGGTAAAATTTGACTTCTACATATGACTTCAATTAAGTTTCTTAGCTCTGCAAAGTTAAACTCTGATTCGGGGAGTGGCAATCCCAAGTTTGCTGCCCCGCAGGTGCAAAGCACCGAGGAGCGGAAGCTTGGGTCGTGATCTTCGCGGTATGCAGTGAATATTTTAATTCGGGGAGTGGCGCAGTCCGGTAGCGCATCTGGTTTGGGACCAGAGGGTCGCAGGTTCGAATCCTGTCTCCCCGACCATCTTTGACTTAACCCATTGAAATCATTAAATTTTTTCTTGGTCGCAAGCTTTTTGCGACCACTTGCGACCCAACTCAACAAAATCATTTTTCCTAAAATCACTTCGTACCACTCACCACTTCATAATTTCCCCACCTCTTGCTCACAACTTCGGACAATGCCGATGCCCTTCTCTGAGCATAAACCAAAACACTATTCATGTTCTTGTTACCCAAATGCTGTTTAGCAACTGCCAAGTCACCCGTCT
>JAGQZY010000164.1 GCA_020435205.1 Bdellovibrionales bacterium | reverse complement strand
GCCTGTGAACTATTAAGAAAAATCGTGGTCGCAAAAATTCAATCGCCCTATTTTTCAGCTATTTTTGCGACCATTGCGACCAAACTCGATGAATATTTGTGCATTTCCATATATACCAGTAGAAGTTGCCTTGCGTTGCTCAAAAATTTGTTGTAAAAAAACTTAGTAAATTCAGTCCTTAGATGCACTGTATTGGATTTAGGGGTTTTGGAGGAGGTCGCAGGTTCGAATCCTGTCTCCCCGACCAACTTATAACCTGCCCATGTAAGAACCCAATGGGATTACAGGTGAAAAGTTGGTGGGTATAATAAGAATGTAAAATCGGGTTCCGAGGTTCCAAGGGAACGGGAAAAATGACTTTCAAGATAAAAACCCCAGACCTTCTTTTTGGGAAGGAAGAAATTCTCAAGCTTAATGTTGGAGAGCTTATGGGTCTGGCTTTTGACTTAGGTGCTAAAAGAGATTTTACCAGTAAACGAGCCTTCCAGCTCATTAAAGAGCAAATCTCCGAAAGATATTATCAAATCTCATTTCAAGATAGCTTTG
>JAGQZY010000163.1 GCA_020435205.1 Bdellovibrionales bacterium | reverse complement strand
TTCTTATTATCCCAAACACCGATACCAGAAGATCCTTGATTGCTAGCGGTATTGATTTCACCAATAGAGGCTGGAGATACCCAAGAAAGTGCGCCAGAACCATTGGTTTGTAATAATTGACCATTCGAGCCATCGGCAACAGGTAAGGTCCAAGTGACAGAAGTTGTAACAGCAGCTGGCGCTTTTAAGCCTACATAGTTAGTGTCAACCGCATCAAAGAATCTCACTTCACTAGCCGTATCCATTTGTAAAGTGCCAGTCATATTGTCGCCAGCTTTAGCCACTTTCGCATCAGCATAAGCCTTGGTGGCGGCATCACTATTTGCTGACGGGGCGGGTAGGTTTGTGATGGTGTTGGTACCACCCACATCCCAATCACCAGTTAAAGCCACGGATCCATCTTTTTTCAAAACAGCCGAGTCGGCAGCATAACCATTGTTGTTAGCATAGGCATCGACTTCGGCTTCAGTCAGCACCATTTCTGCTCTGGTGGCTTTTCTGAGAACAGAGCCAGAATCATCGTATATAAGGACGGTGTCTGCGTTATCAAC
>JAGQZY010000162.1 GCA_020435205.1 Bdellovibrionales bacterium | reverse complement strand
AAGAGAGTGTCGACCTGTCCCGCAGGGGACATTTAAAACTTTTGATCCTTTTTTTAGATTCAAGTATTCAGTGAGAAACTTTACTTCTTGCTGAGCTTGAGTATGCCTAGCCTTTGAATCCAACCCATGTTTGGCAAAGTGATCACCGTATAGTGTTTTGTGCCACGAATTTGAGTGTTGTTTCATGGTCTTGCTCTTATTGCATAAAGTGTTGTTTTGCCGGTTCAAAAAATTGGTCGGGGAGACAGGATTCGAACCTGCGACTGTAAAAAAAGTCAGTGATTTTAATCATTTATTATTTTGAAGAAGCTAAAATTTAATTTTACCACTAATACACCTTTATATACCTTAATTATACCAAAATAATGCTTAAATTACTAGTCTGTACAGCCGATAGGTGTATAATATTGTTGAGTAGAAAACAAATATTGGAGTTAATGGTATAATGAGCTATATTGAGACAATGGTTAATAAAGCGAGTCTTCAAAACGCATTGAGTGATTTAAGAGAAAAGAATAGTGGAGATATTGAGAGGATCTTTGAGTACTTCAGG
>JAGQZY010000161.1 GCA_020435205.1 Bdellovibrionales bacterium | reverse complement strand
TTTGGTTGGTGAGCTGAATAGGACCAGAACTGTTGATCCCGGTCCCCACGCCAATACCACCTGTCACGGTCACATTGTTACCCACGGAAAGATCATTGACGTTAGTGATATCATTGCCGCCCATATTGATATTGCCGGTCATCGTCCCACCAGCTGTAGGAAGCTTCGTGCTATCACCGCTAGGGGCTGCTGAAGTCCACTCCCCAGCAACACCATCCCAAACCAACACTTGGCCATCCTCAGCAGCACCCAGCGCACCAAGAACAGCTGCATTGACGGACTGACCACCAATATTTTGATCGACATAATTTTTGTTAGCAGCATCTGTGCCAAGGGTTGGATTCGCTAGATTGTTAATTTGTTGGGTGTTCATATCAAAAGATGCACTCGGTGCGGACTGCAAATACTGGGTACTAGTGCCACCAATTAAAGCCAAAAGTTCGGTGTAATTGGCATTTTCAAAAAGAACATCCAAATTGGTTTGATCAAGCACATGACCACCCGCAAGATTGGGACTTAAAATATCAGCTGATGTTTTACCACCCACAGAATTTGCGTTCATCGCAAAAGGGGATGAATTGACGTCAGAAAGAGCGGTA
>JAGQZY010000160.1 GCA_020435205.1 Bdellovibrionales bacterium | reverse complement strand
AGCCACCCTAGTTACAATAATTTCAAAGGGCTAGGGTGCCTAGACAACTCAATAACCGATTTTTTGGAAGCGGCAAGCCTACAAGCCAGATACAAGCCAAGATTTGTGTTTTTCGGTGATACTCAGTGATTTTCAGAAAAACCGGTGAGGACTAACTGCTTCGAATCCTTCACTTTTGATTTTCAGAATTTAGAGAAGATCAGCTAACAAGTAATGGCGTCCCCAACGGGAGTCGACCGCGCAGCGAACGACGGACGGCAGGATTTCGTGAGTTTGCGAACAATGGCGTCCCCAACGGGAGTCGAACCCGTGTCTACGAGAGGGATTTAGTGCAAATTTAGAAAAAGATCAATTTTTATGAGTCGATAGACACCCCTGATTTAGTGATTAAGCTGATCTGTGACGCACCCCGATATAGATGCAGAGGAGGTGGTGCGATGAATGGATTAACCGCTAAGACAGTCCTAAGTGTTAGAGCGGCAATTGATCACTCGAACAAGTGTCACGTTTTGAATCAATCCAATAGTCTCGACCGAAAAGGACGTGACGGTGGTTTTGCGATAATTCGCGCAGGTAGCTCCCAGTCAAGCTTACGAGGAATGATCACCTGGGG
>JAGQZY010000015.1 GCA_020435205.1 Bdellovibrionales bacterium | reverse complement strand
ACATGTCATTTGCATCGTAGCGCTTGTCGCTGGTTTCTTTAGCATGACCAACAAGAAGGGTTAGGAGTATGGCCACGGATGCTGATTCAAAACGACTATAGTTTTGTGACCTCATAGTGAGGTAGGTCGGCATAGAAATCACCGTGGAAGCTGCCATATGCTTTTGCTTGTCCTCCTGATTGGGATCAAAGGCAAAGCCTTGGCTGGCAAAACAAAAAGTCATGACGATGGTGAGAATGAATCGAAGCATAGGTCCCCCGTATTTTCTAATCTCTTGAGTTCTATAAATGCAAGGGTGGGGCCGCTGAGAGGCCGTTTACTAGGATCTGGGCTGCCTATACCTAAAAAGAGTGACGTTAATAGTCCCAATCACCGTCTCATTTTGAGATTCGCCAATGGGGCCAGGCACCTTTGTAAACCCGCTAAAGGTCTAACCATTCTTTGACATAAATTCGATCAAACTGTCATTTTTCACCACTGAATGGCGTTGTTAAAGTGGCTATAAGAAAGAGAAAATTGTTTGAGTTTAATTATCATATTCACGGACGGGGGAGATGATGAACGCTTCAACAATCTTGAAAGCGGATAGAATGTCTACATTTTCAGCAGGAATTTATCGCTCATACGGCGGCCTGCTAGCGGTCATGGCCATGCTGGTGGTGATTGTGATCATGGGTGGAGTGAGCTACATTTTTGATGACATCTATTTTATAAAGGCAGGAATCATCTCTATTATTCTTGCTATGGTCCTTGATCTTGCCCTGGTAAAGCCAAAAATTTTGAAAAATAAACTTTATCTTCTCCACCATGGAGTGACCATTTTTTGGGCCTCTCTTGGCTTTATTTACGCAGAAATTGTTATGGGTTATCGCGCCGGTTTTCTTGTTTATATGTTGTTGGGTGCATTTTTTCGGCGACTTTTAAAAGTGAGTAAAGATTTATATCCTAGCAAAGAAAAACTTCATATTGGTATTCGTGGACTCATGGCCTTTTCTGACTTTTGTGATCCTCTTGTGATTTGGCTCGTGTGGGATTGGCTTGATCAACTTTCACTTGGCCATCAACTCTTCTACTATGCTCTAGCCACAGTCCGAGTGATCATGAATGCCAAGTCTTACGAGACTCCGAAAATTTGGTATCGAAGAATTTTTAAAGGTGAAAGAGTATTTGCCTAGTTTTAATTTATAATAAATTCAAAGCGCCGTTCTCATTCAATCCGTCTGTCGATATCCTCGACAGGCGCCCGTATTTATGACGTAAAAAAATTTCTAATTATATAAAATCACTCTCAAAATTAAAATTGTCATGCTATTTATTTTTGTAGGCTCCATTGATGTGGGCCCCAAAACATTCAGGAGGAATATCCCATGAAGCGTATAATTATTAGTTTATCTATTATCACTTTGGCCTTTGGGGCCTGGGCCGAAGAGGAGGGCACAGAAGCCAACCAAGACCAAACTCAAATCAATCGCACCGAACCTTCTGTAGATCAAACTCAGCGTTGGGGTTCGCAAGAACCAATGGCTTTAATAAAAATTAAAAAATGCATTAAATGTATGTCAGAATGTCCCCATAAAACGAGGGACTTAAAGCCCTGCGACCGTGGCTGCCCAGAAACTTGTAGTGATGGTGTTAAAGATCAAGCTTTTCAGTATCTGCTTCATCGCAAGCAACGCTTTTGCCATATTCGACCTACGGGTAAGAAAAATAAAAAGGGTCACAAGCGTCGCAATAACACTCAAGGCAATTCTGATAATGCCGACGCCAACACTGGTGCAGTGGCGCAAGGTGATGAGGTGGCAACTGTCCAATAATACTTTGAATAATGGAGACCTGGACCTAAGTCTCATTTAAAAATCTTGATCCCCTCTTAAACAAGGAGGTTTAATAAAAGAGTTCATTTTCATTGGCCCATATCCATGAAAATGAACTCTTTGAAGGGAGGGTGATTGAGATTTTTTTATATTTTGATTCTCTTCTCTATTTTCCATTCAAGTGCCTTGGCGAATGCCCATTTTTTTCAAACCTCAGTTCAACTATTAGAAAAAAATTTGGCTCATTCACAAAATCTTATCGTCAAAATTAAAGACGATCGTCAACTTTCCTTTGGGCACCCTTACATTTTTGTGAACGGGGAGCTGTTTTTACCAAACCTCCCTTTTCGCTTTCGTGTGATGTCCCTCCTTGATAGTCATCAACAAAAATCTAAACTACAAAACTATCTGTTTTTTCATTTTGATAAACCCGTCACCGTAAAGCAGGCTTTTATTGTTCAGTCTGTCCTCGAAAAAATACCAGAAGTGGAGTTTTTCTATTTTCAACCGATATATTCCAATGCGGGTGGATTACAAAATCAGATTGGGAAGCGAGGCCCCACTCCTTTTGCGGCTCCAGCTAGCACTCCTGACTTTATTGCTAAACAATTTTATTTGGAACCTCTGCCCTATGGTATCGAGGCGCAGGCTTCCTGGGCTCTTCCCGGAGGGCGGGGGGAAAACGTTAAAATTATTGATGTGGAGATTGGTTGGCAAGTGGAGCATGAGGATTTCAACACACCCTTCTTTAGTTTTTTACAAAATGAGGTTTCTAGCCATGGAACAGCTGTATGGGGTGTTGTTGCCGCTCGTGACGATGGCCAAGGCATGACAGGCATTGCTCACAATGCACAAATGGGGGTGTCCTCAGTTTTATGGGAAGGGTCTTTCAAAGGCTATATTCCCAATTTAGTGGCTGCCATCGATCGCGCCACGCAAGAGCTAGAAGCCGGCGATGTCATGATCATTGAGCAACAGGCGCCTGGCCCACAAAACTCGAATCATGCGCCCGTTGAGTATTGGCCAGCCGTGTTCGATGCCATTCAATTGGCGACGGCAAAGGGAATCCACGTGGTTGCGGCTGCCGCCAATGGGCATTCTGATTTGGATCACAAGGACTATAAAGGAGCTTTTGATATTAAAGTTCGCGATTCGGGAGCGATTTTGGTTGGAGCGGTGGGATCGCCATTGAAGGGGCGTTATTTTGAAAGGATGAGTTATTCCAACTATGGCAAACGCGTGACCTCTTTTGCCTATGGACAGGATGTTGCGACGGCAGGTTATGGCGATCTTTTTGATCAAGGGCCAACCCGAATTTACACAGATGGTTTTGCTGGGACGTCCAGTGCCACTCCCATCGTTGCCGGAGCGGTGGCCTTAGCTTCAAGTCTTGCTAAACAACGGGGAAAGAGCCTTCGCCCAGAAGAGCTGCGCGAGATTCTTGCGACCACTGGCCCTCGTCAGGATGGCGATCGAAAGCAAAACGTGGGTCGCTTTCCTAACCTTCCCGAGATCATCGATACACTCAATTTATGATTAGTGGTGATTGCACCAGCTCATAGGGAGAATGAGCTTCCAATAGTCCTTGAACTGTTTACGAGCGACTTTGCGGCCGAGATAAAGGTACATCGAGGCATTTCGCGAGGAGTTTCTCGTTATAAACTGGACAGAGCCAAAGCCATCTTTATCAGTGACTGTTCGTCCCTTATGAGTTCCCCGCTTCCAGCGGATATCGGTGGAATGAAGCGGAAACAGATTTACTTTTTCCACCGTACCTGTGGAATCTCTACACATCACGTGAAAGTTTACCACACCTAGATAAAGATCTTCACAACTAGGATTTGGGGATTTGTTGGCTTTTACTTGGCAGGCATTGAAGGGCTTTTCATAGTAGCCAAGATTTCGCCAATTTTTACTCACCCCTAATTCATCCATAAGCTCCATGGTATTGATGTTATTATAGGTGCGAGGGCGTTTTACATAACGGCGACCTATGGGACTTTTAGGAAGGTTCAAGGTTTCTTTTTCAGGATCAGGAGTTGTGGTGCAATGACAGAGCAGGAGTCCACTGAAAATAAAAAGGGCGCGAATAAGAAAGCGAGGATAATAAAGCACTGAAATTTAAGTACAAAGGAGCGGGCAGCAATCGTCAAGCCCGCTCAGTCTCAGTTTTTAATGCTCAAAAGAAATGGACAAAAGCCTAGTCTTAACTACCAACCACACTTTTGCCCTTGGTTTTTTTCAACCAACCACTTTTCGAGAGGTGCAAAATATTCGCGTAATGCAGAGGCATCCATTTGTTCGCTTCCGGTAACAGCGGCGAGAGCCTGTGGCCAGGGTTTAGAGGCTCCCATCTTCATCATGGCAAAAAGTTTTTCACCAGCCGGTTTATTGTTAAAAATAGAGCACTCATGAAGAGGTCCGGTGTGACCAGCCGTTTTGCACAAGGCACGATGAAACTGAAATTGCAAAATGTGAGCAAGGAAGTAGCGTGAGTAGGGTGTATAAGCAGGAATGTGGTATTTCGCACCCGGATCAAAAGCGTCGGCAGGACGTTCATTAGGAGCTTTTACACCTTGGTATTGAGTTCGCAAGTCCCACCAGGCTTGGTTGTATTGCGCGGGTTGCACGCGACCATCAAAAACCTGCCAGCGCCATTTGTCGATCATCAAACCAAAAGGCAAAAAGGCAACTTTACCTAAAGCCATGCGCAAAAGGGTGTTGATTTCGTCCTGTTGAACGCTACCACTTTGCAATAGATTAATGTCATTCAAATATTTCCCAGTAATGGAAAGCTCAATAGTGTCACCGAGGGCTTCATGAAAACCGTCGTTGGCACTGGCTTGATAAAGTGGTGGCAAGGATTTGTAAGCTAAATAGTAGTAAATGTGACCCAGTTCGTGGTGAATGGTGCGGAAACTATCCTCATCGATCTTAATACACATCTTGATACGAACATCTTCCTCCATGTCCACATGCCAAGCGCTCGCATGACAAACCACTTCGCGATCGCGAGGTTTATCAAATAAAGATCTTTCATAAAAAGTTTCAGGAAGTTTTGGCATCCCCAAGGATACAAAAAAGTTTTCAGCAGTTTTTACCATTTTTTTAGAGTCATAATTGGCGGCTTTTAAGAGTTTAGTAATATCCACCGACTGAGAGGGGTCCACCCCAACCAGATCGACAAGATTATCCCAAGATTGGGCCCACATATTTCCTAAAAGGTGGGCGGGAATGGGGCCGGTTTTAGAGACGACCGAATCTCCATACTTTTCATTGAGCTTCCCGCGCACAAAGCAATGAAGTTGTTCATAAAAGGGTTTCACTTCAGACCAAATACGATCCAGTTCCTTTTCAAACTCAGCCGGAGGCATATCGTAGTTCGAACGCCACAAATCGGCCATATCCTTAAAACCCAATTCGCGAGCACCCTCATTACCAAGCTCAACTGTGCGTTGGTATTTTTCTTTGAGTGGAGCGGCTACGGTTCTCCAGCCATTCCAGGCATCGAGAAGCTCGTCAGGATTTTTGGAATCTTTGATAATGTCCTCAAGCTCCTCAAGGCCTTTGCAGTTATCTTTATCTTTGCAGTATTTGCCACTGCCATAAGCGCTTTCAAGTTCTGATTTCAAAAGGCTTAATTCTTGGTTTTTATTTTTGTCTTTAGGAGAAGGGACCGAAAGAACACCTAGCATCAGGTGAAGCATTCTTTTTTCATCATCCGTTTTTCCAACATAGTTTTTTGAATCCACGGCATAGGCTGTTGCCATTTCTGAGTAACGGGCATTGTACTCTGATGAAAGCCTGGTGGTATCGTCAGTAATAAAATTAGCTTGTATCCAGCTGGCGATGCTCGCCATATGGCCCTCTTTTTTAAGTTCTTTGTTGGCTTTGTCTAAAAACTCCTTTGAGGTTTGGCTTGGCTTTTGTTTACAGGCGGTCATAACTAAGAGTAGGCTCAAGCAAAGGGCGAGGGCTTTCATTTTGGCTCCTTATCTATAATATATGGATAGTGTCTGAGTGATTACCCAATTCTGCCTAGTGAGGCAAGAAATTACTGGAAGCGCCAGCCGACGGCATCATTATTGCCAGAGGCGTTGCGTGAGAAGCCACCAATATTAATACGGCCTTCATGGTCAATGACAATGGACTCACCGATATCTGAGTCAAAGCCACCCGCGGCGGAATCGTGATTGAAATAGCCATCGTCGCTAAAATCGGTATCAAGATTACCATCAGTATCTAAGCGCCATAAAAACATATCGCCATTGCCGCCGCCAGTGACTAGAATGCGACCACTTCCATCAAAAGTAATGGCTTCACCGGTGTCGCTACTGTTGCCTGAAATCGCATGGGCCGAGTAATCAAAGACAAAATAACCGTCGCCATCAAAAGAGGTATCCAGTGCGCCACTGTCTGTAACTTTCCATATGACCATATCATTATTATTGGCGGCATTTCTCGATGAGCCGGTGACATAAAGGTTGCCGGTCACATCCAGCACGAGATCCGTGGCGGAGTCAAAAGAGTTTCCTCCGGCAGCACTGTTGTGAAAAAAGTAGCCTATGCCATTAAAAGTCGTGTCAAGGCTTCCGGTATTATCGTATCTCCAGATTGCCATATCGCTAGAAGCTGCGGCTGAGTCGGCTCGCCCAACGACAACAATATTTCCGGAGCCGTCAATAGTGAGGTTATTTCCTTGCTCATGGGTGCCACCATTTGAATTGTCGTCAGTGACAAAACCAGATCCATTAAAACTCGCATCCAAAGATCCTGTGCTCGTCACTTTCCAAAGAGCCATATCTCTATTGAGGACACTTTGATCGGAGTAGCCTGCGACAAAAATGTCTCCTGAACCATCAAGAATGATACCGGCTCCCTGGTCATGATTGTTTCCACCAGCAGCACTGTCATGCGTGAAATATCCAGTTCCATTAAAGCTGGTGTCAAGGGATCCGCTACTAGTGACTTTCCAAATCGCCATATCAAAATTAGAAGAACCATTGGTGGAATATCCAGTCACAAAAATATTATCAGAACTATCAACAACAACAGCCAAGCCAACATCGGATTGATTGGTTCCGCCGGCAGCCCCATCATGGCTAAAAATTCCACTGCCATTGAATGTGGTATCTAAAGTCCCATCTTCTTTGAGACGCCAAATGGTCATGTCTAAGTTGCCAACACTATTGATGGAAGAGCCAACAAGAATGACATGATCCTGACTATCGACAGCAATCCCGTAAACTTCGTCGGCAAGATTGCCGCCAGCAGCCCCATCGTGAACAAAATATCCAGTGCCTGCAAAGGAAGAATCTAAAACGCCAGAACCCGCAGAAGAGGGTAGAGGTGGAGCGCTTTCTTTGTCGATCCCACACGCGGCGATAAATAGAAAAAGGGTTAAGTATAAAAAGCTTTTCATGTTTCGTACGATTCTAGCTAACTCTTCGGAATGACTTGGGGATTGATTTAATTTTTTTTAGAATAGCGAGGTCTAGATCTTGACCCCCATCTCAACATGGATCATAAAGGGAGGATCGGGGTCCATAATTGCCTGAACCGGGGAATAAGCCCCCATTTTGTCCAGTTTATTGGAAAGGATTGGCCATGACTAAGGTCTTACTTCTCGTTCTCACTTTTAGCAGTTCTGTCGCCGTGGCCAATTATGAGAGCATTGCTTTTTACGCCGATTATCGGTCTGAGACAGACTATTCCTACAAGATCCTGCTCACCCCAAAGACCCGACAAGTGATCGATGCTAGTGATGATTTTTATCCCAACAATTCAAAAAAAATCTTAACTTCTAAGCAACGCAATTTTCTGGAAAAGTGGTTTGACCCAGGAAAACTTTTTTTTAACGACAGGTACGCGGCCTGTTTTTGGGGACCACTGAGCGACGCTGTGGATACCGCCGAGGCTTGGCTTCCACAAAATGGACGCAGGGGTAATGGTTTAGTCGTAAAAAGCTTCAAGTGTCGTCGTGGCACCATAGAAGTTTACGATCCTGAGGGGCGATTCGTGCGACAAATCAGCAGTTGTGCTGTTTCCTGCAGGAATTAGGATTTCTTTTTTAAAGAGAGGGTGAGAACAAACTCTGCCACCACTTGATCACCCACCATAGCATAGCCGGGGATCGACTTTGAGACTCGCTCCCCTGTCGCTAGGGCTTCCTCAATGGTTTTATCAATGAGCTTTCCCTCGTCACAGACAAAGCGAGTCGGCCCCTCGGCTCGTTTTAAAAAATCAACTTTAAAGTCTTTAAAAATAAGGCTGAGTTTTTCGCCACTTTTCACGATTTTGGCTTGAGCAAAAATACCAATGCAAGCATCCGCTCCTATAGAAAGGGCCCCAAAATACATGGATCCCAAATGATTTTTATTGAGCTTGCGAAAAGGCATTTTTACTACGCAAACATCGTCATCGAGTTTTTCAATTTTGCATCCCGTTGCAAAAAGAAGAGGGATTCGAGTGAGCCCAACCAGCTTTAGCATCAGGTTGGCTTGGGCAGTTTTTGGAATGAAAGATTGCAGTTGCTTGATCATGTCTCTAGGGATACCCTAAGTCGACCTTTTTGCAAATGAGAAACGTGGGGTGCCATGGAAAAGCCAAAGCCAGTTCAAACCAGACTCACTGAAATGTTTAAAATGGATTACCCCATCATTGGAGCCCCCATGTTCCTTGTGAGCAATAAGGACATGGTCATCGCCTCCTGTGAGGCCGGTGGTATGGGCACTTTTCCAGCCCATAATTTTCGTCCCATTGAAAATTACCGCAAAGTCATCCAAGACATAAAATCCCAAACTCAAGGCCCTTTTGGCATTAATATCATCGTACAAAAATCAAATCCTAGCCAAGAAAAGCAATTGGAGATTGCTATTGAGGAGGAAGTTCCCCTTTTGATCACTTCTCTTGGAAGCCCAAAGTCTGTGATCGAGAAAACGAGAGGCACGAAAACCAAAGTGTTTTGTGATGTCGTCGGACTCACCCATGCTAAAAAAGTAGAAGACTTAGGCGCGGATGGCTTGGTCATCGTTGGAAGTGGGGCCGGTGGCCACGGTGGGGAAACATCCCTGTTTGCACTCATACCCTATCTAAAAAAACATGTGAGCCTACCCTTGGTGGCTGCAGGGTGTATGAATGATGGTAAGAGTTTAGCGGCCGCCTTAGCTTTGGGCGCTGATGGCATTTATATGGGCACAAGAATCATCGCCTCTAAGGAGGCTGAGGTGCTTGACGACTATAAAAAGGCCATCGTTGATGCCGGACCGGAAGATATCGTGAACACGGACCGAGTGGATGGTTTTCCCGGTAACTTTATTAAAACAAAAAACCTTGAGAAAATGCTCAAGCCCAATTTGGTCGACAATGTGCTTTCGCAAAACAAGCGAGTGAAAAGGGCTGTGTCCATGCTGCGTGCTGGGAGAGCCCTTTTTGGCCCACAGGGGCAAAAGCTTTCCTACAAAAATACCTTTAGCGCGGGGCATGGTGTGGGGAATATTGAAGAAGTGCTGAGCATCCGTGAAATATTTTTTCAAACTGTTGTTGAATACCGTCAGATTCTGCAAAATTTGCCCAATTAGTTAAGATTCCCCGAGAAAATCCTCACCCATTCCTAAAAAATTTGCTAGGGTGATTCTCTATGCTAAAAAAAATGCCCCTCCACATTCAGATTCTCTTGGGTCTTGTTTTTGGTCTTCTCTACGGAATTTTGGCAGTTCGAATGGGTTGGGTTCAATTCACCCAGGATTGGATCAATCCCTTTGGAACCATTTTTGTTCGACTTTTAAAATTGATTGCTGTTCCTCTTGTTTTAGCTTCCTTAATCACAGGGGTGGCTTCGCTATCAGATTTGCAAAAGTTATCGCGCATTGGCGGCAAGACGATTGGACTTTATTTGATCACCACGGCCATTGCTTTAGTCATCGGCATTTTAGTCGCGAATGTTATTAATCCTGGGCTGTCTGTTCCAGATAATATGCGCGAGCAGTTGCAGGAGGTCTATAAGGATGATGTCGCCCAAAGTTCGACCAATGCTGAGTTAGCAAAGCAAAGAGGACCTCTGCAGCCATTAGTTGACATGGTTCCAGACAATATTTTTGCAGCAGCAACCGACAATCGCCTTATGTTGCAGATTGTGTTTTTCTCGATTCTCTTTGGTATTGGTCTGATCCAAGTGGAGCAAAAGAAGGCTCAATCGCTCATCGATTTTTTTCATAGTGCAAATGATGTCATTATACGTATGGTGGACATGATCATGTTGATGGCGCCTTTAGGGGTATTTGCACTTCTGGCTAAAACGGTCACGGCCTTTGCTGGCCAGGGCATGGACCAAATTCTGGAACTGCTAGGGGCCCTCGGCCTTTATTGTGTGGCTGTGGTTTTAGGCTTAGGCATTCACTCCTTGCTGGTCTTGCCAGCCATATTAAAACTTTTCACTCCCTTGCCCATTATGACCTTTGTGCGAGGGATGGCCCCAGCCCAATTGCTCGCATTTTCTACCAGCTCCAGTGGGGCCACATTGCCTTTAACAATGGAACGCTGTGAAGAAGAACTGGGGATCTCAGAAGAGGTCGCTTCTTTTGTCCTTCCGTTGGGGGCAACGATCAATATGGACGGCACAGGCCTTTATCAGGCTGTCGCGGCAATTTTTATTTCTCAAGCTATGGGAATTGGCCTCAGCTTTGGCGATCAGCTGACTATTATTTTAACGGCGGTGCTTGCCTCCATTGGAACGGCGGCTGTCCCTGGTGCCGGTATCATTATGCTGGTTGTGATTTTAGAGTCCATTGGTGTGCCCAGCGCGGGGATTGCTTTAATTCTGGGGGTGGATCGTATTTTGGATATGATGAGAACTGTGACCAACGTTACTGGTGACGCTGTGGTGGCTACAGTGGTTGCGGCTTCCGAAGGTCAGCTTCATCCGCCGCAGGGCTCTTCCAAATAGTTTATAGGCATTTGTTGAGCTGGTAGCGAATTTGCGGGAGGAGTTCAAGTTTTACCATTTCCCGATAAATTTCCTCCACAGCTTTTTGCGCATCTGGGGGAGTGACGTTGCCATTGCCGCCAGCAAAGTTTCCGCGCTCGACTTCATCTTTGATATCACCGACTTTGGCAACAATATCAGAAATTTTATAAAATAGGCAGCGCGAGATACCACAGACAGCCTCTCTTTCGGGAAAAGGAGATTGAGGGAGTTTTGAGTATTTAGACTCTTTCAAGGCCTCGTCTTTGACAATGCCTTTTAGGGCCAAGTTTGGGCAATCGTCACCATCATCATTAGGGTTGTTCCAATCATCAAGGAAGCTAATGGTTCCGTTGATCACTCCCGCCTTCATTGCAAACCAGCGCACTTCGCGCCGGTATTCGTGTAGACCTTTTTCCGTCTCGGTGTCTTCTAAAAGCGAAAAGTTAAAACGGGTTTTTTCAAGGTTTTCCATATGATCGATAAGATGTTTCACTACATATTTTCTGTCTTTGTCATAGGGTTTCCAGTCATACTGATTGAGATCTTGCTCAATACGAGCCAGTTTAGAATCACTAGTGAAAGGAAACCAAGGGTTGTTCTCATATTTTGATTTTTTAAGACCTTTCTTGATATTTTTAATAAACTTCTCATTGTGCTCGCTAAGATTTTCTTCAACAAATGAGGTCTCAATGTAACCTTCCTCTTGGGTTAGGAAAAATTTCAAAATGGCTTTGGCCACTTCATAACGAATTTTAGCTGTTTCTAATTTTTTTTCAGGAATGGGGTTTCGATCCTTGAGATCCTCAATGATGCTATCCCATTTGTCGACTTCACCGATGGCATCTTCAAGTCCTTTAAACTCAAAGCGGATGGAGTCTTTGAAGAACTCTTTTCCATCTTTACCGTCATAATCAGTATAAACCTTGCCGAGGGCTTGCAGTTTGAAGGCAGCAACTCGGTTGGGTCCTTTCGGCATTTTTCTAGCCACGTCGTCAAGATCATAAAAACTACTGTTTTGGTTATTAAAGAAAACACTTTTCAGGATCGATATGGAGGATTGAAAGCGCTCCACTTGAATATCAGAATTTTGCCCGAAAGCTGGAAAACTAAAAAGTGCAACAACTGTTGCAAAAAGAATTCGTTTAATCATTTTGACCCCTTGATTTATATTCAGTCCCAATGGCTTGCGGGGAGTATGGCCAATTTTCTTGAGGGGCGAAAGCAAAAGCCCTTGTCGATGAAGAATTTACAGCGAAGGGGTCGAAAATGGACGCGTCATTTTCAAAATCAGTTTCCTAGTGTCAAGGATTCCCCTATTTATAGTTTCTTTTGGGAGGAATCATGAATTTTCAAGCTCTGCTTTTACTTTGTTTGGTTGCCGGTGCACAGCCAGGTTTTGCTCAGACAGAAGAGACGACCTCCTCCTGGTCGCGCAAGGCCATTTTTGATTTAGACTCTAAAAACCTAAATAATCCTCGAAAATCTATTTTTTGGGCACCCGTCGCCTCTTACCTCCTGCCGGGCATTAATCAATATATCAACGATCAAAATAGAGCAGGGGCTCTTTATTCGGCCTTGGCGGTGACGGGTTTGATGACGGCCTCCCAGGCCAGCCAGCGCATTCAGGGTCGGGTAGAAAACCCAAGGGATATAGTTAATTTAGAAGAAAGAGACTCTGACGTTAGAGCTTATCTGTGGGGGATGAAAACCTATGACTTAGCAGGAAGCCTGAGTCTGTACCATACTTTTAGAACAGCGGTGAACTTTCGCAAAGGCCGAGGAGATTATAGCTTTCTCCCTGAAGGGGAGAGGGTTGATGAGCTCATGTTGGCCCCATTCCAGTTTTCCTTTCTAACTCGTTGGTCAACCTTGATCCCGCTGGGGATTGGCCTTGGCCTAGTGATTGGGGTCTCAGCCAACGATGACTACAACACTCGTTCACTGGATGGTGAGGATGTGCTTTTCACTGGAGCGATCTCCTACAATGCTGGAGTGGGTGAGGAGGCTCTGTTTCGCGGCTGGATGATGCCCCTTTTTCGTGAGAGCTTCGGAAACAGCTTTTGGTCCAATATAGCCACTTCCACGCTGTTTGCGGCGGCCCATATTTCCTCGGAAAATCCATATCCCGTTGCGCAATTTGTTGCAGGATATTATTTGGGATGGTTAACACTACAGAACAATTGGACCCTGAGCGAATCCATTTTTGTACACACCTGGTGGGACATCATCATCTTCGCAGCTAATTTTTCTCAGGGGGATCGAAAAGCTTCGATCTATGTGCCGATTTACCAAACACAATTTTAATAAGGGGAGGCCTTATGAAGGTGACAATTCTATTGATAGTCGTTGCCATGTTTTTTGTTTCCTGCGGGAAGAGCCGTGATGAGCAATATAGCTATGATTTCAAAGTGAACAACTGTGCAACCGGGGCCAAAAGCTTTTCTTCACTTTCCGATATGTGTGTGGCCCTTGCCGACGATTCGTTTAATAATAACTGTGCTGGCGATGCCCGCTGTGATAAATTTCAAAATGACTGCTTGGGTTTGAACCTCAATGTCACCTGTGAGTCTTTCGGAAGGGATAAAAACGGACGATTCGGGTTTAACCCCTTTGGTGACAACCATCGCAGATCCCGTAAAAATCCTTGGAAGGATGATCACCGTGGCCAGGGTCAATCTGGAAGCCAAGATGACAAGGGTTGGAGCCATGGAAGTGGCAACCATGGAAATAACAAGAGCTGGAATCCGAGCCACAACTAATAGCGTTCAAAATGACAAGTGTATCCACCAGGATTTTTTTGTAGATAATCCTGGTGATACTCTTCGGCGCTATAAAAAGTCTTTAAGGGAATGACTTCCGTTTGGATAGGCTTTTGCCAAAAACCAGCTTGCTTGACCTCTTCAATGGTTTCAAAAGCGTCTCGCTTTTCTTCGTCACTGTTATAAAAAATGGCCGACCGATACTGGGACCCAATATCATTACCCTGTTGATTGAGGGTGGTGGGGTCGTGAATACTAAAAAAATAATGGAAGATATTTTTGTAATTGGTTTGGCTGTCATCAAAGCTCACTTCAATGGCTTCGGCGTGGCCAGTATGACCTTTTTTTACGTCTTCGTAGGTTGGGTTTTCTAAAGTGCCGCCAGTGTAACCCACCCGGGTTTTAACAACACCTTTTTGTTTACGAAAGAGTTCTTCCACTCCCCAAAAACATCCACCAGCGAGCACACAAGTTTTGATCATGCGGAAACCCCCGTCCATGCGCCGTTTTAAGGCGTATCAGTGTTTCAATTGGTAATGGATATTAATGAAGCGATCAAGGAAGAAAAATGTCTCAAAAAGTGTCTCACTTTGAGAAGTTCGGAAGAATTTGCCGCCCCAAAAGGATATAAAAATTTTTTATATTGAAAGTTCCTTAATAAAATCATGAAGTTATCGATCTGGACTAAAAACGGGGAATTTTTTTCCTCATCTTCTCAAGATGAACCGCCGATAGGGTTTTTGTAAGTCACACATTTGAGACTTCATAGTCATAACGAAACAAAAAAGGGTTTGGGAGGTATCCATTATGACACAGTCTAAATTTATCGTAGTGAGTGAAGATCCTGTCTTGATTCAAAAGGCAAGAGACTTTGCTGCCAACTGCGGGATGGAGTGCGAGGTTCGCAACCCCAATTCGCAAAGTCATTTCCCGAGTCTAGCTTCTGGTTCTAATCCTTTAGACACCAATGCTGGTTACTCTAATAATATTGTTCCTTTTCCTTCACAGTCCCACAACAGTAAAGTGGCTAAGATGAATGATTTGGAAGCCCAAGCGATCGAGCAAGCGATTCATGCTTTCCGCGGAAACTTAACGGAAGCGGCGAAAGCTCTTGGCATTGGTCGTGCGACACTTTACCGCAAAGTGAAGCTCTATAATATTGATCCTTCCTCAGCACGCAGAAAGAAAGCGGCTTAAGGTTCGATAGAGAAGCAAAGTCAAAAGCCAACCGCAAGGGTTGGCTTTTTTTTTGGTCTTTAACAAATAAGTTTGGGGCGAAGCAGCCATTTCAAATAGGCTCTTCCATCTTTATAAAGATCCACTTTAGCGATGCCCCCTTTTTTAAGGGGAAAGTGATCGGTGGCTTGACGAAACAGAACCCAACTTAAAAAATGACCAAGGTCAGGTTCATGGCCAACAATCGCGAGAGAATCTAAGTCATAACTTTGAATTTTATCAAAAAGAGCGCGAGCCGAGTGCCCAGGATTTAAAAAATCAGAGGTTTCAACTTTTGCTGTTTTATAAAAATCTTTAAAAAGATCCACTGTCTGTTGCGACCGAGTCAGTTCACTTTGTAAAAATAAATCGATATCGGGTTCCTGCTTTTTAAAATAAGTAATCACCTTTTTCATGCGGTCACGGCCACGATCGGTGAGAGGTCGCTTAGAATCGGGCTTTCCGGTCAGGGCGAAGGTGTGTCTTTCTTCTGCATGGGCATGGCGAATAATATAGAGCTTCAAATGGATCCCCCAGCTGTCTTAAATGTCAAAAAAACAAGGAAGTCTAGGTCAGAATTTAACTGTATCATATTGAAACGTCTAGCCTATTTTGTCCATTTGTCCAAAATCTAAACGTCCTACTGTGGATAAATGAGCCCTCGCCTGGCCGCTAAATTGCAGTTCAAAAGAGCAGCATAGGGGGGACATATGTCTAATGATAATTTGATTTTATTCCCGAAAAAAAGTAATTCTAGTATTAGTATGTCTGACAAAGAAATCAAATGGATGATTTCTGGGACTCTAGCTTTGATGCTAGTTTTGTCGGTGGGGATCAATTCAACTTTATTATCAGCTCGGGGAGGGGAATCTAAAATGACCCGTACCCACGATCGCGGAATTGCGAGTATTGAGCCCATTGTTAAGGTGTCCTGGGAAAACCGAGCTTTTGAGGTTCTCGATCAAAGTGATGAGCGAGATTTGGCTAGTATTGGCCAAAACCCCAGTCTCTATGATCAATTGGCTTTTGGAACCCTTGAGGGAAAGTACACCCTTCGCATGGAAGAAGGATTTGTTCGCCAGGCTGAGTTTTCGGCTTCTACAGAAAATAAACCAACCCGTATTAAAGACAGTGCGAGTTTTGTAAAACGTCACCTTGCTTTATTTGGCAAGCAAGTGGCGAGCGCTCAAAAAGTGCACGAAGAGACGAACGGCCAGCTACAAATTGAACGCTTTCGTCTGACGGATTCTAGCGGTCAGGATCAAGGTCTGATTCAGCTCATTAAAGACGACGCCAATCGATTAATATCGATGACCGTACAGTAATATTGCTCAAATTGAGGCGCTTTTCTACCGATGAGCCCCTATGGGTGCAGAAAATCGGTATTTTCCACAGGGCAACACACAGGAATTTGGATCCGGTGTTATTGGCTTAGCTTCCCCATCGGATCGCTTAGCCTCGTTGATTGTTGATGCCGTGATACTGCTTCCTATTGTCCAATTGCTCCAATCACCGATTAAAAGATGGATTTATGAGTCCATGCTATTTAATGAATTAGCAAGCCAAAGCGCTTTGCGTGTGGCCAATTCACTTTTGTTTGTGGCTATCTTTGTCTTTTACAATACTTTTTGTCTGTGGTGGTCGGGGCAAACCCTTGGCAAAAAGTTTTTTTCGGTGCGGGTGATCTCATATCGAGGTCGTTTAGGATTTGTTGATAGTTTTTTACGAAGCCTTTCCATTTTCATCGAAATGCTTTTGCTAGGGCTTCCTTTCATGGCGATCTTTACCCATGAGTTGCGTAGGCCCATCCACGATCGGGTGGGGGACACCTTAGTGATTAGTCTTAAAAGTCCTATCGGTTATCCAAGTCTCAGCGAGAAGCGCAAGGCCTGGGTGACGGCCGCTGTCTCATTGATTGCGATTATGTTTATTGGATCTCTTTATTTTATCCTTTCATTGAGTCAATTGGATGTTGCAGCCATTGAGAAATCAAAATGTGATAAAGCATTGGTGGAAGTGGGCCATGATTTAGAAGCGAGCTTCGAACTTTTTGTTGTGGGTCAAATTAAAGAGGAATGTCTACGCAATCGAGCAAAAGATGCGCTGTGGCTTGGTGATCAATCAGCCCTCGCGAATCTAGCCTTAGCTTTTTCCCATTCAAAAGATCATAAGAAATCCAATGATTACCTTAAGCAAGTTTGCCTGCAGGACGAAGAAAGCATGTCCTGTGCCTTTTCCCGGTGGGTAGAAGCGTCGCCCCTGAAAAGTCAGGCGACGTCAGATGAGTCCGAGGGAATGTTAATGAATATGGATCTTCCGCCAGCACTCACCATATATTTTGCGTCCACCTTGGCGAGTCAAAAGCAATGGAGCAAGGTGCTCACTTTGCTTGGGGACTTTCATCCTAACTCTCAGCTGAGATTAATAACAGCGAGAATCTTGTTCACAGCTTTATTGGCAACCAACTCTCAGAAAACAGCCTTGTGGGTTTTTAAAAGTCACAACCTTAAGCCTATGGATTTTCTAATGAGCTATGATAAGGCTTTTGAGCACCCTCAAAAAAATCATCTGACGTTGTTAGAAAAGTTTTATCCAAGACTTAAGAACCTGTCGGGTCGGTCCATTGCCTCTGCCGACAAAGTGCCTATGGAAATACGGGTCCTTTATCGAATTTTGCAGGAGATCCAATGATTATCCCCTTTCTTGATGGTTTCTTGGGTTTTAGTAAAGTGCCCATTACCTGGCTGATCATTCTGCTCAATGTTTTCTTTTTTTCACAGAATTATCAGTTGTCTAAGCAGTGTACAGATCAATTTCAACAGTGGTACGAAGACGAAGATTTTATGTACTCCCAGGGGCAAATCTATAGGCAGTTTGCCAAGGGCCGAGAGGTGGCCAACGTAAAGCGGGTGGATGTTCTGGGCATTCTTGCATTTAGTGATTTTGATTTTCTATTAAAGGCGCCGGATATGAATTTCTCCGGCGACCAGGTCGCTATCAAAGATTGGCGCGAGGACTTAGAGCTATTTCAGTCCATAAAAGGTTTTTATCCTCCGATGTATTTTGGTGTCAGTGCCGAGAACAAGGATATTCTCTCGATGGTTAGCTATCAGTTTTTTCATGAAGAATTTTTACATATGTTTGGCAATCTTTTGCTGGTTTTATTGGTGGGTGGATTCTTAGAAAGAAAGTTTTCTGGCCTCACCGTCTTCACAGTTTATATTTTGGGTGGTGCGATAGCCGCCTTTTTGTTCATACACTGGCAAGGGGCCACCGCGGCACCTCTCGTCGGGGCTAGTGGGTCCTTGTGTGCCTTATTGGGTTTTTTATTTGTTGTATCCTTTTTTGAAAAAACCCGGTTGATGTATGTCATTTTACCATCCCCTAAGTATATGGGTTATGTTTTTGTGCCCACGGCCTACTGGGTTTTGTGGTTGTGTATGATGGAAGATTTTTCGGGACTGATCTCTAAGCCTGCCTCTCTTTCTAGTGGCGTGGCTCATCTTGTTCACCTGTTTGGTTTTATTGCGGGAATGGCTTTGGCCTACATCTATCTAGAACTCGCTAAGCGCAAAGGCATAGCGAGTCTTCAAAAAACTTAGTTCGGCAAATCTGGGGAAAAACCCCGGCGCAAGGTATTTTCCGTGGTCACGCGTGGATCCATAAATTGTATCAAATAATCGGGGCCACCTGTTTTACTGCCAGCACCGGACATTTTAAATCCCCCAAAAGGATGGCGATCGACAAGGGCCGCCGTACTTCCGCGGTTGATATAAAAGTTACCCACCATCACATTTTTACGAGCTTCATCGATATGGGCAGGGCTTCGCGAATAAATAGCACCAGTGAGTGCATATTCAGTGTCGTTGGCCACTCGCAAGGCTTCTTCAAAAGAGCTCACTTTCATTACAGCAAGGACGGGGCCAAAAATTTCTTCGTTCGCTAGGCGGTGGTGAGCTTCAATTCCAGTAAAGATCGTTGGGCCTACATAATAACCTTGATCAGGGGTTTCCGCCTGATAAGCCAAAGTGCCCTCTTGCTTGCCAATTTCAATATAGGAAAGAATTTTATCTTGGGCTTCTTTATCAATCACCGGTCCAATGGTTGAATCCGGGGATTCAGCAGGTCCGATATGCAGGGACTTTGCGGTCTCGACCAGGCGGTCCACAAAACGATCATAACACTCCTCATGGACAAGCACTCGGCTGCATGCGGAACACTTTTGTCCTTGGAAGCCAAAGGCTGAGTAAATCACGCCAGCAACAGCTTCATCCAAGTCAGCATCAGAATCCACAATGATAGCATTTTTACCACCAAGTTCGGTGATGCATTTTTTAATATGGGTTTGTCCAGGCTGAACTTTTGCGGCCTGTTCAAGGATATGGAGGCCAACCGCTTTAGAGCCAGTGAAACAAATCATTGCTGTGTCTTTGTGGTTCACTAAATAGGCCCCCACTTCTTCACCATAGCCAAAAAGCATATTTAAAACACCTTGAGGAGCCCCCGCTTCAACAAAGGCTTTCATTAAAAAATTGGCTGTCAGTGGTGTCTGTTCGGCGGGCTTCATCACGACGGTGTTACCTGTGACTACAGAGGCCGCGACCATGCCAGTGAGAATCGCTAAGGGAAAATTCCACGGCGCAATCACCACATTCACTCCACGCGGGATGTAGTGATAGTGACTGAACTCACCGGGAGAGTGGCCAACTCGGCGGCCTGGGGCAAGTCGGCGCATGTCTTTCGCGTAGTAACGACAGAAGTCGATGGCTTCGCAAACATCGCCATCGGCTTCTTTCCAAGTTTTGCCAGCCTCTAAGATTTCACAAGCCATGATCTGAAAGCGATCGCGAGCCATGATGTCTGCAACCTTATCCAAAAGGTCGGCGCGTTGCAAAGCGGGGACGTCTTTCCATTGAGCAAAGGCGACTTTCGCGGCTTCCATAGAGGCTTCAGCCATATCGACATTGCCCATTTCGGTGTGGCCTAAGGATTCGCCAGTGGAGGGATTTATATTTTCAAGAGTGCGATCACTGGAAACCATTTTGCCATCGATATGGGATTTCAAAGTGTTGCCAGCGACCTCTTTTTTAAATTGTGCGATGGCCTCACTGAGTTTTTTACGAGGCTCCGCCAAGGAGTAGTTTTGGATGGGCTCATTATAAAAAAGTTCTTCGCTTTTGTTGGGGACCGAAGGTGTCGGCTTCAAGTTGTCTTTGGGGTCTTGTAAAAGTGTGGAGTTTTCTGATTCATCGGCAAATTTCGATTTTAAAAAGGACTGGTTGGAGGTGTTTTCCAGAAGTCTTCGAACGAGGTAGGACATTCCTGGAATCAAATCACCAACCGGGCAGTACTCGCGCAGACGATAGCCATCATCAATCAGAGATTTTTTAATCGCATCCGCCATGCCATAAAGCATTTGGATCTCAATAGCATTTTTAGGAAGACCAAGGTCGCTAGCGATGACGATGGCGTGGGCAATGGAGCGCACGTTATGGGAAGCTACAGCTAAAGAGATGTGTTGATGGTTCTCTAAAAGAAGGCGAGTGCAGGCCTCATAGTTAGCATCACTTTCCTGCTTATTGGAATAAACTGGAATGGGCCATCCTTTTTGTAAGGCACCAATAGTTTCGTAGTCCCAGTAGGCCCCTTTGACAAGACGGATAGAAAAAGGGGTGCCGCGAGTTTTAGCGAACTCTGTCATGCGCTCGCAATCTTTATAGGAGTCACGCAGATAAGCTTGCATGACAATGCCAAAGTGGCGATAGCTTTTGTAGGGGACCTCCATGAGAAGCTCTTGAAAGACTTCGATGGTCAGGTCTTTGACTTCGTACTTTTCCATGTCGATGTTTATAAAAACAAAGTTCTCGATGGCTTTATCAAAAATCGCGCGAAGCTTTTCTTTGACCTTTTTCTTGCTGTGCTCCCAAGCCTCGGGATGGATTTGCGAGTAAAGAGCAGTGAGTTTGACCGATACATTGACTTTTGGAATTTCGCCGAGGTGATCGCGATCGGTGAGATTGTTTTCTTGCCAGTCTTTACAATCTTTAACCAGCCAATCGATGAGCTCAAGATAGCGATTATTGTAATCATCAGCTTCAGCATCGCTGAGGCAAGCTTCACCAAGGATGTCGACGGTGAAGGCCATGTTTTTATTACGGGCTTGTTTGAGTTTATTAAGCGCTTCTCTTGGATCTTCGCCAGTGATAAATAGTTTGGCCATTTCGGTTACATTTTTTTTAATCGTGCCAGCCATCAGATTGGGAGCCAAAGCACCCATGCCCAAGCCGAAGTTAAAAATGGGTGGTAGCTTTCCATCTTTTTCTGCGAAGTATTCTTTGAGATGTTTAGAAACTTCTTTACCACTGGAAAGAGTGGGGAGCACGTCGACGAAACGAAACATCTGAGTTTTAAAATCAGCATTCTTCATGGACCAATCCATGATTTTCCCGTACCACCAATCTTTATTAAAGATGGACTTTCCACTGCCACCCAAGGATTGGAAGATATCTTCTCCTTTTTTAATGATTTTGTGATTGTTTGGATCCATAGGCGACCTCACTTAGCTTCAGGGCATATATAGAAAGGAGTTGTAATGGGGGGCCATTTCCAATGGAATCAATAATGCTTTGCGCTAAGGTCTTGATTTAGAGTTTAGACTTTCAAGCGGCGCCAAAGGCCTTCGCTCTCTTCAAAGGCCAGAAATTCAGCACAGTGGAAGAGATGATAACTGAGATCGCTGTCGTCAGTGGGTAGGACTTTCATGGCGGCCGAGAGCCAGTCACTATGAGAGCAGAGAAGATACTTGTCCTCGAGGCCTCCCTGGTCACAGAGCTGGTCTAAAAAGGTTTTAACTCGGGACACAAAATCTTTCTCACTTTCCCGGTCGTGCATTTGGTCAAGGAGGGGTTCCGTTTGAATATTAAGTCCAATCTTAGTGCTAAGGGGGGTTACCGTCATTTGAGCCCGTTTTTTTGGTGAGGCAATAATTTGGGTGACCTCTTGAAGTGCAGAATGACGGCTCAGTTCTTCAGCTTCTTCAAGGCCTTCGCTATTCAGGGGCGCGTCTCCAATGCCAAAACTTCGAGTGCCGTGCCGTAAAAAGATGAGTTGCATAATAGAAGAATAGATTTGCTATCAGTAAAAGACAAGGGGGCTAGCTTCAACTAGCCCTGGATTTTAGATAAAGACGGTGTTAGCCTTTTTTACCATGAGTTCAGTGACAAACACCGGTACCCTGAAGAAATATCTTTCCAAAGACAAAACTTTAAGAGCCTCTGTCCTAAAAATGACGGAGCTTCTTGAGGACGTCCGCATCATGCAGGGGACCTCGCCCACATCGACTGTGGCGGTGGGGCGTTTACTTGCGGGAGCTTTATTGCTGGCTAGTCAACTGAAAGACGAGCAAGCGATGACGGTGCAGGTGAGTGGGCGAGGGGATATTAAAAAAATCTTTGCCCATGCTCAGTACGATGGGTTGTGCCGCGCCTATATTAGTGAACGTTTAGCTCCTATGTCGGTGAAAAATAATCAATTTTCACTGGCTCCTTTAGTGGGAGGTGGGGTGTTGAGCGTATCCTTGCTCGTTCCGGGGGTGAAGGTGCCTCGGCAAAGTCAGTTAGAAATTGTCAGTGGTGAGATCGGTGAAGATTTGGCCCATTATCTGAGCCAGTCATCACAAATTCCCTGCCTCCTCTCCTTAGCCGTGAAGATTGGCCATGAGGGTATGGTCACGGCCGCTGGAGGAGTCTTGGTTGAACTCATGCCTGGCCATACCGAAGAGTTGGTAGCCAGTATCGAGCGCAAGCAAAAGACGGCTCTGCCGCTTTCAGATCTCATCGAGGAGAAGTACGATTTTGCCAAGCTTTTAGAAAATTCCATTGGACCTATCGAGGTCAAAGAGATCGAGGAACGCCAGGTGCAGTGGCACTGTAGCTGTACCAAAGAAAAAGCAGGAGTCTCTATCCAAATGCTAGGTGGAGAGGATATGCGTGACATGATTCAAAAAAATGAGTGGGTCAATGTGGACTGCGAGATGTGTGGTCGAGTTTATTCCTTTTCACCCAATGAGATCACAATCCTTTATAAAGATTCAGGCTCCGCGCAAATCCACTAGGAGCTAGGCTTTCCCGGCTGTGCTTTTTTTTGCCAGGGGTGATTAAAAATTGTCCGGTAAAAAAGTTTAAGAAATCTAGGTCCTTAGTCTATGACCCTGAAAGAACTACCTTGTCCTCCTCCCTCAGTGGCCCAAAAACGTCACTCGGTGATTCGGCGAATTGGGCAAAATTGAAGTATTATCAGTATGTTGATGGCTCGTCTCGATCTGGTACGGCCCTTGAAATAAAGGAGGATATGATTCGGAAGCTTATTGCCAGTTCTATTTTATTCCTCATGTTTGCGATCACTACAGGTTGTGGTCAACAGCTTCCCCCTGAAGAATCCTGTAACTTTGTCACCAACAGTTTGAACCGCAGAGTGTCCTGGTATCGCATGCCCATCCAGTTCTATGTCGATGATAGTCTCAGTAACGAGCAGTACGACGCCGTTTTAAAGGCCACGGAGATATGGAACTCTCATTTTAATGGAAGTGTTTTTCAAATTATTGGTCGGACAGGTCAACTTCCTGAGCCTGAGTTGGATGGGCAAGGGAGAGTGATTCCTGACGGTTACAATGGAATTTATATGGTGAAACCCGAGCTCTTTAGCAATAGTTTGGCCCGTGATGAGCAAGGGAAGACAAGCCTTAGTTTTCGCAGCGATTTTATTTATGAAGCCGATATATTATTGGACGCCTCTGAGAACTTTTATATTGGAGATCAGACCCTTTCATCGAGTTCTGGCAAGGTGGAATTGATTAGCCTCCTGGTCCACGAAATGGGCCATGCTTTGGGGCTTGATCATATTGAGGGACCAGGAAATCCAGTGATGCAGTCAAAATTAAGGTATGGAGAGGTGAGGCACGATATAACGGCAGCTGAGCTGGATTCTTTGGCTTGTGAATATTAGGATTACTGCTGGGCGCCTGTAAGGGAATTTCATTTGTCCGGCCTTTAGATGGAGCCTATGCTCTTAAAGAAATACGAGGAAACAATGGGTTTAAGAGAGAAGAAAATCAAAGAAAACGATAAGTCTAGAATCGCTGGCTCCATGGTCTATGCCCCCAGTGAGAAGCTCTACACTCCGCAAATTCAGGAGGATGAGACCCTTGAACTCGATGTGATCGAAAGGCTGAAATCTAACATCTCTATGCTAGAAGATCTGAACAGTCGTCTTGGTTTTATGAACAAAGAAATCGAAAATATCATTGGGGCAAAGATCACCCAATAAGAGTCCATAGAAATTTTCAGTAATAACAAAAAGCCTTACGTCGTAAGGCTTTTTTGTTTTTTTGGGGCTGCAAAAAAAATAAGTGGCTCACTGACATTTTTGCGAGTGTCTCAAGATTAGACAGCTGTGCAGTGGCTATACTTTTTTAAAAAACATCTCAAATTTCTGAAATCACTAAGAAATTTGAACACCCTCTCCGCAGTGCTTCTATGCTCATCGTCTCATTTTGGTCCTAGGCTTGCACTTTGAAGGAATGTCGCAATTGATTGCGGTGGAAACTCTCAAGGAGGGTAAGATCTTGAAGAAGAAAAGATTGTTACCGTTGTTCGTATTTGGACTGCTGTTCTCTGTGACCACTTTTGGTGAAGACCTGGATGGATTTTTCGCTGAAACCACCGAGAATGATGGCAACTATGACGTTGTTTATATTGATGGTTTAGAAACTAAACCACGATTTTTACCAAAAACTAACAAGCCGGCTGAAAAGCCCGTCCCTAAAGCCGAAAAGCCCAAGGTTAAAAAGGATGCCGTCCATCTTGCTATGGCAGAAGATAGTCGCAGTAAATTTATCGGCACTGACAATATTGACGATATTGTAGAAGAAGGAAAAGAAATTCAACCAGCCCCCAAAAAAGCCGACGCGCCCGCTGCGCGCAAACCAATATATAGTCGTTTCATGGTGGGCAATTATCACCTTCGCCAGCAAGCCAACTCCCACTCCCGTAGCCTCGGCGTGATTCCTCGAGGTTCAAAAGTGGATGTTTTTGGTTGTGAGGGAGATCGTTGTGAAGTGGGTTTCAATGATGCCACGGGATTTGTTCCTAAAGATGCCCTGGTTGTGGACGAGCCATCGGCACAAACCTTTACAGGACGTGCCGACAATACGGCCCCTGCGGCGCCTGAAGAGCGCAGCACTCCACGCGCTTCTGGGCCGCTGAGTTATGCGAAAGCTCTCACAGCTTGTGCTAGCTATGGTATTCGTAATTCCGGTAAAAATGCTTGTGCAAAAGGCGTGCGGTTGGCCCTTCACTGTGCCGCTGGAAAGACCGGTATCAGCGCCCTGCGCGGTATTCACTGCGGCGGTAGTGCTATTGATTATGCCGGGAGAGGCTGTCTTGAGAAGCGAGGCTTTCGCAATGACATGAGCCAATGTAATACCCCTGGTGTCGTTCGTGTTTATGACGGTGTTTGCAGTAAAAGGCGCGGTGGTCGTTGTAACAGTGGCTATCGTCGAGTGACAGCGGGTGACTACCACGGCCACATTGAGTTTTTAGGTACTGACAAAAAATACCACAGCTTTTATTCTTCAAGTACGCCAATTAATAAGTCGAAAAGTTTAGGAAAGCGCCGCAAGTTAGTGGCCTGTTATGTGAGATAATGGAGAAAGTGATCATGAGAAATAACAAAATGAAATATTTAGTGATGTTGGCTTCCTTACTCTTGTTAACTCCGACTTTGCAGGCGAAGGACAGTTGTCAATCTTGCGATAAGCTCAATTCTTTGACAGTCAGTCATTCCAAGGTCAAAGGTGCTAACGATGAAATTCTAGAAGACTCTGTCGACAGAGCATTGGCCGCGGCGATCAATTTCAAGTTTAGCTCTAAGGCAGATGTTCGCAAGAAAGAGGTCAAAGCCATGGTAAAACTTTTGGTTTCTTTAAGTCAGGATGATAAAACTGGAACAGCCATCGAAATTCTTGATGATTTTTCTCGAACTTATCCCAGCAAGGCTGTGCGCAAACTTGTGAATCAAGAGATCAGTCAACTGCCTGCGAAGATTCGGCAAAAGATTCGCAAAGACATGGAACAAGCTGCGAAAATCAAAAGGCAAGGTAACGGCTAAGAGGTGAGTCTCGATTCTCGCCCTTGGTCCCGTTTGCTCTAACATATAGATAGCCGATAAGACTCTATCAAGGAGTCTATTGTGAAAAATATTTTATTTTTAATGATCATTGCCCTTTCCTCTCCGAGTTTTGCAGGTTTGGTGTCTAGCCCATATAACTTTTGCAGTAACTACAAAAGAATGGGGAGAAGTGAGGGGAAGTCTCTGCGAAATCTCCGTATGGCTTCGGGCCTTAGTAGTTTAGGAAAAAGTGCCAAAGACTCCACGCCCTTTTTTGAAAAACAGGGATTTACCAACCTTCTTACTGAGGACGAAAGGCTTCTTGAACATGCCGGAGATATCCCCATTGGCTCAGTGTTGGTGCTGGATCCAGCGGGAGACCCGAATTGCCCGACCAATAAAAGGCATGGCCACGTCGTGATCAAATGTGGTGCAAATAGTTTAGATTGGGGTGGCACGGAAAAACATCTTGGTGATTTTGTGAGAAGACATCCTAAATGTGTAAAGTCCGTTCTTTACCCAGAGGCATGGAAGAAGAAAAAATCCGATCCTAAACAAGTTTGCAATAAATTTAAAAGTTCATTGGATAAAGGACAATCATTAAAGGCTTTGCGCTTGGCTATTGGATCTGGTCATTTGGGAATCAGTGCTAAAAATGCAGTGGGTCCTTTGCAAAGACAAGGTTTTGAAAACCTACTCGAAAAAGATCCAAAGCTTTTAGCCAACCCTCAAGCCATTCCCTATGGTTCCATCTTTGTTCTCGACAGTGGAACCACCAAATGTCCTGTGAATAGACAGCATGGCCACGTCACTGTGAAATGCAGTGAGACGCGTATGACTTGGACTAAGGGGGCCGAAAGACCCATTAACGATTTTGTGAAAAGGTATCCAAGTTGCATCAAAGGAATCATGTACAATCCCGATTGGAAAAAGTTAAATCAAACTGAGATCGGTGAGGAAGAGGCTGGCTCTTCCGTTCAGTGACTAGATTCCTGTATGACTTCCTCGGCTTGAAGATTCTCGCCGTGGCGGTAGCGGTCCACTAAAGTTTCGTCATTGGTGGGAAAGGAAAACATGAGGGCATGGCTATTGGTGCCCTCATCCTCAAGAGTCACAGCCAAATAGTATAGGTGTTCAGCCCCTTCTTCGGCCCTTGAAAAATCTTTTATAAAAGTGACCAGAGTGTAACCTGAAAGTGTGGTGTTGCGCCAAATTTCGTCCGCTTCTTCGATGGTGTCTTCACGCAGTTCCGCATAATTTTGAAAAAGAGTTTCTTCGATATCATTAGGACTTCTTACTATGAGCATGGATTTGTAAAGTCCAAGAGCCAATTCATCGCCTTCGCTCAAAGCATCACCTTCGATACCGCCACTTTCAGACTCTTCGCGCGAGCGATCAAAAACCAAGTCTCCGCGGCGATAGTGTTCACAAACACTATCAAAGCGAGTCGGGAAGTGAAGGAAAACAAAAGTCGGCACATCTTCAGCCAAATAGGCGACGGCAATGTAGTAAAAAACTTCGTCCTTTTCTTCGTTGTGAAAAGCTTTGATAAAGTTATAGACGGTGATGTCTTTTAAAGATTCGCTGTCTTCCCAAACTTCATCAGGGGATTGTAGAAGCTCTTCCAGCTCTTCTTCCTTGTTGAAGCTTTCATCGTCGCTAAAATCTTCATTGGTTCGCTGATTGAGGTATTCCGCTTCGAAATGGGAAATGGGTTCTGCAAAATATTCGAGCACATCCTCTTCGCTAGCGAAGACGAGATCGTTGTCTTTGTCGATGATGATTTGCTCTTGTTCGGTCACCCGTTTTTTGCTTCCCATTGTCCTCCCAATGCCGCTAGGGTGGGGGAAAAGTCCCTTTTCCCGCCCTTTTATTTTACCTACTTTTGGCAGCTGGAGGCTATCAGTTTGACGGATTGTATCAAAATGAGATTCCAGTCAAATCCCATATTTAATAAATGCCATCATATAAATGGACTTGCAAGGACGTATCGGAATTAGTCAAAATAGAAGTGTCCCAAGGGAAAGTTGAATATGGATTTTTGACCATCGCAAGGAGGCGAAGGTGACCGATCTGACGTACGAGTGCCTGCAGAAAATGGACGATCTCATTCTCCAGTCAGCAAAAGGGGTTCATGTCCTTTTTGAGAAGCAAGATATTATCCTTGCCCTACAAGAGCAGGGTAAAGAGGACGAGCACAACCTGGAAAAGCTTAAGAAAATCCAGGAGATTTTATATAAGTTCATCAGTCTGGAGCGGTTTGCTGAGAAAAGAGACTTTTTAAAAACCCTGAGCCGGGATGAGTATACTCTTTTAATACGAGCCTATTTCAAGATTGTTGAGAACTCCATGCTCAATCAATCCGCCCATCGCCATTAGCCAATAAGAGTTAAAGCTCTGCTTTTAGTTTTCCGAAAAAGGACTGATGAAGTGGATACTTTTTCTAGTCATTGGTCCTGTGATGGGTTTTGCTGAGTACCGGGTTTTTAAGCTCAAAATCACCGACAGCAAGGAGAGCAAGTCGCGCATTGTGCACTCGACTTTAGACGGGTTGCAGTATCGAGATTATCACCACCTCAATGAAAACGAGAGCATAGAAGTGGTGGACCACTGGATGTGTTGGAAGCGAAATGACGGGCTGAAGCCCCTTTGCCAACGTCCTGTGACCCTCGACTCACTAAAGTCGGAATCTGAGCTCAGGCAACCGCAAAGTGAATAAATAATGCTAAAATAAAAAGGTGTAGGATGCACTCTAGGTAAGGATTCAGGAGGAATCTTGGCTTCGGATTATGCTATTAAAAAAAGCATTCATAGTGAGAATATGCGGGCTCTCGACGCTCAGCATGACAAGCAGATGCAGCAAATGCACCAGCGGCAAAAGGATGAGCTGCATAAATTGCGAGCCAACCATGAGCAGGTCAAAGGTGAGCTAAAGCTCAATCAAAAACAGCAGTTAGATCGTCAACAACTGCAAAATGAAAATCTCGAAGCCGTGGAGCGCCACCGCCATGCCAAGAACATGTCCGAGATGAAAACCAAACAGCAGAAGGACTACCTACGTGCAGCGGCGATGAAGCAGCAGGAAAACGCACGCCTGCGGCAGCAAGCTCAAATGGAAAAGCGAACTCTTGAAGAACAGCGTCAGTTTTACGTACAAGAAAAGCAACATAAGCAAGAGCAAACTGAAAAAGAATTGCATCGACTCGAGAACGAGGGGAATTTTCAAATTAACCAAAAACGAGCTCAATATGCAGAACACGAAGATTCTGTGCGCAAAGGTCATAGTCAGGAATTGAATCGTATGGAGCAGCTGAATCAAACCCAGCTTCGTGACCGCAAGGTCGCCTATGCCACAAAAGAGCGCCAACAAAAGGAATCCCATCAAAAAGAGCTTCATGATAATCAAGCCCATCTAGAGAATATGAGAAAGCGCCAGGAAAACCAGTATCACAAAAAGCTAGATACCGAAGAGCAGTTTTTCCAGAATCAAATACAGGACCAGAGAAGAGAGTATACAAAGCGCTACAACGAAAATGAACGGATAAATAAAGGGTCTTTAGAAAACCAAAAGAATCGATATGCTGAAGAGCTTTTTAAAATTCGCCGAGACTTTGTGAGTGAAGCTAATTTTTACGAAGACCGAAAAGACGACCCCTTTTATCAGTTGGTCGACTTCAATGCGGACTTCTTTGAAGGTCCATCTTTTTATGAATTAAAAGCTAAAATTCCCGAACATGAAATGAAAAATGTGAGAGTTCATGTGCAGCCAGGGAAGCTATCGATTTTTGCTACCAGAGCCCATGAACAGGAGTTTAAGAAGGGAGCGGAAACAATCTCGAGCAATTCGGCGCAAACCATTCGCCAAGAGTTCAATCTTGCAAAACCTGCTGCCCACGAGCATGTCACAAAAACCTATGAAAATGGCGTTCTCACAGTGATAGTACCTAAAATGGGCTTTCAGTTTGATAAAGGCCCTGTTTAGTCACCCATAAGGTAAGCGATGGTCACACCATCACCACCATCGTGGGTTGAAGCCACCTGCCAGCGGCTGACGTAAACACTGCGTGAACAGTGGGAGCGCACCGCTTTCTTTAAGGCGTCCGATCCATGACCATGAATAATTTTAACCTTTTCCATTTTATTGGCCACAGCTTTATCAAAGTTCATTTCCAATTTTTCAATGGCCTCGTTCACAGTCAGTCCGCGCAGATCAAGATCTTCTGCTTTTAAATCATAAGTGATCTGGTGATTGCCACTAGCGGATTTCTTCTTGAGTGGGTTTTGAGTTTTCTTTGGTGGTTTAAGATGATTCCAGTCCACAAAAAGTCGCATCGATCCTGAAAGGATCGGAATCTCCCCTTTGCCATTGGGGTGCCCTTGTACAATACCATCCTGATTAAGGGTGGTGACAAAAACCAAACTTCCCGGTGGAAAGGCCTTCATAAAACTTTCGATATCTTCAAATTTTGTCGAGGTAGTTTCACTATCTCCGTATTTAACCACTTCTGGGAAGTCCGCTGAAATTTTTTGTCGACTTTCATTACTTTCAAAGGCCCGCTTCACTCGATCTTTTTTAATATCGTCTTTAACCTTTTCTAGAGCTTCACCAACTTCTTTTTTAAGGAGCTGCTCGCGATCACGACTAAACTCCCTTTGTTGTTTGGCAAGTTCCTGTTCACGTTTTTGCACGCCTTCAATCTCTTTGCGCAGTTGTGACTTTAAGGAAGAAATTTCTTCTTTAAGCTTTTCTACCTCTTCCATGGCTTGTAAGCGTTTCTGTCCTGCAGGGCTCAAATATATCTTTGCATTGTTGTAAACGCTATCAAGGATGCCAATTTTCTTTGCGGTGGCAAAAGCTAAAGATTTCCCAGGGACTCCTCTAATGAATTCGTAAGTTGGGCGCCCGGATTCTGTGTCATAATTCATTGATCCATTGACGATACCGGAACCAGTTTCCCAGCCCATTTTCAAAGGGCCTAAGTGGGAGGTGATCAAGCCAAAAGCTCCCTGGTAGGCATAATGATGAACAAAACCGCGCGCTAGCGCCGCACCCTCATCGGGATCAGTCGATCCGCAAATTTCATCGATGAGTACCAAGGATGTAGAGCCTTTCGCATGGCAAGCTTGATCTAAAATTTTGAGATGGCCAGCAAAAGTGCTTAAGCTTTGATCCACACTTTGGGTATCACCCACCGCAATGAAGATCTCTTCAAAAAAAGGAAGAGTGGATTCTGATTTTGCACATATGGGTAATCCGCAACGAGCCATATGGGCAGCCAAGCCAAAAGATTTCAATAAAACAGTTTTGCCGCCAGCGTTCGGTCCGGAAAGAATTAAAATCCTTTCGTCAGGGTTGAGCTGCAAATTGTTAGGGATCACCACCTCACCCTTAAGAACCATCAAAGGGTGCTTGAGTTCGTTCAAAGAGATTTGGTTTTTAGAAAAAGTCACAGGGTGTGCCGAAGTGACGTTGGCAAATTGAGCTTTTGCTAAAAATATATCGCCCTCAAGGAGGGTGTCCCTTGAGATAGCAAAGTCATCTATACTTAAAAATAAATAATCAGAAACCTCTTTGAGAAGCCTTGCCACCTCTTTTTCCACGTCGACTTCAAGTTCTTTGATCCGATTGTTTAGGGGAACGATCGCCTGCGGTTCCATAAAAACGGTCTGCTTTGACGAACTGGTGGCATGGATAATCCCCTCCAGCTCATGGCGCATTCCACTTTTGATAGGTATCACCCACCGGCCTTCCCGGTTAGTGACATATTTGTCTTGCAGGGCCGTTTCGTGCTCATGACCTTTTACCAGATGGTCCAAGGTGTTTTGTACTTTGTTCACCAACTGACGTTTTTCTTGATGCAGTTTATACAAAGTTTCCGAGGCATCCGTGCGGATATCTCCTTGCGGAGTCATCAGCTGATCAATGGCCGAGAGGGCTTCTTTGGGATTCATCAGCTGGGCACGCACAGAAGAGATCCATGGGCCCTTTAAGGGTTTTAAAATGACAGCTAAGGTTTCGACCTCTAGTAAAAAAAGGCGAACATCTTTCAGCTCAATGGTTTTTAAAACGGCATTCTTTTCCAGGCGATAAAACCAAGAATGGTAAACATCCAAAGACTCCATATAGGGGCGTTGGCCTGTTTTTAAAATATTCTGAGCTTCTTCGATAGTGGCGAAGCTCTCCTCCGCTTCCTCTTGGCTGATAAGAGGTGTGATCTTTTTTAATTTGTCCTTAGCTTCCGACGACGTGGTGAAAGAAATTAAATGGTTGAGTGTTTCTTCCCAATCAATGTTTTTCAGTTCTTGCAAGCCGATCTCCTGAAATCGCCAGTCCTACCAGGAAAAAAAGTATCCAGGTCCAATTCATGGCTAGCCTAACATAAAAAGTGGAGGGGGGAGTAGCGGCAAAGGGAACTTCGTAAACTCCGTACCAGGGAACGGCGTGGGGAGACATTTCCAAGGTTTTCCCTGTGGGGAGAGCCACCGTCGTAACGCCGGTATTGGTGACGCGAACCATAGGGCGCTGATTTTCCACGGCTCTCGCAAGAGTCATAAACATGTGCTGGTAGGGCTCAAAGGGCCATCCAAACCAAGAGTCATTGGTGATGTTGACATAAATTTGTGCACCATTGCGTTGTTGCTCTGTGGAAAACTCATCAAAAAGACCTTCGTAGCAGATTTGGGCCCCAATTTTTGCCTTTTCATAATCGATAACTACGGGGCCATCCCCTCGACCAAAGTCGGAAACCATGGGTAGCATTTTTTTGAGTTGAGGAAAGGTTTCACCAAAAGGGAGGTACTCCCCATAGGCAAGCAGGTGAGTCTTTTGGTAAGAACCCAAATTCTTATCTCCCTTCATCAGCACTATCCCGTTGAAAGCCTTGTAGGTAATGGATTTGCGCTGATAGGCCCCTGTGAGAAGATGGAAGTCATATTTTTCAGTCAATTGGGCCAGTCGTTGTCGCTCCCTTCCTAAACGATTGGGATAGATCATTTCGGGGAAGGCGGTTTCAGGCCAAATCACCAAATCGGTGCCAGGGTTTTCCAGAAGAGCTTTCTCGGTGAGATCAATGTATGTGTTGACGATACTTTCCACATATCGATTTCCATGCTCGGCGTAGGCCTTTTCCAGGTTGCCAATATTACCCTGTACGGCAACGACCTTTAATTTTTGATCGGTTTGAGTGGGGAACTGGGACTGTATAAAGCCCAATAAATTTGTGCCAATAAATAAAACGAAAGCCCCAATGAAAGCGGGACTTTTTCGCCAGGAGTTAGGCTCTCGCCCCTGCCAGTAGGCAAACAAAAGGATATTGATGTAAATTGTAATTAAATCTAGTCCCACAAAGCCTATCCAGGATGCCAAGTGGTAGCCAGGGAGCCTAGCCCAAAGCCAAGGATATCCAAAATGCCAATAAAAAAGGTAAGGGTAAATTCGCTCACAAAAAACAAAAATCAAGGGGAAAACAAGCAAGGAAGTCGGTCGAGAAAGATTAAATTTTTTCGTTAAGTAGTGCCAAATGAAGCCAGCAATAGGGTAGTACAAATGAGCCAATGAGCAAAACAACAAAAGCACCAAAAGCCCGACGGCCCAGGGTAAACGGCCGAATGTTACTGTGGTGTATGCAATCCAATGAAAGCCAATGGCATTTAAAATAAACTGGGTCAGCCACCCGCCAATGAGGATTTTTTTCCAAGAGGTTTCCCGACTCCAAAAGATCAAGAGTGGGATCAAGCAAAAGAAAAGGGACCAGGGCGGGAAGGGGATATAGCTTGTGCCAATCAAGATTCCTGATAGAATGGGCAATGAATAGGATTTCAGCCATGAACGCATGGTGGTAGTTTACAGAAATCCGCGAAATCGATCTATTAGATTTCGATTATTTTTCGCTCATTGGGGAGAATTCATGGATGAATACCAAATCGAGTTTGAAGTGAATAGCCCGGAAACCCCGGCTCCTTGTCCTGCTTGTGGCAAGGAAATGCTGATTGGTCATAAGGAGTGCTACTCTTGTGGCGTTATTGTTGAGCGTTTTAACAGCATCCAGCATGAGCGGGGAGTCAAAGAAAAAGTCGGAGGCATCGACCACCTGACTCTGGAGCATATCAAGCAACTCGAGCATCAGTGGAAAAAATTAGTGGTGAATTATCATGATCAAAAAGCCCATGAGGAATTTTTAGGATACTGCTTCAAAAGACAGGCCTTGCCCTACGCCGTGCACTGTTATTCGCGGATGATGGACATTGATGGCGACGATGACATTGCTTCAATGATGCGCCGACGGGCCTTTACTATGATTTCTGCACCTATTGAAGGAACTGCCACACCCGAGAAAAAGTCTATCGTGGACTCGCGCTTTCCTTTTTTAAAATGGGTCAATTGGATCGGGATCTTTTTTAGTTCATTTTGTATGGTATCTGGAATGATGATACCTCAGGCGCGCAATCTCATCGGCTTGGGTGCAAGTTTCCTCGTGATTTTTATTGCTCTTTATATTTTTCGCAGAAAAAATCCCTCGCTCTAAAGAGGGATTTCGATCTTATTCCTTGTCGGTGCTCTCATCTTCTTTGTGCACAAACTTTTTTAAGGCCTGACCAAAACTATGCAGGCTAGTCGCTCCGGTGTTTTCTTGATTGGTGGGTGCATTAAAGGTGTCGCTTTCGGCAGAACTGGTGTTCGAGGCGACAACTCCTGAAGCGCCAACGCCCTGATCGAGCATCGTCAGACTTCGAAAGATATTGAGTTTTTTTGATGTATTGGTTTTACTTTTTAGCCACTCCAGATTGTCACCTGTGCGTAAAATATATTTTTTGACGGCCTTAGCATCGAAGTCCCTATTGTGGGCCATTAAAAGTGCGGCCACGCCACTGACAAAGGCCGTGGCCTGAGAGGTCCCTGTCATCGTTCCAAAGGTTCCCCCAGGTAGGGTGGAATAGATGTTTTCACCGGGGGCTGCGATATCCACGGTTTTGACTCCATAGTTACTTGAGGATAAAACTCGTAGAGTAGGATTGATGGCGGTGACCGAGATAATATTGTCGAGATCATAATCAGCCGGATAATATTTTTTGTAGTCGGAATTGGAGCGTTCGTTACCGGCAGCCGCCACAAAAAGGATTCCTTTTTGCTCAGCTCTTTGCACAGCTCTAAACTCAGGTTGAGAAAATTCCATACCACCACCAGAGTAATTGATGATGTGAGCATTCATTTTGATCGCATAGTCAAAGGCCTTAATAGTATTCACTAAGTTGTTTCCTGGAGATTGAGGGTCAAAATATTTGAGGATCATCAAGCTGACTTTTGGAGCCACACCCGTCACCCCATAATTATTGCCCCCTTCGGCGCCGACAATGCCAGCAATATGGGTACCGTGACCATGGTTGTCTTTCAGATAATTGTTGGAGTGAACAAAGTTCCAGCCATGAACGTCATCAATAAAGCCGTTACCGTCATCATCCACACCATTGGTGGCCTTGTTGCGGCCATGCTTATCTTTTCCACTTTCGCCAGGATTCACCCAAAGGTTATTTTTTAAGTCGGGGTGTTCGATATCGATTCCAGTATCCACTACAGCAACGATGATTTCGCGGCTACCAGTGGTCAACTGCCAAGCATCGAGGGCATCGGTTTTCGCTAGGCCCCATTTTTTATGCATGGCTGGATCATTCATAATGATAGATTCTTTTTTTTCTTCAGCTTGAACGGAGGTGTTGATGGTTCCTAGCTCCATCTCACGCGTTACAGGTGGGGCTTTGGGTTTTGGTTTTGAGGCCACGCCTTTTAAATTCAAAATCGGAGTGTCCGTAAGAACTGCTAAAAATAACAAGAATGTTGCAACTGCTAGAAATACTCGAATGATCATAGTGAATCCCCTCTTGTCTTCATAGTATAGCAAAAGAGATGCCTGAAATGTACGGGCTAAATACCTAAGATTACTAGTGTATCAATATGAGAAATGCTAACAAATTAAAGACGATGCTTAGTTTTTGAATGCCTGTAAACCCTGTAAACAGACCTCTGGAAATTGAAACTTTTCTCCACGCGCTGTCTCAAAACGGTTGTATGCGATGTAATTACGCATCACTAACTTAACATAACCTTTGGTTTCCTCATAAGGGATGTCTTCAATAAAGGTCACGGGGTCACCATGAAAACGGCTGTCAATCCAACCGCGCACGGCCTTTTCATTGGCGTTGTAACTAGCCACTGCCAGTACAAATTGGTTTTCAAACTTAGACAGGTAAAAACGCAGGGTTTCGGCACCCAAAGGAATATTCACCTTGGGGGTATAAAGGTCTTCTGGTTTTTTATAAAGGACATCACCCAGTCGCTGTGCTGACCTTTGTGCCACTTGTGGTATGAGTTGTAATAAGCCAAAGGCATCGGCGTGGCTGCGGGCTTTGACATCAAATCCCGATTCTTGCTTCATAATAGAATAGATCAATGCTGTCGAAACTAGGGATTCAGAGGCCGCTTGAGTCACAATTCGGCGATATGGTCTTGGGAAGAGCAACTCGGGGTATTCTTCAGCGATCTGCAATTGCAATTTGGGTGACAGGCTATGGTAGCGATAAAATGAAGTTTTATAGGCTCCTGCCATTTGTAGGAGGTGTAGGTAGGAGACCCATTCTGAGAGTCCCCAACTTTTTTTCGTGGAGACTTTTTCAAACAAAAAGTTTTCGGCCACGTCAAGCTCTCCTACTTCACTCAGCCAACGGAAGACTTCGTCGTCTTGATTAGAAAAAAGTTTAAGGGCGTCGGTTTCATTAATGGCATTGTCAGGAAGAGCAGGAAAAGGTTTATTGAGTTTGCGAAAGGCAAGGGGACCATAGTAGCCATAGGCATCAAGGTTGGCTAAGCGCTCAAAGGCCCCATTGGCGTCATCCTTTTTACCCATGGATAAAAGGTTTTCTGCCTGCCAATACAAATATTTAGTTTTTGCAAAAAAGGTCAGATCGCGATGTTTTTTAAGTTTTTCCAAGTTCTTTTGCGACTCTGCATAGGAGCCGGTCCGCCGTTGGTTCCATGCGAGAAACCATAAAACTCTTTCTTCATCTTCGCTAGTGATGGCTCGCTCTTTTGAAGCTTTGTCTAGCCAGTGCACAGCCATTTTATAATCCCGCTTTTCCTCGGCCATCCGACCCTTCAGCCAGTACACTAGCTGCAGAGAAAACCTTTTCTTGAGTTGTTTTTCCAGCTTGAGCAAGTGAGGGTAAGCCTCTTTCTGACCTCGTTCTGTCCACAGGGTGCGAATAAACTCAATATTGGCATTGTGATGCAGGCGGGTCAGTTCTTTGGATTGCTTGTACTTGTTATTTAAAAAACGGGCCCATTGCTCTGAAGCCGACAAATACTTTTTCATCCGCTTCCAACGTTCTAACTTATAGGTTATGCGAGCTCCTTGATAACCAAACCACTTTTGATGCAGACTAAAACCTTTGTCGTTGATCACTCGGCGATAATAGGAAAGAGCCTTTTCAAAATGGCGAGCCTTGCGAAAATCTCTGGCAACTTTTAAAAATTCACTTTTTTTAGGGTTTTTAATAAAACGGGGGGCGAGGCCTTCGAGCTCTTTTTGCATTTTTCGCCGCTCTTTTTTCCCGATCTTTTGTTTGAGTGATTTTTGTAATAGTTCCTCACGGTTGCGTTTGTCGAGCTCTAGCACTTTAGGGTGCTTTTTATACCAGCGATAGGCAGATAAAAATTCACCCTGATCAATGAGATGGTCGTATTGAAGTTGGATTAACAGGGGGTGGAGCCATTTTTTTTCTGTTTTTAAAAAGCTATCCCAAGCCAATTTCTTTTTTGAGCAATTCTCAAGAAAGCGAACCTCAGCAAGTCGCTGTAGGGGGAAATCTTTTTCACTGGCGAGCGACTGCCAGCGTTCGCAGTTTTTAGGGCTGCTTGGGTTTTCCATAGCTAGCATGTAATGGGATCGCCAGAGGTTAAAATTGCGCGTCGAGGGAGGTTCTACCGCAGCGAGGGAGGGGAGGATGATGCTGAATACGAAAGCCAGGCGAATCCACATACTTTTAATTTTTGATTTGTTTATAGATTAGGTCAAAGGCTACCGCGCCATCTTAGGCGTGGGTGGCTTCCTTTTTTGACTAATGACAAGAATCACACCAAGGACGGCCAGGAGGGCGCCAAGATAACCCGACCATTTTATGGGGTCCGGCGGTATGAAATTCCAAGCCATTTGCTCAAGAACCCATAGAAAGACCAGGGTCAGAAGGGGATTCATAGTAATGATTGGGCTCACCTGAGTTGCGGGCAGGTTTTTTAAAGCGACAGATAAGCTTCCATAGGCGAGAAGTGTATTTAAACCTAAAAAGAAAAACAGCAGGTGGACCCATGGGGAGGCTTGCCAAAGACTTTGCCACTGCACTGTGGGGAGAAAAACAACTGAGGCAATCAAATAGATATACAAGTTGATCTGATAGGATTTCCATTTTAGGAAAAGTGGCTTTTGTAGACTTGCAAACACAGCCCAAGTGACCGCAGCAAATAAAATCCAGCTTTGACCCCAAAAGTAATTTTGTGGATCCCCGGCAAAGGAACTGGACTTATCAAGATAAAAAAGTCCAAAGCCTAAAACACAAAATAAAAATCCAAATATCTGAATTTTTGAAATCTGCTCTTTGAAGATAAGAACTCCAGAAATAGCAAGCAACAGGGGTCCTAATTGGATAAAGATCTGTGCATTGGCTGGCGAAGTGTAGTGCACACCTTGCATAAAACCTAGGTAGTTTGCCGAAAGGCAAAGGCCTGCAATCAAAAGAGTGCCCGGTGGAGTTTTTAAAACCGAGAACTCGAGTTTGCGGCCAGAGAATAGCATCCAGCCCCCTAAAACCAAAGTGGCTACAATCATGCGGTACCAAACAATGGTGTAGGAATCACCATATTGCAAAGCAAGCTTTAGTAAAATGGCTAAGAACGACCAGCACCCAGCAGTGAGGCCTGCCGCAAGCAGGCCTTTGGTTCTTGGGGTTATATTTTGTAAAGACACCTTTAAAGACTAATAGCCTTTTTGCAAACGAGCAATACGATCTTGCAAAGGCGGATGGGTGCGGAAAAGAGCCATAACCTTAGCGCCACTAGAGATTTTAAAGGCTGCAAAGTTATCCTCTTTTTGAGGTTCAAATTGTGGTCCATTGGCAAGAGCTTGTAAGGCTGAGATCATATTTTCTCGGCTAGAATAGCGAGCTCCGCCTTTATCGGCCCGGTATTCGCGGATGCGAGAGAAGTAGGCCACAACAATAGATCCCATCAGGCTAAAGGCAATTTGTAGAACGATATAAAGAGCAAACTCAATCATCCAGCGATTGCGCTCAAATTGTGAGGCAATCACGCTGGCAATAATTCGCGAGAAAAAGAGGACAAAGGCATTAATCACCCCTTGAATCAGGGTCAAGGTCACCATATCCCCGTTGGCTATGTGGGCGACTTCGTGACCGAGTACACCTTCCAATTGAGAGCGATTCATTTGGTTAAGGAGTCCAGAAGAAACCGCCACTAAAGAATTGGACTTGGAGGGTCCCGTGGCAAAAGCATTCATTTCTGGGCTTTGGTAAATTCCGACTTCAGGCATTTTTCTAAGACGAGCTTTTCTTGCAAGGCCATGAACCAGCTCCACAAGTTCTTTTTCTGGCCCACGGGTTTGTGGATCGATGATTTTTACACCCATCATGTGTTTGGCCATGGTTTTAGAAAGGAGCAGGGAAATAAAGGCCCCACCCATACCCCAAATTCCAGCCCAGATGGCGTAAGGGCTTAGGGATCCCGATGGAGGGTAGGGGGTGCCATACAAGTACATGCACACGGCGGAAGTGACGATGGAAACCGAAACCATCACTAAAATGTTCACTAGCACAAAAAAGAAAATTCGCTTTGCTATGGCCATAAATCCATCTCCTGCTCGATAGAGCCTCTTGATGTTGGCATTATGAGGTCTATTTTGATCTTGTCCAGGTCCATTCAGTCAGAAAAGGGTCTGGCACGGCGCAAGATTCCCCGAAAGCCATCCTGGATAAAAATAGAGGCTATTCCTTGGAGGGCCCTGTGCGCCGAATGTTTTTTTTCATCAGTTTTTGCGTCTTTGTCGTTATTGTTAGCCTCTTTTATTTTGGAAATCCCCTCGCCCCCTATTTGGCCTTAGTTTTCATACCTTTGTTTGTCTTAGGACTGTTTGATATGGTGCAAACTCGTCACGCTGTGAAAAGAAATTTTCCTGTCATTGGCCATTTTCGCTACATCCTAGAAGCCATTCGGCCTGAGATTCAACAATACTTTGTTGAGTCCAACACCGATGGGGCTCCGATCAACCGCAATGATAGATCTTTAGTTTATCAAAGATCCAAGCAAGAGTTGCAGAGTCAGCCCTTTGGGACTCAACAGAATGTTTACGAGGTGGGGAGAGACTGGGTCTGTCACTCCATTTATCCGGTGAAGGTTGATGACCATTTTGATCGTGTCACTTTTGGTGGGCCTCATTGCAAGCAGCCCTATTCGGCGTCTCGTTTGAACATTTCGGCCATGAGCTATGGTTCTCTGAGTAAAAATGCAGTGAGCGCTTTAAACCTTGGAGCAAGGCTTGGGGGGTTTGCTCAAAATACAGGGGAAGGTGGGATCTCTGAGTTTCATCGGCTCGGTGGTGATATTATTTGGCAATTAGGCACAGGTTATTTTGGAGCGAGACAAGCCAATGGAATGTTTTGTCCTGAGACCTTTAAAGAAAAGTCCCATTGGCCAGAAATAAAAATGATTGAACTCAAGCTTTCCCAAGGGGCTAAGCCAGGTAAAGGTGGCATGCTTCCCGGCGCTAAGGTGACTCAAGAGATTGCCACAATTCGTGGGGTCGAGATTGGCAAAGATGTGATTTCACCGGCAGGTCATCCCATGTTTTCTGATGCGAAAGGTTTGATGAATTTTATTGGGCAGCTGCGCGAATTGAGTGGTGGAAAGCCGGTGGGTTTTAAACTCTGCGTGGGAAAGCATCAGGAGTTTTTTGATATCATTGAAGCTATGAAGCAAACAGGAATTCAACCAGACTTCATCACTGTTGACGGCAGTGAGGGGGGGACTGGGGCGGCCCCCTTAGAGTTTGCGAATTCGGTGGGGATGCCCATCAAGGATGGACTGGCCTTTGTGAGTCAAACCTTAGAAAAAGAAAATTTGAAAAAAGACATTCGTATCATTGCTTCCGGTAAATCTTTAACGGGATTTGATATGATCCGCTTGTTCGCGCTCGGGGCGGATACGGTGAATAGCGCCCGCGGTATGATGCTTGCTTTGGGGTGTATCCAAGCTTTGCGTTGCCATTCCAACCATTGCCCTGTGGGAATCACAACAAACAATCCGCAGTTGGTGGCCGGTCTCCACGTGCCCACAAAATCAGAACGAATTGCCAACTATCACAAAGAGACCCTGAAAGCGGTCAAGGATTTGCTCTCTGCGATGGGGAAAACAGGTCCTGAAAAAGTGGGGCGCAGTGACATTTATCAAAGGCAGCCGGACGGGTCTTGTCAAACCTTTGCACAAATCTACACTTAAGACTTCTGTGTCAAAGTCTGCGTAAAAAATTATCTGTCAGACTTTCCTCTGGATGGGCCGTGTAATTTTACCATTGGGTTAAAAAAAATATTTTTGGTCTTTTCACAAATTAGAGGGGCTGTATAGTTAGAGCCACCTCTGCAGAGAGGAAAAATCCAATCCGAAGGGAGTCGGAGCGATGATCATAAAGATCGCCATTGGTTTTTTTATATGCATCCAAGTGGCCTGGGCTCATCCTGGGCCTCAAGATCATCAAGGCTGCCATATCAGTGCCGATACTGGCCGCAAACATTGCCATCAATTGAAATCAAGGAATGGCGGAAATAAGGACCGCCAAGAAAAGCCTATGAGAAAGCCAAGGGATTCAAAGGCGCAGAAAAAAGAAAAGGCTAGAAAAACCACGGCCTCTTTGTAAATAAAGGGCGCTTTAGGATCTTTGTGGTAATAATTTTTTCTGGGTATCAGCTTTCAGTTTTTTATAACTGAGTTTAAGCTCATCCCCTTTGCGTTCCACCTTAACCTGGCCGCCCTCTTTGATTTTTCCAAAAAGAATTTCTTCAGAAAGTGGCTTTTTAATATGCTCATTGATGACTCGAGCTAAGGGGCGTGCGCCATAGATGGGATCAAAGCCCTTTTCCATCAGCCAGGCTTTGGCATCATCACCCACCTCGATCAGTACGTTCTTTTGTTTGAGTTGCTCGCCAAGCTCTAAAAGGAATTTGTCCAGAACTCGTTCACAGATTACATTGTTGAGTGGTGAAAAGTGAACCACTTGATCGAGACGGTTTAAGAATTCGGGTGAAAAATGTCTTTTAATAGCTTCATCGGAAATGAGTGCTGGGTCACCAGGGTTGATCCCGATCGAACCTTTAGCGGCGTCGCGAGCGCCAGCGTTGGTGGTCATAATGATCGTGGCATGGGAAAAGTCAGTCGTCTTGCCATGGGGGTCTGTTAAGGTTCCGTTATCCATCACTTGCAAAAGCACATTGAGTAGATCGGGGTGAGCTTTTTCAATTTCATCGAGCAAAAGCACGCAATAAGGGGACTGTGATACGGCTTCGGTCAAGAGGCCACCCTCTTCAAAGCCCACGTATCCTGGAGGCGCTCCAATGAGACGAGCCACCGCATGTTTTTCCATGTACTCACTCATGTCAAAGCGGATCAGCCTGTTACCAAGGTGTTCGGAAAGTTGTTTGGCCACTTCGGTTTTACCCACACCAGTAGGGCCAGCAAATAAAAAGGAGCCCACGGGTTTTCGGTCGCGGCCCAGTCCCACTCGATTCATTTTGATAGCAGCCACTAAGCCTTCGATGGCAGGGTCTTGGCCAAAGATTAAAGACTTGAGGCGAAGCTCTAGGTTGGCAAGTTTGTCAATATCACTCGAGGACACGGAG
>JAGQZY010000159.1 GCA_020435205.1 Bdellovibrionales bacterium | reverse complement strand
ATCCCTAGGGCGAGGAAAAGAACCGGCCCAAGGTTGAAGAGAGCTTTAGGCAAAAAAAAACGACCTGGTGGGGCCAGGTCGAAAAAGGGGGGGATATGGGATCGTACTCTTCTTAAGAGCAAAGGAAGTGCCACTTTGGTCGAGCTCCTGTCCAGTGTGCCGGCTTGGTAAAAATAAAGAATTTTAAACCTTTAGGCTTGGGGGCTTAGACCATTGCGACTCCGCCAGACTGTCAATTTCCTAAAATTGTCACTGACCAAAATTGTCAAATTCGCAGAAGGGCCAAGAAAGAGTCAAAAAAGGGTTGGTGAAGGCCTTAATTAAAAAGCAAAAAGGACGCCCAATTTGCCCGAAATCACACTGGTGCTGACATCCTCTGAAGATGGGAAGTAGTAGTAGTCAGCTCCGGCATAAATCTCCCATGTTCCCATAGGAAGAACAATACCACCGCCGCCAATCACCACACTGGTCGTTGAGATGGAAGCTTCATCGAGAGCCTTAGACTCAGAAGACATTGGTGAAAAGATTCCGATTCCTAAATTCCCGTAAAGTCCAAAACTATTCCCAAGCATCATATTACCACGAATTAATAAATCCACAGTGAGATATGTAATATCAGAGCC
>JAGQZY010000158.1 GCA_020435205.1 Bdellovibrionales bacterium | reverse complement strand
CCTGTTCGGACAATAGCTCCCAAGTTATGGCTGAGCTCAACTGATGCCCGGCAGCATTCCAGGCTTGAGTGTTGCTGCTAAAAAATATAACAGCAAGAAAAATAAATTTGATAACTAAATTTCTTGCTGTCATCGTTTTTTAAACTCCCTGTTTGGCAAGGAGTTCTTCATAAGTGCCACGGTGGTCGATGTATTGACCTTCCTGTAACTCAAGAACTCTGGTTGCAATTGAAGACACAAATTGACGGTCGTGTGAAACAAAAATTAATGTTCCTTCGTAGTTTTCCAAAGCCAGATTCAACGATTCAATGGATTCCATGTCCAAGTGGTTGGTTGGTTCGTCCATGAATAGAATGTTTGGTTTTTGTAACATGATTTTACCGAACATCATGCGGCCTTTCTCACCACCGGAAAGCACATTGAGTTTTTTCTTGGAATCTTCTTTTGAAAACAATAAACGTCCCATAACGCTACGAACCGCTTGTTCGTCATCTTCCGGCTTTTTCCATTGCATCATCCAGTCAAAAGCACTGATGTTTTCTTTGAACTCAGCCATGTTATCTTGTTTGAAATAGGCAATATTCGCATGCTCCGGCCATTTGATGGAACCAGAGTCTGCTTGAATGGTTTC
>JAGQZY010000157.1 GCA_020435205.1 Bdellovibrionales bacterium | reverse complement strand
CTCGGACTTCATGGAATGACAATACCGGCTGAATACGGCGGTTCAGAAATGGGCTATCTGGCTCATTTGATTGTCATGGAAGAGATTTCCAAAGCATCTGCATCTGTAGGGTTGTCCTACGGAGCTCACTCAAATTTATGTCTGAATAACCTTTATAAACACGCGAATGAAGCCCAACGCCAAAAATACATCGCCAAACTTTGTTCCGGTGAATATGTTGGTGCTTTAGCGATGAGTGAACCCGGAGCCGGCTCGGATGTGGTCGGCTCTATGTCTTGTAAAGCGGAATTTGACGGTAACAATTGGATTGCCAATGGTAATAAAATGTGGATTACCAATGGTCCCGATGCTGATGTTTTATTGGTTTATATGCGAACAGCGGATAAATCAGCCGGTTCCAAATGCATGACAGCATTTATTATCGAAAAAAATATGCCGGGATTCAGCACCGCTCAGAAACTCGATAAACTGGGAATGCGAGGCTCAAACACTTGCGAATTGGTTTTTGATAATTGCGTGATTCCTCAGGAAAATGTTTTAGGTGAAGTGAACCAAGGCGTGCGAATCCTCATGAGTGGTTTGAATACCGAAAGATTGGTTTTATCCGGTGGTCCGATTGGAATCATGCAAGCAGCATTGGATATTGCTGTTCCTTACACGGCTCA
>JAGQZY010000156.1 GCA_020435205.1 Bdellovibrionales bacterium | reverse complement strand
ACGAGTGCCTTGATTGCAGCCGATACGATTGTGGCTGGAGACATTGCTACCAACGGTGTCGGTGCTGCAGAAATTGCTGCCGGCGCTGTGGGAACCTCTGAAATTGCTAATGGTTCGGTATCAACGACAGATATCGCTAACGGGACGATCACCACTACAGATATGAACTTGACGAATGTGGATGCTCGTTACGTGTTAAAGGCTGGGGATACAGTCACTGGCGATCTACGAGTGAATTCTGCCATCGGTATTAATACGGCACCTGGCACTTCGACTTTCTACTCAGTAGCTCCTGCGGCGACATTGACATCAGGTTCTTCTTATCAAGCACGCTTTACCTCGACTCTCAATCCGGCCGCAAATGGAACGGCGAATATGCATGGTATATATAACTCGGCAACCAAAAATGGAACCTTTTCTGCAAACTCTTTGAGTGCCTCCTATAACTTTGCTGATGTGGCCAGCTCAGGCAACATTGGAACGGTCTACGGTACACTATCCTACGCCAGAAATAACGGAACTGCCACTGTGACTAATCTTCGTGGTATTCATGCCTATGGTTACAATAATAGCACAGGCACTGTGACCAACGCTTATGGCGTTTATGGTATTACAAATAATGTCAATGCTTCCGGTTCAATGACTAATGCCTACGGTGGGTACTTTGATACCAATTTAACGGCTGGTACAGTGACCAATGCCTATGGTGTTTATATCGCTGATGTCGATGGGAGCAATCAATGGGGCCTTTATCAGTCAAATGCTACTGATACAAACTATTTTGCGGGCAATGTAGGGATTGGAAATTTAAACCCAGGAACGGCCCTAGATGTAACTGGAACAGTCACCGCGACTTCTTTTGTTGGTGACGGCTCTGGTTTAACAAATATCGGAGCAGCCGCTTTAGGAGCTAACTCGGTGGGCTCTAGTGAAGTGATTGATAACAGTTTGACAGCATCAGACCTTGCTGCTGATTCTGTTGGCGCTTCTGAACTTGCTAACAACTCTGTGGCCTCGGCTAACATTATTAATGGAACCATTGCTTCAGCTGATATTGGTACTGATGTGATCACCGCTGGTAACATTGCTGCAGGAGCTGTAACCACAAGTGAAATTCTAAACGGAACTATTGCAACTGCTGATATAGCAGCTAATGCTATTACAAGTGCCTTGATTGCAGCCGATACGATTGTGGCGGGAGATATTGCTACCAACGGTGTTGGTGCGGCAGAAATTGCTGCCGGCGCTGTGGGAACCTCTGAAATTGCTAATGGTTCGGTAACTAGCACAGATATTGCCAACGGTACCATTGCAACGGCTGATATTGCTGCCAATGCGATCACGAGTGCCTTGATTGCAGCCGATACGATTGTGGCTG
>JAGQZY010000155.1 GCA_020435205.1 Bdellovibrionales bacterium | reverse complement strand
ATGTTCAAGTTATTAAATGTTCCAAGTTTTATATAATTATTTTGCGGATACAGTGACTTCTTCGTATTCACGCCATCACCGTTCTTCCAAGATCGGCAATCATAAGGTCCGCTTGAAATAAACCAGCAATGCGTCAGTGGCAGTGGGCCCATCGGGTAGTTACCAAGATAGTTTTTAAACCACACTGATCCACTGGCAGAACTTGGTCCTGCGCCATCACCTAGATCGATAAATTTATCGATAACTAATATTACAGCTCCACCAAAAATCGGTAAGTACGGAGTTGGAGGTGATAGACGTCGAACTTGAGTGTCTTCAAAAAATCCATGATAAGCTGGAGCACCATTTTTCTCTGGATACGTTGTTGAAAGAAGATTGTACTTCTGGTTTTTTACGTTTCCGCTAACCGTGTTGCAGTCATCATATTGACCGCAGCCACCATCACCAAAAGTGTCTGACCGAAACTCATCTGTGTAACTGCGAGTTCCGTCTTTAAAATGAATCGATACAAGTCCGCCGTATGAATAGTCTGTACCACCTGATGAGTTTGTATAAGAACTCACTTGATATAAGCTCACACCGATTTTCACATCCGTTGGGTTATTTGTCGTCCAACCAGCATAAGTGTTAAGTGCTGATTGACTGGTTAAAACCAAGTCAGTTGCTGACCCTGTATTTGTCGGGCTTTCAATAGGGTTAGTAATGGGAGGTACACCACCATTTGATGGAGGATAACCGCCTACTGGAGGATATCCCGTTGGGCTACCACTTGAGTCGCTCTTTTTGCTGCTGCATCCAGTGGCAACAACCGCCATTGTGATGAAGAGTATATAGATAATGCGTCTCATGATACTTTCCTTTCGTGCCTCTTTATAAGGCCGGCCTACCTTAATTGGTGGGCCCATGCCTCATTACATTACAAGCTTCGTGCCCACTTAATTGGCATAGCCTAACATGCTGATATTTGTAGATTTTGTGGTAAAAACGACGGATCTCTAGACAAATTGTAAAAGTGTCAAACTTCACTGTATAGGACGTAAATTGTCACGAGCTAAGCTGTTAGAATCGCTTTAGTAAAAGCTCTGGCAGCGCCTAAAAAGTGTCTCAATTTGAGACACTTTTTGGATGGGTGCTGAGCTCCCCTTTTGCTAGAACTGGCGGGCGCTTTATGCGGGCGTTGGGGTAATATCTTTTTAAAATATCAAAAAAGTTAGCACCTGCCAGAGCCATAAATCGAGCACCCTTCTGGCACATACCGGCTCCGTGCCCGTGACCACGCCCCTTTAAATCAAGCCCATTATCGCTAAAAGTCAGCTCAAAATTGGTACTTTTCACGCGATCATAGCCAAAAAGTCGGCGAAAATCTTGAGAATTGAGGGCGCGAACTTCA
>JAGQZY010000154.1 GCA_020435205.1 Bdellovibrionales bacterium | reverse complement strand
TAGGTTCTTACTTTAAACTTCGAAATTGAATCGGAAGTAATCTCACCCAAGTCACCCACTCGGCCCAAATACCTTAGAGCCATCACGGAAATGAGCGCGACAATTCCTAATCCAATGACGAGAGAATATCCCCTGTTATCCCTCAAGACGAAAACTCCCCAAAAAACCTTTGCTCCCGACGGTAAGCCGGTACCCCAGTCCTTCCATTATGAAGAAATCGACCTAAATACACAAGTAAAACCCTCGGATAAGTGGCGTATTTTTCTCAATTATTTCATATAATTATACGGAATAAATTGAATTGTTAAGCCAAAAAAGTCCTCAAAAGAGAACCGTCTGTATTGCTTTATCTGACTAAAAGGATAAACTATAAAAGACAATCAGCAAGGTGGTTGGGTCAGTTGCACGTCGTGGAAATCCACCTGCTCTTTGGGAAATAAAGAACAAAAAATTGAATCGCTACCTAGAGGAGAACAGACCTAATGAACGTTCGTGTGAGCTTTAAGAACTTTCGTTCGAGCATTCCACTTCAACTACACGCTCAATCCAAATCAGAGAAACTCGCCAAGTTTCTTCCGCAAAACGCAAAGCTCGATTGGAGCCTGAGCGTTGAGAAAAAAAACCGAATTGCGCACTGTAAAATTACATCGCCTACCCAAACTTTTATAAGCGAAGCAATTGCTTTCGAAATGGAAGAAGCAATTGATACGGTCGTAGACAAATTAGAAATTCAGCTTCGTAAGAACAAGGAAAAGCGAATCGACCAGATGCAGGAACCTGCGTCCGTCGACTCTATCCCATCAGCTGCTTAATCCTCGTTTGAGGCTTGCTTTGGGGTGACTTCGTAGCCACTCAAAAAACCTAAGTCGGTTGCTACCGCTACAAAGCGGTTTTGCGAAACCAATCCTTGGTCATAGAGGTAGGCCCCGTCCTCCGTCTGAAGTGGCAAATACCACCTCACTGCACCCTTTTGATCAAAACTGAAGAGGTGCGAGTGGCGCGACTTTTTGGGACTGACATAAATATCTTCGAAACCAACCATCACTTGGTCTAGCGAAACTTTTAACGGCGAAGAATAGTCGGCATGATGCTGATCTCGATAGAACCATGTTCTTTTTACGTTCTTGTCTTGAAAAATGCCCGGATAAAAGGCCAGAAACTGCCCCAGAGGTCCATTGCCATATACGTAGGCGGCGTCACCTTTTTTTTTTTTTTTAATTCGATCCACATGATGCTTGAGTTGAATCTCTCCAAGTGGCCTTCCATCTTTGGTGAGTGAAAGGAGTTTATGCCGTCCCTGCTTCATCACTGTAGGATCACCAAAAACAAAATAAAGAGCTAGAATTTCCTGGTCCTTACCTCCGGCCAACGCTGCATCGACAATCTCACCAGGAATCTTGCCTTTCCAAATGAGTTTAAAATTTTCACTGAGATGAATCAGCTCTCCGCCGGCAAGCCCTAGTAATATGGAACGCTCATCGGGAGAAACTCTCAAAATCAGAATTTCATGATCAATCGGAAAAGATTGAAGTCGATTTCCAGACCAATCCAACAAGTCGAACGCGACCTTGGGGCGAGAGTCATCGTCAAAATGGCAAATCACTCGCTTTAATCTGTCCAAGACGACAGGCCTACAAAGTGCTCGGTATTCCCAAATTTGGTTTCCTTTTT
>JAGQZY010000153.1 GCA_020435205.1 Bdellovibrionales bacterium | reverse complement strand
ATTTTCTATTTGCTCAGCCTTTGGGGCAACACTTCCGGTGACTTTCAACCCAGCTTCCCCATCTTTGTGGTTCTCTGCATTGGAATTTTCATAGGTTCAGGTTTTATCCCATTTGACACCACCCTCTTTCAAGGGGGCTACCCTGGGACCTACTCACTGTATGTTTTGGCGATCGTGCTTTGCAATGTCGCTTTAAACTATTTGATGATTCCCCACTTTGGGGCCATGGGTGCGGCCTTGGCCACTTCGACCTCCTATGTGATTTCGGCGGTTCTGGTTGTTTTTTGCTTTTACAAGGTTTTGCAAATCCCTATTTTTGCAAATATACTGCGCTCATGAATATTCTGGTCACTGGCGGGGCTGGCTATATTGGCTCCCACACCATTCGAATTTTGCTGGAGCAGGGTCACAAAGTGGTCGTCATTGATGACCTTTCCACAGGTTACCGCGAGGCCCTGCCCGATGACGTGGTTTTTTTACAAGGGAGCTTTGATGACCCAACCCTACTGGGCTTAGCCTGGGGCGAATATAAGGTTGAAGCCGTTTTTCATTTTGCCGCCTCGATCAACGTCGAAGAGTCTAAACGACAGCCTTTTAAATATTTTGAAAATAATTTCTTGCGCACCATGCGCCTTCTCGAAAACATGCAAAAGCATGACATCGGCAAGTTGATTTTTTCATCCACCTCCTGCGTATACCTGGAATCAGAAACCCCCGTCACCGAAGAGGCCCCCAAGCTTCCCCATAACCCCTATGGGCAATCGAAACTTATGTGTGAGTGGCTGATCCAGAGCCTACAAAAATCATGGCCAAATTTTCGCTATACGGCCCTTAGATATTTTAATGTCGCCGGCGCTGAACCTGATGGAAGCAACGGACAAATTTATCCACAAGCCCCTCACCTTATCAAAAGATCCTCACAGGCCGCCCTGGGTAAAATTGCTGATTTTAAAATTTATGGCACCGACTATAATACCGCTGATGGCACCTGCATTCGAGACTATGTCCATGTCAAAGACGTCGCCCTGGCCCATGCAGCCTCGCTGAACTATCTCTTGCAAGGCGGTCCCTCTGATACTTTTAATTGTGGTTATAAAAAAGGATTTTCTGTGCGTGAAGTGGTCGAGATGATGCAAGAGATTTCCCCACGCCAGTTTGATGTGCGTTTTGGTCCTCGTCGCCCTGGCGACCCATCTCAATTGATTGCTGACAACCAAAAAATAATTTCTAAGCTTGGCTGGATCCCTCAATACAATGATTTAAAAATGATTTGTAAGAGCGCCCTCGATTGGGAAGCAAAAATTCACTAAGCTTTTGCATAAACCTTTTGAGTTTCTCTAGCACAACTGAGCCAACTCATTTTTTGCGTTACCTCTAAGGCCATGGTGGTCATTTTTTGCCGATACACTTTGTCTATTAAAAAACGTTCCATCCCACCCATAATTGCAGCGGGGTCATCAGGCTTCACCAAATGAGTGGCATCGCGCCCAAACTCACCCAGAGCACCCACATTGGAAGTCACGACAGGACAACCCATTTTCATAGCCTCGAGAATGGCTAGCCCACCTCCTTCGTAAAAATAAGGGGCAACAAAGGCAACCGCTGATGTGTACAAGGTTTTCAGTTGAGTGTTGGAAACATAGCCCACCTTATGAATCCGGTCCCGATGGGC
>JAGQZY010000152.1 GCA_020435205.1 Bdellovibrionales bacterium | reverse complement strand
ATTGTGATCAAGGACCTCTCTTTCAATTTCTTTATCCAGGTCATAGCCCACCAAAACAATGGAGTGGCCAGCAGCCACCTCAGGCTCCCGAGACTTTTTGTAGTCCATGGAGGAGGGATGAGGGTAACTGACCACACCTTGGTTCAACATGTCCACGTCTCGGGAAAGTCCCAATTCGAGGGCCTTGCCGTGATTCCAAGCTTCGTAGAAAAAGGTGACATCCAGAGCCACGACCTCACCACGATCCAAGTGATCAAGGACATCGGTATTGGACCAAACAGACTCCGAGTGGATTTTTAAATTCCCTAATTCACTTTGCAGGTGATTTTTGGCTTTACTGCGCAACTCAAAGAAATTGGGCTCCACCTGAAGGAGCTGGTCAGCCTCCATATCGAGATAATCTGGGTTTTGCTGCCCAATCAAACAGCCTTCAAATCTAAAGGTCCCTTGGAGGGGTGCACAAGCCTGAGCAAAGAGCTGTTTTTCAAGTTCGGTTGCAGAAAACTGCCAATAAGATTCGTCATAGGGATGCCAACTCAAAGGGTTATAAGACCAGTCCTCTTCAAAGAGGTAACCATAGTCACCATAGCGATCAAAATTATAATAGGACCACGAACCTTCCGAACCTCTTTGCCCAGCCGTAATATATTCTAGCCATTGCTCAGAGAGATCCCAATCACCACTAGTGATTCCCTCTTTTTTTAAAAGGTATTCCAACACGGCAGTGCTCGAAAAGATGGAGCAAGTGCCCCGGCGCCCCTGGGATTTGACCGGAGTTTGCAGCAAAGCCGTTTGCAAATGATCCACAGCAACGCTTTCCAAGGCTTTGAAGGTGCCAGCATTCACAGTCTCTATTTTTTTGAGGCGGGTGGCTTTTTTCAGCGCGGGGCTATAAGGGGGGTCCAAAAACACGCTGTCATCAGCAAATGCTGGCCCAATAAGAAAAAGGCTTACAATGATAAATAAAGTGGACTTCATAACTCCCCCAAGTGTTGGTTGGGGTATACATAACTTAGGAGGCGAAGGAAAATAAGTTATCCTTTTGACAAATCATTGCCTTTTCTGACCAAAGCAGACCCTGAGAACGATTTGAGCCTCGACCTAGGTCTCATCTTGAGACAAATGCGTTACTTTTTGTCTCAGAGTGAATTTGGCTGTTAAAATGAGATTTTGGGGGATGAATGAAAAGCCTTATTTTTGCCATTTCGCTATTACTAACAGCGACAGCCTACGGCCAATACCAAGGGGATGACGTTTACGATCCTTTTGCTGACTACAGCGAATTTGAGGAAAACAGCCAAGAGGAAGCGGACGTTCACTTTTTCCGCAATGGACGCTTTTTTAATGCAGCCCTTATGATGGGTGGCCGTATGTTTACTGCTGACACCCAAGATTATTTTGAGGCCAACATGTCCCCAGGCCTTTACTTAGCTTACTTTTTCAATCTGCGCTTTGCTGTCCAATTTAGCTATACCTTTAGCGAACACGCCTACCAGATTCCCGCTGGCACCAATAACTCAGGGGCACCCTACCCTGGCATCAACGGCAATGTCTCTTTTTCTGCCATGGCTTTTGATCTTAAATATTACTTCAATACACAAAACGTAACCCGAGGCTTAGCTGACCTAAACCCTTTCATCCTTTTTGGTTTTTCACAAAATTACCGAACCTTTTCTGTGGACGACCAAACTCAGGTGGCTAAAGATGATGCCGCTGGCTTTGATTTTGGAGCCGGCATTGAAATTCCGATTGCAAGAAATCAAATGTATGTGGGTGCTCAGTTTGTATACACTTACGTCAACTTTCCTATCGAAAATCGAAATGTCACCGCACCCGATCAAACCCTAACCGATAAATTTTT
>JAGQZY010000151.1 GCA_020435205.1 Bdellovibrionales bacterium | reverse complement strand
AGCCACGCGCCAAGACTCTGTTCACAAAGGCCTTAAGGCGATTGATGAACAAGGTCTTACTTGTAATTATGTATCGATACATGATGCAGCGAGATGCTTGATCACACCCAAAGTCATCGATGAGTCCATTCTCGCATGCCTTGATTGCGACGGTGCTATTGTGGCCGAACCCGTGCGGGACACACTAAAAAAAGTAAATCATACAACCATTCTGAAAACTGTCTCTCGAGAGAATCTATGGGCTATGCAAACGCCTCAAGTTTTTAAATTTCCACTTATTTTCAAAGCTTACCAAAATGCCTACAAAAAAGGACTTAAAGCCACGGACGACGCCCAACTTGCTGAGTTCGAGGGGGGAAGTATTCAAGTTGTAAGAGGAGATGTATCTAATATTAAAATCACTTATCCTGAAGATATGACTTTCGCAGAAACCCTGCTAAAAAGCCGTTATGAAATCGATTAGAGTTGGTCAGGGCTTAGATATTCATCCCTTTGACGCTTCAAAAAAATGCGTGCTTGGGGGCGTAACTATTCCAGGCAACCCTGGTCTTAAGGGTCACTCTGATGCTGATGCCCTCACCCATGCCATATGTGATGCTCTTTTAGGCGCTATGTGCGAGGGCGATTTAGGTCAACACTTTGCTGATACTGACCCCGCTCACAAAAATCAGTCGAGCCTTTATTTTCTCAAGCAAGTGATGCAACTTGTGCAAGATCAAAACTGGACAATCTCAAATATTGATTCAACGGTGCTCACCGAAGCCCCCATGCTTAAAACACATATTCCTGAGATGAAAAAAGTGCTCTGCCCTCTTTTAGAAATATCTGAGAGCCAGTTCAGTATTAAAGCAACGCGGCCTGAAAAATTAGGCGCACTTGGCAGAAAAGAAGGTCTTATGGCTCTAGCCACTGTATTAATTTTTCAACCATGAAAATAAAGCATAAAAACAAGAAAAGAACCCTCATGAAAAAATCCAATCCAAAAGGTAATCCACCCAGAATTTCATTTGTAGAAATGACCCAACAAGTTCTCCCCGGAGACACCAATGTTCACGGCACTGTCTTTGGCGGCAAAGTGATGCAATGGATCGACATCGCAGGAGCCGTATGTGCCATGAGACACGCAAGAGAAATGGTGGTGACCGCATCGTTTGATCGCGTTGATTTTCATGCTCCCGCTCGCTTGGGGCATATCATGGTACTCAAAGCACAAGTTAACTATGCTGGCCGAACCTCTTTAGAAGTGGGCGTGCAAGTCCTTGCCGAGAATCCTTTAACGGGAGAACGCCTTCTAACGACTGACGCATTGATTACCTATGTCGGTATCGATAAGGTTGGCAAACCTATTCCTGTTCCACCCGTACTGCCTGAAACGGAAGAAGAGATTCAACGATATAAAACCGGTGAAGCTCGGCGTTCTTCCAGAAAGTACGCACAAAAAATCCCCAAATCTTAGTGCACCCCCATTTCTGTGCTAGGCAAACGTTTGGTTGCCTTATATAGTAAATTAAATATAAGTGTGAAACACCAAAGTAAATTTTGGAAGTTGCCTACTGGCTCCGTCGCTACGCTCCAAGTCGCCATACGTCAATCTTCCAAAATTTAAGCAGTATCAACTAAAACTTCACAGTGCCAATGGTCACTCATCAGAGTTGAATTCAGATTCAAGCTCTTTCCATCGGGCTTCCACGAGTTTTGCGACGGTTGTGACATGTGTTCGATACCACTTTGGGCTATTGTATCTTCCAATAGCTTTATTGATTTGCTCGGGTGATTCGCCCCAATAGGGCATGAGATATCTTGCCATCAAAGGAATCACATCGCCAAGATCGTGCGGATCGATAATTTCTCCGGCTTTTAGAATGTCTCGAAGTGTGGTTGGCATAAATTGTCCATCGGTAATG
>JAGQZY010000150.1 GCA_020435205.1 Bdellovibrionales bacterium | reverse complement strand
CCTCCTCAAGATTTTCTAGGAATTCCCGAATAGATGGCTACCCATAAACCCTGCGTAAATAAAGGATTTTTACACGCATTGTAAAAAGAAAAGGGGCCTGGCAACTTTCTCTGTAAACAGTGCAACAAAGCGATGGCTTAGCCTTAAAACACTAAAAATGCAGAGAGTGTTTTTGGAGACAACACGCTGCTTCAAGGAAAAGGTACCTGGCACCTAAGGCGACAAATTGCGGGTAGGGAATGAATTTTTGACCACAGCTCAATTTATAGGGTCAATAAAAAGCCTAATGATCTCAGTACATTATGTGTTTTGAGGCTTGGCCTATGGAGTGAATATAGGCCAATGTGTAAACGAGGAGTGTCTATGATTGAACAGCAAAAGACGCAGATAAAACAGTTTCCCATTAAAAAGATTCTAGAAAGACTCTTTCCTTTCAACTTGAAGTCTAAATAAGAGCCTATCCCAAAACCGCCAAATTACGGCGCAAGCTCACGAGTCTTCGTAGTCTTTGGGGTCTGGGCAAGAACAAACTAAATTGCGGTCACCATAAGCATTATCAACGCGCCCGACGGGAGTCCAAAACTTATGGTTTTTTACCCATGGCAAAGGAAAGGCCGCCTGTTCGCGAGAGTAAGAGTGGCTCCAATCGCTGGCCATCATTTTATAGACGCTGTGGGGGGCATTGACGAGAGGGTTATCTTCAGAACTCCAAGTTCCATTTTCAATACTTCTAATTTCCTCGCGAATTTGAATCATGGCCTCACAAAAGCGATCGATTTCTTCTTTTGATTCGCTTTCTGTTGGTTCAATCATGAGGGTTCCGGCAACCGGCCAGGACATAGTTGGCGCATGAAACCCAAAATCAATGAGTCGTTTAGCGATATCATCAACAGTGATCCCAGCGGTTTGTTTAAATGCTCGAACGTCAATAATACATTCGTGAGCAATCCAGTTTCCTTTGCCTTTATAAAGAATCGGAAAATGGGGCGCTAGGCGTTTTGCAATATAGTTCGCATTCAGTATGGCCACTTGAGTGGCTTCTTTGAGCCCTTCTCTCCCCATCATGGCAATATAGGCCCATGATATTGGAAGAATAGAGGCACTTCCCCAGGGGGCAGCGGCGACGGCACCAATGGCACTTTTGCCACCGGTTTCTTTCGTAAAGACATGACCGGGTAAAAACTCCTTAAGGTGTTCAGCCACAGCGATAGGGCCAATACCAGGTCCGCCTCCACCATGTGGAATGCAAAAAGTTTTGTGCAAATTGAGGTGGCAAACGTCTGGGCCAAATTCTCCTGGCCGAGAAACTCCTAAAAGTGCATTAAAGTTGGCTCCATCCATATAGACTTGGCCACCTTCTTGATGAATCAATTCGCAGATGTCACTAATACTTTCTTCAAATACACCATGCGTAGAAGGATAGGTGACCATGAGAGCTGCAACTAAACCTTTATTGGCATCTATTTTTTTCTTAAGATCTTCAACGTCAATGTTACCTTCATCATCGCAACTGACCACAACAACTTTCATTCCAGCCATGACAGCGCTCGCGGGGTTGGTGCCATGGGCTGAGCTCGGAATCAAACAGACACTTCTTTGGTTTTCGCCTTGGCTCTGTAAGTATTTGCGAATGACGAGAAGCCCGGCGTATTCTCCCTGAGAACCGGCATTGGGTTGCAAGGAGACGCCTGCAAAGCCTGTTAGTCTTTTCAGCCAACATTCTAGCTGATGAATCATTTCCAAATACCCCAAACACTGATCTTTTGGCACAAAGGGGTGAACATTTGCAAACTCAGGCCAAGTGACAGGTGTCATCTCTGTCGTGGCGTTGAGCTTCATTGTGCAAGAACCCAATGGGATCATCGCATGACACAAAGACAAGTCTTTGTTTTGCAAACGCGTGATATATCGAAG
>JAGQZY010000014.1 GCA_020435205.1 Bdellovibrionales bacterium | reverse complement strand
GTATTGTCGTAAAAAAGAGAATCTATAGTGAAAAGTATTTTATTATTGTTATATTATTAAATTTTTTTACTATTAATCATTATTTTAAAGATTATCTTATAATTTTAAACTAGCACACGTCTGAACTAAACAGCCTGAGACGACAAGTTTTTTTAACTTTCCACTTTCTTTTAAATCCGCGGCCTCTAGGATTTTTTCCACCGATTCTTTCTTTGCATCATCAATAAAACTACAAGTGTTGACGACAATCGTGTCCGCCTCTTCAGGGTTATCGGTGATTTGGTATCCTTGCTTCATCAATCGGCCCAACATGATCTCACTGTCCACCAAATTTTTAGGGCAACCAAGACTAATCATGTGAACATTCTTTTTGGTGGTTTCTGCTTCAACTTTTTTCATTAGTAGGTGATCACTTCCGCATCTTTTGGCGGTTTGTAGGAAAAGAGTTTCCCATCGAGTTTTTGTTCAAAATTTGTTTTTTCAAAAATATAAGCTGTTTCGTTGTCCATTTGATCCCAGTAACGAATCTCAACAATGTCAGCGGATTTTTTGGATACCTTTAGTTGGGCACGCTTGAATTCAACAGCCTGTTTATCGGGTTGCAAAAAATAAGTGATCTGTTCTTTATCCTCTTGAATCCCCGACACTTTAAAAAACTTGAGAACCCCACCGCCCGTCAATAGTTGAATGAGCCCTTGGGATTTAGCGCGATCGGAGCTGAGTGAGGCCCTAAGCACTTGGGTCTTTCCTCCTTCGAAGTCTTCTGGCGGGGGGCTTTCAATCCAAAGATACTGACCGTCAGCCACCATTTTTGAAGCTGATGGTTTTTGCATCTCAAGGCGCATTTTACCCTTAGCCAGCCATGCTTGCCCCGAAGACTCTTTGGTCGATCCCAGCATGCCAAGAGTGATCACTTTTTTAAGCTCAATATGAATGCCATACTTTTTTTGGTATTTCTGGTCCACAAATCGTAAGAACTTCATTTGCTTCACTGAGACCGAATGGACGATAGTTTTCGAGCCAGTATCACTAGCAGCAAGTACAGAAATGCTCAGAAAAAATGGCAAAATTAAGCGTAAAACCAACATTGTTGCACCATAGCAAAAAGGACTCCTGATCACAACAATCTTCGATAAAAGGGGGCCCAAACGGCAAAGTTTTTCGGCTGACCAAGGGCCTCGAAAGCCCCACGGGCCGTGGCCCCACTGGTGACGATATCATCCACAAAAAGGAGCCTTTGGCCCTTGGGAGCTTGAGGCAAAAATTGGATTTTCTGCCTTTCTGATTTAGGAAGCTTGGCTTGCTTGCGCCGACTCATGGTTCGCAATGGGTAGCTTGGGCAGCCTATGAGCTGACCCAATATTTGCGCCCATTCGTATGCATGGTCTTTAGTCCCTTTGCTTGGATAATAAATGGCATCCCATCTTTGGGGACTTTGTGGATGAAGAAAGTAAAAAAGGGTGGCGATCTTTGCAAACGCCACCCTGGGTCTCCCCCCTTTTAAACTTTCAACAATGGTTTTCATGTTTCGATCCTCGGGACGCCAATCCCATAGATAAAACAAAGAATAAGCAGGATGGATAACTTTCACCTGAACCTTTTCAATGCGCCGAAAAAGTCGGCTTTCACAGCCCGTACACAACCAGTCCACTGGCTCAAACCAACGGCCACAACAAGCACAAGAACGCATGTGGGAAAGCATCCACTCCACCATAAAGAACCTTAATGCATCGTTTGTGCTTTCAAATTTACTAAATGAATTCATCTGGGCGTGAAGGGTGCCGATGCGAGCACCGTTTTACGGAGTTTTTTATATGAGCGCCACTATGAAACTCTTTTTTACATGACAAAAAATCCAGGGGCCAATAGCCTTTGTACATGACGACTGGAAAAAAAGTTTTTTTAGGAATCACCTCCGCAGTTTTTTTTGGCCTACTCATCTTTACTGGACTCTTGTGGTACTCTTTAAAAAACAAGCCCTGCATAGGTTTGTCGTCCGACGAAATTCAGAACTTTTCCCTCCCGGAAGTTTCGGTTTTTGTCAGTGAACTCAATCAGAACCCCCTGAAATCTTTGACCCCTGAAGAAAAGCAGAAACTGGTCTCCCTGTTAAGGGGAAACCTTGATGGCTGGAGCGTGTCCTGGCACACGCCTCGTGCTCACAAACACTCTTTTCATTTTCAAATGGGAAAGACTTGGTTAGCGGGGGTGGGTGCCGGTCATAACTTTCTTGCTAAAGGTGATTGCCAAAAAGATCTGTCACCAGAAGATCAAAAAATTCTACAGAGCCTCATCGAGCAATAAATCTCTCAATAAACCAAATACTACTAATCTGTGAGGCCCTGTAAAGCGGGTAAACCCAAAGGCTCCGGCCAGTATTTGAGCTGCAACAAGTGACCATCTAAATTGTCATCTATGGAATTCACGTTAGAACCAAATCGCAAAACCGAAGGACTAGAGGGAGCGGAGTAGCTATTCACAGAATATTTATCAACACCATTAAGGGCCGAGTTAAACTCCCCGGACTGATAAGAAAAGGCTAGGGTGTCAGTATCGGTAGAGTCTTGGGAATCCGCCATTACATAGTTGGTCGAAGGGGATCCACTTTGAGTGACATGAAAGCGGATGCCCCCACCTGGTTCCCCACTCACGGTCATGCGATCCCCCGTCCCAGTTCCCAATTGATCAATCATCAATAGCGTCCCAGGAGCCGCTTTAGAGTTTCCATCCGAGTGATAGCTTAATAAAAATGTTCCCTTACTAAGATTTGAAAAGTAAGCCGAGCTCGCAGGACCACTGAGGATATCGGCCGTACGCATAGTTGCTGACCCCGTCGTGGCGATATAAGAAGTCGGATAATCTCCTTCGTCAATCTCCATTTGCGCACCCCAAATGTAGGAATAGCCGAATGCCGATGGCTCAAAGGAATTCTGACCACTCGCCGGACCAATCCATGCAACAACGCTCGCTGTGGCTCTGCATTTGTAAGAAACCCAAATTCGAAACCAACCATTAGGAAGTTCGGTCACCCCATGAGGATCATAGGATGTTGCTGTTTTCGATGCAAAATTGAAATACAAGTCTGCATTAGCTTGGGCTGCCTCTTGCACAGAAATGTTCATATTGGCAGCCGTCCCTTGTTTTACAAATAAGGAAAAAATATATTTTCTGTTTTCTGCACAATTAGGCAGTGTGTTAACATAAAATTTGTCGGCATTCCAATTGTTCGTATCCTTGTTCGTGTCTTCGGCTTTGGTTGCCAGCGTGCTACCATCAGGCGCCACCGTTCCATCTGTTGAAACACTGGGGTCATAGGAACCGGCATTCCAATAGACCTGAGAAAAGTCTTCGCTATACGAGAACCGATTAGTGGAGGCACTCTCTAACAACAAGCCCCTCGCTGCACAGTTTCTAGGTGCCGCAGCGCTGGTACAATTGCTCGGATCGTACTCAAAACGTGGAAAGTGTGCTGCTACAGTCTCAACTTCACCATCAGAATTATAAAAAGTCGCCATCGAAGTCCGCGACAGCGAAAATGCCGTTGGGAGACTTGAAGTAAAATCAAGATCTTTGGTGGCGGTAACGGAAGTCAAGGTGACATCAAAGTTAGTGCCGTCAGCATCACTAATATTGACGACACTCGATCCAGCGCCAGGAGTATAAATCCCAGCAGAGGTTACTGAGCCGGCGCCCGACTTATAGGTAAACGACAGCGGGGGCACTCCATCTTTGGTGGCGTAGTTTAAATCAAATGATGTCACGGCATCCACATTGAAATTACTGGAAACCACCTGCAAAGGGCTCACGCCAGCATCAAAGCTTTTCACATCAGGAGAGATCGCTGATCGAAAATAAGCCCTTGTACCATCTTTTGTTCGGTAAGGGCATACGAGTATGGAAAGGCTCGGAAATTCCGAGTGATGAATTCCATTGAGGCTTTGGGAGTTTCCAGAAGTGAAGCCTGCGGAGGTATAACCCCGTGCTCTGGCAGCCTCACAGTTGTAGCCATCAGCAATTCTTATTAATTCCTCATCTTGAGTTGTAGCCCCTTTTTTATAAAAAACTTCAACACCGTCAACCCCATTTCCAATGATGTTGGGGAGGTAGTCCCACTGCAAATCCAACTCTTGCAGAACCACACTGTAGGTGAACTTCACATAGCTCGACAGATTGTTGCTACCATAAGGAATGATTTTAAAGGGTCCATAAAATTGCGCAAAGGAGTTATCAGCCTCACCAAAATAATCGTTTTTAAAATGCAGTTGGCTATCAAAATCCAACGAGCTATTTGTGCATTGAGCACTGGCATCAACCCCACCCCCCCTCAGACTTAACTGGGTGGGATCCGTGGTCGCACCAAAAAAAGACAAAGTTTGTGCGCAGTTTGCGTCCTTGCATAGACGAAATAATCGATCACCTGATGTTGTCGACGAGCTACCATCAACGTCTATATTTCTGTAAGGTAGCGAACCCCAGTCGTAGCTATAACGACAGGCCTTATGTGCATTTGTGGCTCCGGGGCCAAAGAATCCCAAAAAGAGACTATTAAAACCTTCATACAGGCGAGCCTGGTCGGTCACCCAACTAGAGCCATTATGAGTCGACCAAACGCTGTAGTGAGTGGGAACTTCGATTCGCATCACTTTATCGCCCAGTAAACCGTCTAAGGATGCAAAAGAAGAGTCAGTAAAAAGTGTTTGGCCTGAGCTAGCAAGTTTATAATTGATCGAGAGAGTTTCAATAGCGATAAACTGAAACCAACCATTGATAATTTCTGATTCCACAACTTTCACCGCAGGTTTGCCCGGTGGGGTATAATAACCTTCAACAATACCCGAGGGACCTTGAGTTGCAGAATCTAAATATCGACCCGTAATTTTTCCCATTTTCACATCTGTCGCAATGCTACTCACTGTGATGGTCACGTTTTCCTGAGCCTCTTCAAGCGAGACCTTATCGTCCCCATAGGTGATGTCCATGGATCCTACCGACGGATCCTCATAGACTGCGACAACTTGGATAAGAACATCACGACTTGGTGGCAAATCAATTTCAAAAGGACCAGACAAAGGGGTGCTGCAATCCAAGCATTTTTCAAATACTTTAAATATGGGTATCGTTATACTGGGACCAGAAAGATAAACCGACACTCGCGACAGAGTGTTGGTTGATAGGCTCCCCAGTTTTTGTCTGGTTTGCGGCAGATCCAATTGGAGAGAAGCGCCTTGGATGTCTTGATTTTTTTGGCAACTCGCTAACAGTATAAAAATGCCAAATACGACCACCTTTATAGCGCTTCTCATCTGACCTCCCAATCCTTTGAACTCATCGGAAATATTGTGGAAAAGATAAATAATTTGGGGATTTTGACTCGAATTGATCCAGACGGAATCAGTCGTTATGGTAGGGGTGATTATTCATGATGGTCAGTGCGCGAAAAAGCTGTTCACACAAAACCATGAGGGCCACTTCTTGGTTCATAACCAGGTGGGATAATGAAAGTACATAGTCTGCCTTTTTCCTCTGTTCGGCATCAATACCAAAGGGACCACCAATAATAAACACAAACTGGCGCTTCCCCTGGTCCTGCCACTTTTGTAATTGACTAGCAAAGTCACGCGAGCAAGGAGCTCTCCCCCGTTCATCACAAAGAACAACAATAGAAGAGGGATCAACATCTTTAAAAAGATCTCTTTCTGGCTTAAACCATTTGATATCAAAGCTTAAAAAACCATTGATTTTCTTGTGATAGGTTTCAATACCTTCTCTGGCAAAACTGCTTTTTGCAATGGAAAGTGTGCGCAGCTCCCAATTCATTTTAAATTTTGAGTCGCTTACCGTCGGACCAAAGTTGCTCCAGATGGTACTCCTGGCGAACAAAGTCATAAAAGATGTGAACGATAAGGGCGCCATAGTCGAGGATCACCCACTTACCTTCCTCACGTCCCTCTTCTGCAAACGGGGCTATCCCGTACTCTTCTTTCACCGCGTCTTTAATTCTTGAAGCCAAGCTTTGCGCCTGTTTGGTGCTGGTAGCCGATGCCACAATGGTATAATCATACAATTTATCAAGCCCACTCAAATCATAGGCCGCACAATTCATCGCACGCTCTTTTAAAATATCAGCCACGAAATGGGTGAGCTCAACAAAATCAACCTGTCCAGGTGAAATGCGTGGATAAACCTCATGTTCGATGATGTACTTTTCCACTTCCATGTTGATCATGGCATCAATATTTTTACCGGTTTTCAATTTTTTACGAACTTGAGTTGAGGACACATCGTCCGTGTCGATGCGAACAAACTCAATAGTGCGATCTGATTTTAAAAGGGCAAAACCTTTTTCATAGGTGTGAATCAAGGGTTGAATCCCCACCGGAAGCTCCTCGATACCAAAGGGCCTGCGGAAAGGAGGACGGCTCACCACTAAAATATTTGTCATTTCTAAAATCTTTTCATAATTTTTCCACTGGTCCAGTTCCTCAAAAACGTCCATTCCCATAACCAAATAGAGCTCAGCAGGATCATGCTTTTCCAAATAACGTTTTAAAGTTTCGTAAGTATAAGAAGGACCATCTCTTTTAATTTCTTCATCGTCAATTTGGATGAGGCCATCAAAATCGGAAACCGCCAAGTGGATCATCTTCAAACGATCTTCTGCGGGGGCTGCTGGTTGTTCGGATTTCAGTGGATTTTTCCCGGCGGGGATAAGAACCACTTCTGAAAAATCCATCTTTTCGAGTAAGTGTTGCACGCAGGCCGTGTGTCCGCGGTGGACAGGGTCAAAAGTACCACCAAAAAGAGCCACTTTATTCATGGTTATCCTTTCCAAAAACAGACTGACTTAAAATTTGAATGAGAGCCGGTAGGTTGTGGCGAGTGGCCGCAGAGATAGGAGTGATTTCGACTTGGTTTTTTCGAAATGTGTCTTCTATATCCAGTAAGCGCTCCTCGCTGATTGAATCCACCTTGTTAAGAACCACCACCTGAGGGCGACCCGCCAAGGGGACATAATCCATCTTGCCTTTCATTTTATCATCATAAGCCAAGAGTTCATGATTAATTTTTTCAAAATCGTCCCAAACATCCCGGCCAGAAAAGTCGCTGCCATCGAGCAAATGGATGAAAATTTTTGTTCTTTCAATATGTTGCAAAAACTGGTGACCAAGCCCCACCCCTTCCGAAGCGCCTTCAATGAGTCCAGGAATGTCGGCAATAACAAAGCTTGAACCATCCCCCAATGAGACAACCCCAAGTTGAGGTTGCAAGGTTGTAAAAGGGTAATCTGCAATCTTAGGTTTGGCCGCCGTTAACACCGAAATCAACGTGGATTTACCCGCGTTGGGAAATCCAATCACACCCACATCAGCAATCAATTTTAATTCAAAATGAGCATCAAGTTCTTCACCAACTTCGCCCGTTTGGGCATGGGTTGGGGCCTGACGAATGCTGGTTTTAAAATGAGAGTTGCCTTTGCCACCCCGACCACCGGTGAGAAGAATAATCTCCCCATCTGTGAGATCGGCTTTCAGGTGGCCGTTTTCATCGCGAATGGTGGTACCAGCCGGAACTTCAACAATAAGATCTTCGCCGCTGGCTCCCGTACAGTTTCCCCCACCACCAGGTAATCCATTTTTGGCTTTTAGGGTTCTTTGCCCGCGCAGATGAAAAAGGGTGTTTAGGTGTGGGTTGACGCGAATAACCACATCACCACCACGACCACCATCTCCGCCGTCGGGACCTCCACGCGGTTTTAATGGGTCGCTGGCAAAGCTGGCGCAACCGGGCCCACCCTTGCCAGAGCTTAAATGAATACTAATTTTATCGATGAACTTCATTGGATAAGGGCCACTAAGAAGATAACGTGGCCCTTCCTCATAAGATTAAGCGGTTTTGGCGTCGCTAGGATAAACGCTGATTTTCAGTTTTTGCTTATTCACTCTTTCAAATTTCACTTTGCCGTCGATCTTTGCAAAAATGGTATGATCGCGTCCCATACCAACGTTTTCACCCGTATAAAACTCAGTTCCGCGCTGACGCACAATGATGGTTCCCGCTTTTACGGTCTGTCCACCAAAGCGCTTTACGCCCAGTCTTTTGCTCTTACTGTCTCTTCCGTTCTTCGTACTACCTGCAGCTTTTTTCGATGCCATGCTTTACTCCTGAACCTTAAGCCTTTTTCGTCGTTTTCTTTTTAGTGGCTTTTTTCTTTGTTGTGGTCTTTTTCTTAGTGGTTTTCTTTTTGGCCGCTGGCTTTTTCGTCGCCGTTTTTTTACTAGCCGTCTTTTTAGCAGGAGCCTTAGCTTCCGCTTTTACCTTTTCTTTTTTAGGCTGAGTGGGATCCTTGATGGGAGCTGATTTGTCCGTAGACACAGACTCACCGTCAGGAGCGGTAATCGCCTTAATAAAAAGTTCGGTAAAGTTTTGTCGATGACCATTCAACTTTCGATAACCTTGGCGTCTTTTCTTTTTGAAAACTATAATTTTCTTATGTTTGTGTTGTTGGGTCACCACAGCTGTCACTTTAGCGTTAGAAACCGTCGGCTCACCAACATGGTTGGTTTTGCCAGAAACGAAAAGGATTTCGTCCAATTCAAATTCATCACCCAAAGATTTTTCTAACTTCTCAACTTTAATGAGGTCGCCAGCTTTCACTTTATATTGCTTTCCACCTGTGCGGACAATGGCGTACATGAATCCTCCAATTCTCTAAAAGACTGCCGAAGGTGCCACGCCGCGCAAGTTATGTCAATAATTTCAGCTCTTTATTCCATAATTTTTAGGTGGAAAGGGGCTTGGGCGGGCCCTGTGGATTTCTTTGTATAATTAGAGACTTAGTCCGCTGTGAGCGACGAAAGGCCTCAGGACGCAACGTCAAACTTGAATTCTTCCCAGTGCAAACTGGGGTCCGCCTTGAAAATGATGGAGACGCCCAGATCTCCCTCTAGCTGGCTGATCAGCTCAGACTCCTCGCTGTAAACCCAATTCACCAGGTCTGTGTGGCAGCTAACCACCCAAGTGTGGCCCTTTTTTTGGCGAAGAATGTGGCGGCGAAGATCCCTAAAAATGTCTGCAATGAGCGTTTCTCGCTTTTTAAGGCGACCCAGGCCTTCGCAATAAAAACAAGGCTCGGTCAGGGAGCGCAAAAGACTCGGCCGCATACGCTTGCGAGTGAGTTCAACCAAACCTAGGCCAGTCATCGAAATCACTGACACCCGAACACTATCAGATTTCACTTCCTCAGTGAGGGCTTCTAAGATTTTTTCCCGATGCTCGATGACCATCATATCAATGAAGTCGACAATAATGATTCCACCACAGTCGCGCACGCGAATCTGATGGGCGATCTCTTTAACCGCTTCCATGTTCGTTTTGAAAATGGTTTCCTCAAGATCCTTCTTGCCAATGAAACGGCCGGTGTTGACATCAATCACCACCAGAGCTTCTGTTTCATCAATGACAAGATAGCCTCCAGATCGCAACCAAACTTTGCGATCGATCGCTTTGGCGACATCTAAAGACACTCCAAATTTATCGAAAAGGGGCTCCTCCTCTTCGTACAACTCTAATACATCACGAAATTGAGGCATATATTGGTTCACAAATTCTTGAGCCTGAATAAAAGAATCTTTTTGATCAATAATTACCTGTTGCACGTTGGGACTTAAAAAATCCCTGAGAATGCGCAGCTCAAAGTCCACTTCGGAATAAATAAGGCCAATACCCTTTTCCTCGGCATATGTTTTTTGAATTTCATTCCAAATTTGCGCAAGATAACCAAGGTCTTCTGCCAACTCCTCGTCATTCATTCCTTCGCCGGCGGTACGAACAATGGCTCCACCGGGTGTGGGTTTGCTTTCCAGAAGTAAGCGTAAGCGTTCACGCTCGTTTTCATCTTCAATTTTTCTTGAAATTCCAATGTGAGTGAGTGTTGGCAGATAAACGATTTTACGCCCGGCCAGCGAAACATGGGTGGTGATGCGAGCTCCTTTGGTGCCCACGGGGTCTTTTGCCACTTGCACGAGAATGGATTGACCCTCGCGAAGAAGCTCTTGGATTTTGGGTTTATCTTCCGGGGCGACGATGTCTGGGAGTTGTTCGTCCTCACTGCGCTCAGCAGCTTCGACACGTTTATTGATCGAGTCCCCTTCTTCACGAACATCACCAACATATAAGAAAGCGGCACGTTCAAGACCTATGTCGACAAAAGCCGCCTGCATGCCTGGCAACACTCGAATCACTTTTCCTTTGTGAATGGTGCCGACCAAGGTCGGGGAGTGTTTGCGCTCTATTTTAAAATCAACGAGGTTTCCTTTCTCAAGGCAAGCCACGCGCGTTTCAAAGGAATTCACATTGATGAGTATCTGATTCGTTACCATAAAAATTCATCCAAACACCTAAATATTATCGCGAAATTTGCCGAAAGTGTATTGAAACCCAATTTGTAGAGAGGGATTATGGCAAAGCTCGACGATCTATTTAAGATTATGGTCAATAACAACGCCTCGGACCTTCACCTTACGTCGGGAAGTCCACCGGCCCTTCGTGTGCACGGTGATATTGAACCACTTAACTATAGACCCCTCACCCATGAGGAATGTCACGCTCTTATATATGAAATCATGACCCCTGACCAAAGGAAAAATTTTGAAGATAATTGGGAGTGCGATTTTTCCTACTCTTTGGAAAACGTGGGTCGTTTTCGCTGTAATATCTTTAATCAACGCAAAGGGATTGCAGCCGTCTTTCGCTATATTCCTAGCAAAATTCAAACCCTACAAGAACTCAACTTGCCTCCGGCCGTTCGCGCGATTTGCAAAGAGAAAAAAGGCTTGGTGTGTGTGACCGGTCCAACGGGCAGTGGTAAGTCGACCACTCTAGCGGCCATGGTTGATTTTATTAATAAGGAATACAACTACCACATTTTAACTGTTGAAGATCCCATCGAGTTCGTCCACGAAAACCAAAGATCAATCATCAACCAAAGAGAAGTCAGCAATCACACAAAATCTTTTGCGAAAGCTTTGAAAGCCGCTCTTCGCGAAGATCCAGATGTTATTCTCGTTGGTGAGATGCGCGACTTAGAAACCATTTCTCTGGCGATGACAGCTGCAGAAACGGGTCACTTGGTTTTTGGAACCTTACACACCATGAGTGCAGCAAAAACTGTGGATCGTATTATTGACTCTTTTCCTGAAGAACAACAGTCCCAGGTTCGCGTGATGCTATCTGAAAGCTTAAAAGCCGTGGTTTCACAAGCCCTCTTTAAAAAAGCAGATGGCAGTGGTCGCGTCGCCGCCCTTGAAATTATGATGGCAAACAATGCCATTCAAAATTTAATTCGTGAAGGAAAGACTTTCCAAATCAAATCTACAATGCAAACCTCATCGCGCGCAGGTATGCAAACTATGGAAAGCACGGTTAATCAGTTACTTGTTGACGGATTAATTACCAAAGAAGCTGCAGAACCCTATATGGAAAAAAAGAAATTCCAAACACCTGCCGGATCACCCACAGACAGTTCAGTATCACCGGCCACGGGCAAACAGTTTCAAATGCCATTCAAAAAAACGTCTTAAAACTTCCAGGTCATGGTGAGCCCAACCGGCGCACTTTGGCTTTGAATCTGTTGAGCGTAGAGGTCGGCTACCAAAGGTCGATCCTCAGTGAAATCAGCGCGATAAAATTCTTGGGGATTGGTCGCAGCCTGGTAAGTCATCCAAATGGTGCCGACAATAACGCCCGCACCAAAACCGATCCAAATATTAGTGAGCTTATCCTGAGGCCTTCCGTAAAAGCTCAACGTCGAAAGGCCCAGCACTGCGCCACCCAGGCCCATATATACAATGGTAGCAATTTGCCGTTTGGGGCCGTATTCATCCACGACATTTGTTGATCCCGCCGCTGGCGGTGGATTTTGTTGAGCCATCGCCAACGATGATGAAAATAAAAACAGGCAAAGGATGCAAACTCTTAACATAAAAACATTATTGTTGTTTTCCAGCTTTTTGACAAGTAAACCTTGAGGTCGGGCCTTGGGTCTGTATTCGATTTGACGAAAGGAATTCCGGATATGCGAGCCGCAGAAACCATTAAATGGAAGAGAGATCGACAAGAACTTAGTCTAGACCAAATTCGATCTTTTGTTGATGGTTACACTGAAGGGTCCATTCCTGACTACCAGATGTCAGCGCTCTTAATGGCCATTTTTCTCAATGGAATGACGGATAAAGAGGCCGTTCATCTCACGCAAGTGATGCTTGATTCCGGTGCCTCGGTTTCTTTTTCAAACAATCTTGTGACCGTCGATAAACACAGCACAGGTGGTGTGGGTGATAAAGCCAGCCTCATCCTTGCGCCCCTCGCGGCCGCTTGTGGAGTCGCTATCCCCATGATGTCAGGCCGCGGGCTGGGCCACACGGGTGGAACTTTAGATAAATTGGAAAGCATTCCTGGATTTCAAACTCAAATGTCGCTGGATGCATTCAAAAAACAAGTGGAAGACATTGGCCTATGTTTTATCGGTCAAACCAAAGATATTTGTCCTGCCGATAAAAAAATATATGCTCTCAGGGATGTCACGGGAACTGTTGAGTCTCTTCCGCTGATTTGTGCGAGCATTTTGAGTAAAAAAATTGCCGAAGGCGCAAAAAATTTGGTTCTTGATGTTAAAATGGGAAGTGGTGCTTTCATGAAAACACTGGAGAACGCTCGAGCCCTAGCCAAGGGTTTAATTTCTATTGGCAGTGGCAAAGGTCTCAATGTTAAAGCCTTTATCACCAACATGAATCAACCTCTCGGCACTTATATCGGAAATGCTCTTGAGGTTAAAGAGTGCCTATCCATCTTACAACAAAAAGACCTTGATGAAGACTTTTGCTTGAAAGATTTTTCCGACACTCAAGAACTGAGTGTTAAAATTGCTGCACAAATGGTTTCTATGGCAAAGGGTTTGAGTTTTGAACATGCAGAGCAAGAAGTTATTAGCGCCCTTACTTCGGGAAAGGCTTATGAAAAGTTTTACCAAGTTTGTGAGGCCCAGGGTGGAGATTTAGATAAACTCCCCCATTCATCTCTACTGACAACAATTACCGCCTCTCGCACGGGCTATCTGCACCAAATTCAAACTGAAAATGTCGGACTGGCTGCTATAGCCCTTGGCGCTGGAAGGCGAGTGATTTCTGACATCATCGAGCCGACGGCGGGCTTGCGTTTACACAAAAAAATTGGAGACAAAGTGACCTCTGGCGAACCTCTGTTTTCTATTTATGGAAAGTCTTCTTCCTCTGCGGATGGAGCCTCTTCTCTATTAGACTCCTGTTACCAAATTTCTGATCACATCCCCGTCCACGAACCTCTGATCATCGAAGAGATTTAAGATTCTGTCATGGTTTTGGCCCCAAACTAGGGCTGGACAGGTCCTTGGGCTTGGGAAATAATTAAGTATAAAGGAGCCCGTTTGGATGTCATAGAACGTCTACAAGAGACGACCCACTATATTCGATCTCTGTCCCAGCTCAAGCCAAGGGTGGGCATCATATTGGGCTCTGGCCTTGGGGCTTTGGTGAAGTATGTGCAAATTGAAAAGGAGATTCCTTATGAAGATTTGCCGAACTTTCCCACTCCATCTGTAGAAGGACATAAAGGTCGACTCATCTTAGGAGAATGGCATGGGATTCCTTTAGCCATCTTGCAAGGCCGAGTTCACTATTATGAGGGCCACAAAATGGATGCTGTGGTTTACCCCATTCGCACCCTAGCTATGCTTGGAATTGAAATTGCCATTCTTACCAACTCCGCCGGTGGCTTGGACCCTAAAATGACTCCCGGGGATTTCATGGTGATCGAAGATCACATCAACCTTATGGGGAACAATCCCCTCATGGGCCCCAACATTAAAAACTTAGGGCCACGCTTTCCAGACATGACGGAAGCCTATGACCGCAAGCTCACTGCCGGGATGATTAAAACTTTAAAAGACTTAGATATTCCTCATTGGCAAGGAGTGTATTGCGGAGTCAGTGGCCCGACTTATGAAACCCCTGCCGAAGTTCGCTTTTTACAGACCATTGGTGGTAAAGCTGTTGGAATGAGCACTGTTCCCGAAGCTATTGCTGCTAATCATTTGGGGCTTCGCGTTTGTGCCATGAGCTGTGTAACAAATCCCGCAGCCGGAATTCACACAACCAAACTCACTCATGATGAGGTTACCGAGATCGCCAACTCTGTTGAAAAACAGTTTTGTGATTTTTTTGATCGCTTTCTTTCCACGGAACTAGCAGACAAGCCCTAAGCCCTGAAATCACCCACTGGCCCTCTTTTCAAGGCCATCCCTTGCTGCTGGCAATAGCTGGACTCTCCTCATTTTTCCATTCCTATTACAATAATAAGACGGCGCATGGATGCGTTGGTTGGGAGCTAACATGGATGTTAGAAAACTTTTGGGGTTGGTTTTTGTTCTTATTATTACTGCAAATTGCCAAGGCAATAAACGTGTTGGTAGCGACCAATTCAAAAGATCTTCGCAACCCCAATGTGATGACCAAGCCCGCCCCGGCGAATATTTGGTTCAATGGAAAAATGGTGACGTCACCATAGAAAATTTTTCCGATGATGAAAGCTTCATTGAGGAGTTTCTCGAGCAAAACAAAGAGGCCATTGAGTTCGCTGAACCTCATTACAAAATTTTGGTGAGCCATGGTGTTGAAGTCGCACCACTTGGTTACGGTGGGCAAATCAACTGGGGTGTTGATGCCATTCAAGCCGCTAGTGGTTGGGGCAAAACCAGTGATGATGAAGCCATTATTGTTGCTGTTGTGGACTCCGGACTGGATATTACCCATCCCCAGTTCCAAGGAGCGATTGCCGTTAACGAAAATGAAATCGCCAATGGCATCGACGATGATAACAATGGTTTGATTGACGACATCAATGGCTACAATTTTGCTGACGACAGTGGTGAAATGTATGACAACTCTGGCCACGGAACCCATGTGGCAGGAATCATCGCCGCAAGACACGAACTTGGCGTGGTTAAGGGTGTCGCACCCAAAGCAAAAATACTTCCCTTGAACTTCATTACGGCTTCTGGTGCCGGCTCCGTGGATAGTGCCATTCGCGCTCTTCGCTATGCGGGACAACGTGGAGCCAAAGTCATCAATGCCAGTTGGGGTGGAAGCAGCTGCTCCTCGGCTTTGAAAAACGAAATTGAGGCCCTTGCACAAAAAAATATTTTGTTTGTAGCCGCTGCCGGAAATGAAGGTAACGATTTGAGTGTTTACCCCGAGTACCCCGCTGGCTTTGTGATCAGCAATATGGTTTCCGTAGGAGCAGCAACCTATGATTTTAAAACCGCTGACTTCTCAAACTACGGAAGCTTAGTAGACTTGGTGGCTCCTGGCGCTAATATCATTAGTACCTTTCCTCCTGACTACGATGTGAAAGATGGATCCCGCGATGGGTTCCAGAGTTTAGATGGTACAAGCATGGCGGCCCCCTTTGTAACGGCTGCGGCCGCCCTTCTATGGGCCCATAAGCCCGGCGCGTCATTTGTCGAGATCAAACAAGCCCTCTTACAGGGTATTCAAGCTGGCCCTTATCCGGTGAAAACCCGGGGAATGCTGAATGTCGAGGGGGCGCTCAGCCAACTCTCAAGCACCCCCTAAAAGACCGCTATCTGCTTAGCATTGCAGACATTATACGCCGCTTAATTTGGGCTTTGTGAAGCTTGCTTTCTATATATAACCATCGTTATTGTGCCCCATTGCAAAAAGCAAGGAGCGATGGGTGCGCTATTTTATTGAAGACCTCCACAAATTCGTAGGTGAAACCGTTGAGCTCAAGGGTTGGGTTTACAACACTCGGGGATCTAAAAAAATTAAGTTCCTCCTCCTTAGGGATGGAACTGGCATTTGCCAGTGTATCTTTTTTCAAGGAGATTGCGACGAGCAAGCCTTTGAGAACTTTACCAGCCTCAACCAAGAGGCCTGTGTCAAAGTGACTGGTGTCGTGAAAGAAGAGCCAAGAAGTCCTGGTGGCTATGAATTATCCGCCAGATCTTTTGAAATTTTGTCGGACTCCATTGATTATCCCATCACTCCTAAGGAGCACGGGGTTGATTTTTTAATGAACCATCGTCACCTCTGGTTGCGCTCAAAAAAACAACATGCTGCCATTCGAGTTCGCTCTGAGATCATTGCGGCTATCCGCTCCTTTTTTGACGGGCGGGGCTTCACTTGCACCGATGCTCCCATTTTTACGCCCAATGCTTGCGAAGGCACATCTACACTTTTTTCCACACAGTATTTTGATGATAAGGCCTTCCTTTCTCAAAGTGGCCAACTTTATATGGAGGCCACAGCGGCCGCTTTTGGCAAAGTCTATTGTTTTGGTCCCACCTTTCGCGCTGAAAAATCCAAAACTCGGCGTCACCTCATTGAGTTTTGGATGGTCGAGCCCGAGGTCGCCTTTAATGATCTTTATGACAACATGGAGCTTGCTGAGCAGTTTGTTGAGTACATTGTGCAAAGAGTGCTCACGAACAGGCAACAAGAGCTTAAAGCCCTTGAGCGCGACACTTCAAAACTTGAATGCATCAAAGCCCCCTTTCCCCGCCTTCATTACAAAGAAGCCACAGAAATTATCCTCAAAGAAAATAAAGAATTTGTGGTTGGCGATGATTTTGGGGGCACTGATGAAACGATCATTAGTAGTCAGTTCGATAGACCTGTTTTCGTGCACCACTTTCCAACAGCGATTAAAGCTTTTTATATGAAAGAGGAACCCGAAGATAAAACTTACAGTTTGAGTTGTGATCTCTTGGCGACGGAAGGCTACGGCGAGATCATTGGCGGCGGCCAGCGCGAAGACAATTTAGAAATTTTAGAAAAGAAAATTAAAGAGCATGATCTCAACATGGAGGATTTTTCCTGGTATCGCGATTTGCGAAAGTACGGAAGCTTTCCCCATGCTGGATTTGGACTTGGTATAGAAAGAACAGTGGCTTGGATATGTGGGCTTCCCCATGTGCGGGAAACAATCCCCTTTCCTCGTTTGTATGGACGACTCCATCCCTAAAAAGGTGAGACTATGGATTTAAATCAAGAAAAAATGAATTTGTTAGAGCAAAGAAATCAAAAGGCCTTCCAAGGTGGTGGCGAAGAACGCGTCAAAAAGCACAAGCAGGGCAGTCGACTGACGGCTCGCGAACGTTTGCAGACTTTGTTAGATCCTGGTTCTTTTGTTGAATTGGATCGCTTTGTAACCCATCGCTGCCAAAATTTTGGAATGGCCGATAAAACCATTGATGGTGATGGCGTCATTACTGGGTGGGGGCGTATTAACGGCAAATTCGTCTATGTCTATAGCCAGGACTTTACTGTCTTTGGCGGGAGTATGTCGCGCACCCAAGCTAATAAAATCTTAAAAATTCAAGAGCTCGCCATGAAAAATGGGGCGCCAATCATTGGCATCAACGACTCCGGTGGCGCCCGCATTCAAGAGGGCGTGGAAGCACTCGGCGGATACGCTGATATTTTCCTTAATAACGTGATGGCTTCAGGTGTGGTTCCACAGATTTCTGCGATTATGGGACCAAGCGCTGGTGGGGCTGTTTACTCGCCATCCATTACTGATTTTGTTTTTATGGTGAAAGACACCAGTTACATGTTCGTCACTGGCCCAGACGTGATTAAAACTGTAACCCATGAAGAAGTGACTAAAGAAGAACTCGGTGGGGCTGGAACCCATGCCACTAAATCGGGTGTGGCTCACTTTGCTGCTGAAGATGATAAACACTGTCTTTTGATGATTCGTGAACTTTTAAACTTTCTTCCTGGCAACAACATGGATGATCCCCCCAAGGTACAGACCAAGGATGATCCCCTTCGTCTCGTTGAGGAGCTTAATACGTTTCTTCCTGATAATGCCAAAAAACCTTACGACATGAAGGAACTTGTTAAGAAAGTTGTGGATGAAAGCTACTTTTTAGAAATTCACCAAAATTATGCTCCCAATGTCGTGGTTGGGTTTGCGCGCTTCAATGGCCGTCCCGTAGGAATTGTGGCTAACCAACCTCAAGTTCTGGCTGGGTGTTTGAACATTGATGCCAGTAAAAAAGCCGCTCGCTTTATTCGCTTTTGCGACGCCTTCAATATTCCCATCGTCACTTTTGTTGATGTTCCCGGCTTCTTGCCTGGCACAGACCAAGAATGGAATGGTATCATCACCCATGGGGCTAAGCTTCTTTACGCTTACGCGGAAGCCACGGTTCCAAAAGTGACTGTGATCACCCGCAAAGATTACGGGGGTGCCTATTGCGTGATGTCCTCTAAACACTTACGCGGCGATGTTAACTTGGCTTACCCCTCTGCTGAAATTGCGGTGATGGGCGCCGAAGGTGCTGTGAATATTATTTTCCGTGAAGCTTTAAATAAAGCCAGTGATACGGATGCTGAACGCTCAAAACTCACGAAAGAGTACGAAGACAAATTCAACAACCCCTATATTGCTGCTGAACTTGGCTACATTGATGAAGTGATTGAACCATCCCTAACCAGGCGCCGCATATGTGAATCTCTAGAGATGTTAGAAAATAAGCGCGATACAAATCCCAGCAAAAAACACGGAAACATTCCACTTTAAGGGAAGGAAGCTATGTTTAAAAAAGTCCTCATTGCCAATCGTGGAGAAATTGCCGTTCGAGTGATTCGTGCCTGTAGAGACATGGGCATTCGATCTGTCGCTGTTTATAGTGAGGCTGACCGATACAGCCAACATGTGTTGTTAGCGGACGAGGCCTTTGAGATTGGGCCGCCACCCAGTAACCAATCCTATCTCGATGACAAAAAAATCCTGAGTGTCGCTAAACACGCTGGAGTGGATGCAATCCACCCCGGCTACGGCTTTATGAGCGAAAATGCCGACTTTGCTAGAGCTGTTAAAGACGCCGGCTTTGTTTTTATTGGCCCATCACCAGAGAATATTATTAGCATGGGCGACAAACTTTCAGCGATTGCGTTGATGAACAAGGCTAAAGTTCCCACAGTTCCTGGCAGTGGCGGCCCTGTCAACACTGTTGAAGAGGCCCATAAAGTTGCTGAAAAGATTGGTTACCCAGTGATGATTAAGGCCACTGCTGGCGGCGGTGGTAAAGGCATGCGCGTAGTTCATGATCCCAAAGATCTGGAAAGTGCTTATCGTGCGGCACGATCCGAAGGGATGAACTACTTTAAAAATGATATCGTCTACATGGAGCGATTCATCACCAGTCCAAAGCACATTGAAATTCAAATTTTTGCTGATACCCATGGCAATGTGGTTCATCTATTTGAACGCGAATGTTCCATTCAACGTCGCCACCAAAAGATCATTGAAGAGTGTCCAAGCCCCTCCGTTCCCGACGAAGTTCGACAAGAGATGGGTCGAGTGGCCGTGAAAGCAGCTCAATCGATTAACTATATTGGCGCCGGGACTTTTGAATTTATCTTCGATAATAATACAAAAGAATTCTTCTTCATGGAGATGAACACTCGCCTACAGGTGGAACATCCCGTAACAGAGGCGGTCACAGGTGTTGATCTTGTTCGTGAACAGATCCGTGTCGCTGCTGGTGAAACCTTAAGCTGGGAGCAAGATGATATCAAAATCCTTGGCCACGCCATCGAGTGCCGTATTTGCGCTGAAGATCCTGAAACTTTTATTCCCTCACCGGGTAAAATCCGCCGCTTTCGTCCACCCGCTGGACCAAGAGTGCGCGTAGACACCTATGTGTTCTCTGGCTATGAAGTACCCATTTACTACGATCCCATGATTGCCAAACTTATTACATGGGGAAAAACCCGTGAGGAAGCCGTACAAAGAATGCACAGAGCCCTGACTGAGTTCACATTAACGGGTGTAAAATCCAACATTGTTCTTCACAAATCGATTCTTAATCACAAGAAATTTCTCTCAGGAGAATACACCACACAGTTTTGTGACAAAGATCTCAAAATTGAAACACCTGACCTTTTCCGTTTTGTTGATGATCGCGTTTTTTTGATTTCTGCAGCCCTCACCGCCTACAAAGATCGAGAAAAGCAACCCGCAGAGAGGAAGTTTGACGAAATGAACCCCTGGAAGCTTTGGGGCCGCCGAATAGGAATGAGGTAAATCATGTTATTTGAAGCCGAGCTAAAAAAGAAAAAATACCAGGTCATCGTCACGAAAACGGCGCACACCTGGGAGGTTACCTTGACTCCAGAAAATGGTGACCCCGAAAAATTCTCTATTCCTCATAAAGATTTTCAAGAGGCCGACAATGTGATTAGCTTTCTTTTTCAGGACAATTCTTACCTTATTGATGCGGTTCCCGATGGCATCAACTATCAAGTTTACACTCGAGGGTCTTACCGAACCGTTAAAATCTTTAACGACGAAATGCTTCTCCATGAAAGCCTGAAATCGGGCAAATCTCTTGGTAAAGAAACTGGGTTAACAGCTGGCATGCCTGGTAAGATCGTCAATGTCATGGTGACAGAAGGCCAAGAAGTCAAAGAGGGAGATTCCATTTTGATTATGGAAGCCATGAAAATGGAAAATGACATGAAGGCACCGCAAGACGCTAAAATCAAAAAAATCCGCGTTAACACCGGCGATAACGTCGAAAGTGGTGCCATTCTTGTTGAGTTTGAATAGCTCTCTGAGAGCCTTTCCACTGTCAACTCTTCAGACAAGCCCGGTGACAACTTACAGGATTGAGTTCTTTAAATCTGAGCTCATCGAAATAACTATATAATAAAACTCTATTTTTACCCCCCCGACTTGGCAGGACTCTTGCTGTTCCCTTTTTATTGGTACCAGGAGGACCTTATGAAAAATTTTAGAAACCTTAGCCTTGTCCCCTTGTTTTTATTGGGCGCATTTATCTTGAGCTCATGTGGAAAAAGTGACAATAACACCGCACCGGCCACGCCCACGACGACCTATTATAAGTCCAACAACCTTTGCTATGACAACAACAACAACAATGTCGATATTAGCAACTGCAATAGCTTGTCTTACTATATCAGTAATGGTGTCTGCTATGCTAACGACGGAACCATACAAAGTGGATTTTCCAATTGCACGAACAACACCTTCTTCCTCAATGGCAGCACTTGCTTAAACCAATCGGGCCAAGCCCAACCCAGCACCAGTTGTACAGCTTCAAGCACGGCTGCTCAGTTCTATATCTCTGATGGCACCTGTAGAAACTTCAGCCATGCGGCGGTTGACAGTAGTAATTGTACAAATCTTACTTTTGCAATTCAGAACAAAACCTGTTGGAACAGATCCACTTTTCAGCCATCTGATCTCAGTTCTTGTATCTTTACTTTAAACTACTACGTCAGTGGCAACACTTGTTACGACCGAAATCAAAATGCCGTTCAAGCTAGTCTTTGTAACTCAAGCTCAGGTGGCACTCCAACTAGCTATCCTAGCGAATCCTGCGTAGGAGCCTATCAATATGTAAATTACCAAGGACAGCTTCGCGCAGTGACGTGTAATGGAAATGACTGCCGTGGTGAGATTTTGCTAAAATCCACCGGCGCCTTTGTTTTCTGCCTCTAAATAAAACTCTTTTAAGGCCTCAAAAGATTTGAGGCCTTTGTTCTTTAAGGAACTCTACCCCATCTTTTCGCCATTGTTTAATTTTGAGACAGCCGTTGACAAAATAGAGCGAATCCGATTTTTTGCCCCTCAAATCCAATAGAGACCTTGCACATCGGCATTCATTTTGCTTTTACCAACAGCAAGGCATGACGCCTTTTGAAATTTTAAGCATGGATGGTTTTCAATTATGAATATTGTACGTTTTCAAGTTGCCCTCATAATATGTCTTTTCTCAATGGACTCCTTTGCAATGTCCAATATCAATTTTTCTGCATCAGATGTTTTATCGGCTCCTTCACGATCTGTCGCTAGCGAAACCACTCGCAATGGTCAAAGGCGAAAGACTCAGCGCCGCACATCTCGAGCCTGCCCTTTTGGAGTTGGACCAATGAGGCATAACAAATGCAAATCTTCTGAAAAAAATAGAATCATCACCCAGCTCCTTGGAAGCCGTGCCGCTGATTGCTATTCAAAACTCTTCGTTGCTGAATCAGGAAGTAGTTGTTCGCCCAGCCTTTACCATGATCCCAAAAAAGCAAAAAACCCTCACGTTGGGTTTGGTATTTGCGCCATTGAAAAAAGTAAACGGATCCGACAAAGAAACGGGCGCGGCAAAAACTGTTTAGCCGGAGATATTACCACCTCCTTTTCTAGGCAAGTTCTTTGCTGCCGCGACATCTTGGAAAAAACCAATGCTCGTTATTTTGGAACAATCAAGTGTGGCAAAACTCCAAATTGCAAAGGTTTGGCTCGCAGGGGCGGCAGTGTCGCCGATGCAGGAGCTGGTGGCAATGACTCCCCTGGCGGCGCACCGGATTCCAGTGATCGCTACTGTAAGGTGGGTCGAGTGCTTTGGGCGGCTAGAAACTGTGGGAACCGCCCCACTAATTACTGTAAAGTGAATGGTATCTATACCAGTCAATGTGGAGCCGTGGCCAAAGACGACAACAAGGATAATAGCTCTCCAGCGAACCCAGCTTCCGGTCCTCGTTTCTGTAAAGTTGGCAATGTCCTCTGGCACTCCAGTCACTGTGGAAGCCGACCCACAAATTATTGTAAAGTGCGCGGGCGCTATACTAAAAACTGTGGCGATGTCGCTAGCAACCAAGGCGCCGGTGACAGGCAAAATGCATCGACCCAAGACCGATACTGCAAGGTCGGAAAGTACCTATGGCCTGCTAAGGATTGTGGAAACCGATCAACAAATTACTGTAAAATTGACAACCGTTATACAACAAGCTGTAATGGCTAAGGTGTGAAAATGAAAAACTATTTAATCCTTCTATTTATTTTTAGCGTGCCTTCTCTAGGCTGTGCCAGTGGTCCCATCAAGTACTTCAAAGAGGGAAATTACCAACTGATTGATGGGCTTGAAGAACAATGCGGCTCCGGCCCCTTCCAGTACTACGATAATAAAACTCGCGTCCAAATTGGCGATCATGGCTTTTTCATCCAAGACAGTAGCGGTGTTGAAGATAGTAAAGACCTTAAGGGTCGATCCTGTAAGGAAAAATATAGCGAATCCCTTGAAAATGTTGATTCAAAAAGAGCTTCCATATTGAAAGCCACCCTCAAAATCACTTGTGGCAACAAGGTGGTTAGCGACCTTTTTGAGTCCATGACTCTGAGCTATGACCCCAACCTTGAAGAATATAAGGCCTTTTACGAAAAGACCGAATATGTGAAAAACGCTGGTGATAGCTACCGCTGTGAGTGGAGAAAGCGCAAATAACCTTAATGTTTCCGGGTGTCTAATCTTGAGACACCTGTCAAACAGTCTTCGTAGACACATATAATTTCAAGGGAATTCCCGATCTCAAAACGAGACATTTCGATAAGACCGCCCTGATTCTGGTATGAGTCTTGAACTTTAGAACATTACCAACCCAAAGTTGGCCGAAACCTGAGGATGATAGTATGTTGAAGTGGATTCACATTCGTGAAAATTTTAAGAGCAGGATGGCTCTTCTATTATTTGTTAGTTTTTCTTTCCTTACCCCAGCCCATGCTGACATTACCGAGAATACTCGTCAAACGACCAAAAGCTTTTTAGAACTTGGCAACGTTAATATGAGATTTCGTCACCGAGACAGCAGAGACGTTGTGGGTGTTCTACCCAAAGGATCAGTGATCCAATTTCCTGATGGAGTCTCGGTGCTGGATACCAATGGACAAATTGATTTTGCTGCCACTATTCGGAATTGGACGAACAAAGCTAATAATGATCCAAAGTATGCAGCTCTTAAGCCCACTTCTGGTTGTGGCGGAGAAGTTTGTTACCCAGTTAAGATCATCAAATCACCCAATTCAGCCATTGATACTCAAGGTCGCGAGTCCATCGGCTTTGTGGCGCTCGACTATATCCTTCGCAATGTTGATAAGGCCCAGTATCGCACTCGTCGCGCTCAAGTCAGTGAAGTGGCTAATTTCAACACCGAGTTTCCCGACTCTCCAAATGCTGGCAAGTTTACCGGTGGCGGTGGCGAAACCACAGATAATGGGGGCGTTGATAAAGATGACAAAGACAATGGAGCTGGCCCCAGCGGAACCCAGAATGTTTATAACTGCAGTAACACAACCTTCACGCGAAACTATGCCAATACCAGTTGTCTAAGAAACAAGAGTTTAGCTTCTCGGGCTGAGCTCGTTATGAGAGATGTTCTTCAAATTAATAAGTTGCGCCCTCAGTTTACCCCTGATCCTAGATTCAGTGCCTGTATTTCGTACCGTGAATCCCATTTTCACCCCAATGCAAAAGGTATGGCCGGTGAAGCGGGAATGTACCAAGTGATCTGGAGTACCCACACCTACGTACGAAAACACGTGAAGTCTGTCACCCCTGGGTTTGTTGGCTTGAGTGCCTCCCAAGAAAAGGCAAAAATGGTTCGTTCGACTTTAGCCCAAGCCGACCTTCATCATGCTGTACTTTATAGGAAAGCCACTTATATGAATGCCGTAAATTCCGCGAGCAAAGGAGAAAGCGAAGCCCTTTATAAAAAGCTTGCGGTCATGTACAATGGGTCGAAAACCAAATATACCTATGCTGCACGGGTGACCAGTTGCTATAGTTGCATGAAGGGTATTTACACCCGTAATGTTGGGAAAAAGAGCGGATACTCCGAAGGAAAGTTAAAATCATGTTTAAACAAAGCGAGCCATTAATGAAAAGCCTAACCACTCTAATTGTCAGTTCTTCTTTTTTACTCTTAGCCAACTGCACCACCCTTTCGGTGGCGGCAACAGCTGATGGCAAACGTTCTCCAGCTTCTGATAACGATTGGAGCACTTGTTATAACTCTAAAGAAGATGTCCTTTATTTCCAGAGAGAGGCTGTACAGGCTGGTCAAGAGTGTCGCGGAGATATTGCTTTTAAAGCTGACAGTCCCGATGGTGAACCCATGGCAATGACCACTCCTGATGGAGAAACTTCGGAGGCGCCAAGCTTGGATGATATGTTTTCCGGCAGACAGGGTGCACCACAACCCTTTACTGTTGGTGGAACTAAGCTCATCATGACCCATTGGGGTAACTCTAGCCAAGCTAAACGAATCATTGTCCTTATCCCTGATTTTCAAAATCGTCGAGTGATCACTCTCTGTAACAAGGAAACCTTGGGAGATAAGCTGGCCTTCGACTATAACGTGAAAAGCAAAACCCTCAGTGTTGAAGTTTACAATTACAACAAGAGCGGAACCAAGAAAGGTTCTTACAAAGTTAAGTGTGCAAAGCTCTAGGCTTTAAGTTGATAAACTGCTGAATTTTCAAGTTGACCATTTCTGGAAAGTCGAGCTGCGTACAGTGGGACCCATAGGGAACCACCTGCAGCTCGCTATTAGGTATTAATTCTTTCATTTTGTTCTGTTCATCAAGCGGCGTCAGCGCGTCCTTAGATCCGCAGATGATAAGGGTCGGAACCTTGATTTTGGTAAGAAGCTCTTCTTGATTAAATTCAATCATCTGTTCAAAAAAAGTAAGAAAGACTCGGATATCTATAGCCGAAACACCTCTAGCATAAATTTCTATGTCTTTCATCGCGGTCTTAGAAAGATTAAATCCACCTAAAAAAGAACTCACTGGGATGAGTAAGGGATTGGTTACGCCCCTTTCCCACAAAAAGTGAAAAATTTGTGGCGCCTGATTGTACATTTTTTTGGCTTGGTTAATAACCTCAACCGCGTCGGGTGCAGACAAAAAAGCCTCAAAGGGATTGCGGTAAAGACCGTTGACAAAGACAAGGTGGCCAAAAAGATCAGGTCGCCTTTTGTAAGCTAAGAGCAAAACCTGAACCCCAAAGCTGTGACCAACGAAGTCGGCCTTCTCAATATTTAAATGTTCACAGAGCGCAATTAAATCATCAGCAAGGGCCTGAATCGTTAGATTATCCTTTTCCTCTGGGATCGGCGTTTGATGATGCCCACGATAATCAAAAAGAATCGTTTGCTGGAAGCGCGAGAAAAAATCAATCTGATGAGTCCAATGGTTGAAAAGACAGGCAATGCCATAGCAAAAAATGATCGGACGGCCCTCTCCGCGAACTTCATAGTAGACTTGGGTGCCATCAAAAGACGAAAAACGCCCTGTTTTTTTAGGAACTGAATCCAGATCCATCATCGAACTCGACAATTATTTGACTCTCTCCCAAGGCAATGACATCCCCGGGTTGCAATTGCTTTGATGTGATTGATTCTTCATTGATTATTACCTTATCCGGGTGATCGGTATGGAAATAGGGATAGCGCCTTTTCACCCGAATCTCAAAGGCTTGTTCGGGGGCTCGGTCGTCGTAGAGGCACAGATCAGGATTGTCTTTCCCCAAAATGCGGGGCCCATAAAATAGGTCCCAGCTTTGACCGGTTTGCGGGCCCTGAATGACGCGCAGTCGGACTTCGGGTTTGATTTCAGACAGATCACTTTTCTCGTTCTTCACTCTACCAGCAAGGCCTCCCAGCCAATCTAGAAAGGATTCTCCAACCTTTTGTGAGCTGCGCTTCACCAGGCTGCATTTGATAAAGGTGGACCCTACCTGGAAGACCATGCCATTGGTGATTTGAATTCGATTTTCGCGAATTCCATTGACCCAGACCCCGTTGCGAGAGTTTTTATCCTGAAGAAACCACTGGCGCTTGCTGTTATATTCCAAAACTGCGTGTGTTTGCGATAGCTTAGGGTCCTCTATCACTACAACAGCTCCAGCCCGGCCGAGGGTAGAGGTCTTCTTGACCTGAATCTTTTCCCCCTTCTGAGGGCCATCAATGATTTCAAGAAATAGCCGCATCTCTCTATGTTTTTGGAAAAAACTCCCCAAATCAAGCCTTTAGGGGCTTGCCGCCCCTTTAGTCCATATGGTACACAGCCCCAACAACTGAATATAAACAATCCTTGCTCAGGCCCACGGGAACTGGGCTAAAAACCGAAAGGAAGTTGCATGCTTGAATTATCAAAAATCCAAGTGATCCGCCCCTATGAGGCTGTCATCATGATGGACTCAGACGCCAGCGAACAAGATCAAAAAGACCTTTTTAAAAAAAATAAGTCTATCATTGAGTCTTTCAAAGGTGAAGTGAACCACATCGATACTTGGGGAAAGAGAAAGCTTGGCAATCCGATTGCTAATAAAAATCGCGCAATCTATTTTCACACAACTTTTACTGCCTCTCCCGAATGCATTGCTGAACTTGAGAGAACCATGAAAATTAACGACAAAGTGATTCGTGCGGTGCACACTCGCTTGTCAGACAAAACTCCTCTTTCCAAGCATATGGAAAAGTTCAAAGAGCAATTGGCTGAAACTCTTCGCAAAGAAAAAGAGAAAGAAGCAAAAATTAAAGCTCGTAAAGCCGCTCGCAAAGCTGGCATGTAATTTTTGAGAGGCCCTTTGCAAAGACTGTCGACGAAAAACTCATTCCAATCACCTACGTTGACCAAGGGCTCCACTTGGCAGCGTCTTGCTGTGAGCACAGCCTTTGCCGTTCTGCTCTCGTCGACATTTATTTTCTTGGCGGCCCTCCCCTTGCGCTACCAACGTTTAGTTTTTGGCCGAAATATCTTCATTGGTGTCGGTCTTGCTATCACAGCAGCCTTAGCCTCTTTTCAACAGTGGTCTTGGGCAGTTGTCTACTTTGGCCTGAGCCTTTTAATTGGTTCCTTTCGCGAGTTTGAAGAAAAAGGGGCTGGCCTATTTACGAGCTCATTGATGGCCATCTTCACAACCTTAGGTGCTGGGTATATGGCTTTAAAACTTTGGGCAGAGACTCAAAGTTCAAGCGTTTCGCAGATGCTTGAGGGGCAATTGTCTCCTTTTGTTTCCCAACTAACGGAAATGCCCCAATTCAAGAACAGCCTAACCTTAGAGAGCCTTATATTTTATCTCCCTTCTGGGATGATCATTTCTATGATGCTGGTTATTTTTGTTTCCTTGACGATCAGCGGAGAAAGAAAGAGGCCACAGCCGCTCAATCGCTTTAAGGCCTTCGTGCTACCCGATTGGATGATTTGGATATTTATTGGATCTCTTGGAGCCACATTTGCGCTTCCCCAGCTCCCAGAACTTTCAATTATTGGTGGCAACGTGCTCTCCGTGACTTTAGCAGCCTACTTTTTTCAAGGCCTCGCTGTTTTCACCTGTTTTTTGGACTCTCTAAAAATTTATGGATTCTGGAGAATGTTGGCCTATTTTTTAGTCTTTTTTCAATTATTTATTTTTGTTAGTGGCTTAGGGATTTTGGACTACTGGTTCGACTTTCGTGAGCAACTAAAAAACAAGTTAACGAGTACACATATTTAGACCTTACAAGAGGAGTTGGTCATGAAAGTGATTTTAAAAAGTGACGTAAAAGATCTTGGCAAAGTTGGAGAGCTAGTTAATGTTTCCACAGGCTTTGCTAGAAATTTTTTATTCCCAAGAAAGTTAGCCGCAGAAGCCACAGAAAAACGGGTTAAAGAATTTGAACACTGGCAACGTGTTGCAGAGTCTCGACAAAAGAAAGCTGTCGAAGAGAGACGCGGTCTCCTTGATAAAATTGCTGGCCTTCAACTTGTGTTTTCATTAAATGCCGGTGAGGAAGACAAACTTTTTGGATCTGTAACCAACAAAGACATCTCTGATGAACTTGAAAAACAAGGCTATAGCGTCGACAAAAGAGATATCCAACTCCCAGAAGCTATAAAAGTTTTAGGACAACACAAGGCCGTCATTAACATGGGCAACGGCCTTGAGCAGGAAATCATTATTACTGTTGAGCGCCTTAGTCAGAAATCTTAATTCTTTGGTCTCGCCCGTCTTTGATGTCGGTAAAGACATCTTGTAATAGCTGAACCAACACCTCTTTGAAGTCCTCGAGAGTGAGCTCTCGAGGGCTGATACCCCGCAAGAGTGCCCTTTCTGAAATCAAATTTTGTATTAACTGGCTTGGAAGACCTGTCGCTTCTATAATTTCTTTAATTTTTGTTTCATCCATGAAACCCCACCCCTAAGCCCTATTCAAGCAGTTGGCTGGAGTTTTTCCCATTGGTTTTTTTGAAATCTCGACCTTTTGTGGGGTTAGATGAAGTCTTGGTGAATTCCTGCTTCGTTCTCATTTTGGTAACTAGCGCTTTCATCAGGCGTGAGCACATCCATTTTCACCCCAAAGCGACTATTTAAAGTTTCACCAATATCCCTGATTTCGCGATAAAGCTCGGGAGATGAGCCGCTCAGACGGAAGGGCCGAGAGGTGTCCATAAAAAAACGGGGGGCTATAGCCTTTTGCCAAAACTCTTGCTGCCACTCACTGTTTTCTAAGCTATCCCAGGGTCTTTTTTCAATGGCGAGCATTTGCATCCCCAAACGAGCTCCATACAGGGCCCACGGGCGGTTGGTGCCATTCGGCCCAACACAACAAGCCAACCATAGCTGTTCCCTTTGTCTCTTTTCTAGGACGACATCAATATTTTCTTTGGTCAAAGGAAGGGGTTTACCAAAAGCCGTCAATAGCTCAAGGCTTGTTGAAAAGCCTTGTTGAAAAGCTTCAAAAGCCGTGGGTTCCTTGCTCCCTTTAGGAGTTATTGCTAATTGTGACCAAAGAGATGGACTAGGTTCCTTGGAGGTAAGCTCCCTCCTTTTTGGCAACCACTGCTGGATCGTCCTCAAAGCTTGAACATCAAATCTTTTGATTTTTTTTAGATTCTGAACCTGGGCCTTCTTAATTGCCAACTGCAGAAACAAACTAACCTTTGCAGCCCAAACCTTAATCTTTGAAATCAACCGTGGCAGCTGATTTCTCATTTTTGTTACATAGACAGAAAATTGAGACCCCTCCACCTTAGCAAGTAAGCCCTTACTTTGATGTTGCAGACGAGCAATTTCTTTTTTTACAGGCTCAGTCCACTGAGAGAAATCTAGAGGTTCCTTTTCTTCCAGGATAGGTTGATAAGTGCGCAGACTCAGGTCTTCGGGAAGATCATCAACTTGTCTTAACTCATTTTCTAGAGATGGATAAATTTCTTTATCTGGTATCCAAAGAACATGGGGAAGTTCTGCATCAAGCAGAGCTCCCAATTCGGTGAGATAGGGAAAAAAATTGTTTTGAATGTACACAAATTGAAATCGAACCACATTCAAGTCAAAAAAGGTCACTAAACTTTGGCTCGATGGACAACGATCCATAGCGATATCTACAGGGATGCCCATACTAGAGAGGGTCTTAAGGTATTCTTTATATATTAAAATCTCATCACCCAGCTGCACCATCACTCGGCAATAATCTGGGTTCATTAAATCCAAAATTTTATTAACCTCTGGGTGGGCAAACAACCCAATCGTAAAACAAAGCTTATGCCCTTCTATTTCCGCTTCCGCAATCTGGTCAGCAATAGCGTCAAGACCTGAGGGGGACGGCAATAAGCGAAGGCTATGAAGGATACTGTGACTATTTTGAGTTGGGTTGAGGACCAACAGCCTGTAGAGCGAATTCGAATTCATGGTTTTGTTTCTTTCCAAGTTCATCCTTTAAAAGCTTACTTCTAAAAGAAAAACAAGTTCCAGTGTAAAATGCAAGGGTAGCCACAGAGGCAAATAACAGCACTGCTACTTGAATTTTTGGATGATAGCCCAGCAGGCCCTTCTGCAGGCGACTTCGAGATGCTAACGGCTGAAAAGGGGTTAAATTATAATACCCCTTGTTAAAGTTCTGAATCCAGGCCCTTCGTAAAAAGCCCTTGAGGTTAAGATCGTTTTGATGATGAACCCATAGCCGGTAACTCACCGTACAGGAAATACCGGCTCGCTCTAGGCGCCGGACAAACTCTGTTTCTTCACCGCCCCACCCAAGGTTTTCATTAAAGCCACCGACAGCATCAAAAGCCTCTTTGGAAACCAAAAGACTTCCCCCTAATAAATTTGACCCTAAACGATAACCATGAAAAGAGCTGGAATGGAGACCCTTGAGAACCCATTGCCTTTGAATCCAGTGATATGATTTTTGCACGGTGGTTTCAGCCCTTTGTTTATAAATACCGCCAGCCACAAGCAAGGAGTGTTTCTCCATTGTTGCAATAACAGCCTCTATTTTCTCAATGGAGACCTCACAATCGGCATCGGCAAAATAAATCCATTTTCCTTTGGCTATTCGTGCACCAAAGTTGCGCATGGCCGCTGCGCTTTCGCCCACGATGGGCCCAATGATTTCAACTTGATTATGTTGTGCTATTGGTTGGACAAGGTAAGGTTTAACACCTGGCTTATGATGGCTACACTTGACTATGCTTAATACCACGAATGCGCCTCAATTTTAGTGACATAAGCACTTTTAAAAAAGATAACCCGTCAGAAATAACGCTGAGCTTTGAGGCCCCCAAACGCGGGTCATACTGAATGGGAACTTGAGCAATAGGAGTATTGTTCAAAATCATTTCTAAAGTAAAGTGGATCGAAAAATCTAAGCCATTTTCAGGCAACGACACCACATCAGGCAAGTGACGCCTATGAAAGACTCTATAGCCACTGCAGACATCTTTGAGTGGAGAGCCGTAAAAAACTTGAGCTATTTTCATATATAACCAGTTTCCAATGCCGCGAGTGAGAGACATTCCTTTTTCAGAAAACCCGCGAACACCCATAGCAAAATCACACTGACTCTCGTCTAAAGCATCTAATAACTTTGGCAAATCTTCCGGTCGATAGGTATTGTCCATATCTAAAAAACAAAGCCACTGACTTTTGCTCTGGGTAAAACCTTCTTTTAAGGCTGACCCATAGCCACGAACTTTCGCTGTCGAGTTCAAAATTCGCACCTGCGGATAAGACCAGAGCCGTTCCGCGGACCGATCTGTGGAGCGGTCATTCACCACCACCAATTCATACTGCCCAATACGCCCCAACGACTTCAAATTATCCAAAACCTCAATCATGCGTGGAATCACTATAGGGATGGAATCTTCTTCGTTAAAGCAGGGGATAACCACTGATAGGCTTTCTAGATGGGCTGCCATTCTTTCTCCAAGTCGTTGCGATAGTTTAGGCGAGCCCCATGCAATAAGCAACCTTGGTTGTTTATTGTCTATGCAGCACAAATCCGCTAGCGTGGGGGTGGAGGTCAAATTGGCCAATCTTGAGGATTTGAGAAAAACAAAAGACCAGCTGGATCAAACCTCACCTAGTTTCTGCCTTGCTAAGTGGAAAACAGCCACTATTCATCTCTTTAATGGAAATACCCAGAGCTGCCATCATGTCCCCAGCCATGCCATATCAGACCCCAATGGGGGATATGGCTTACACAACACACCTCAAAAAATTAAGCAGCGGCAACAGATGCTTTCGGGACAACGCCCCAAAGGCTGCGAATACTGTTGGAAAGTCGAGCGAGCTGGGCAATTCAGCGATCGCGTCCACAAAAGTCAGGAGGATTTTGCCGCATCCTCCCTTCCGGAGGTGCTGAAATCTAAACTGGGTGAAAATATTTTCCCCTCCTACTTAGAGCTCGCCTTCGAGAATGCCTGTCAATTTCGTTGCATGTATTGTAGCCCAACCTATTCAAGCCGGTGGCAGAAGGAGATAGACCAGTATGGGCCCTATCCAACATTAAGTTCTCTCTTTCAAACCTGGCAAAGCCGTCATAAAAAGCCCCTCCCTCCGGCGGAGCAGCAAAAAATGATCGATGCTTTTTGGCTCTGGTGGCCAAAACTTCGGCAACATTTAAAGGTCTTGCGAATCACTGGCGGAGAACCTTTTCTGTCGCCCCACACCTTTCATCTTATGGAACATTTAATTCGCGAGCCACAACCCCATATTGATTTTGGTATCAATACAAACATGGGATTTACGCCGGTAAAATTCGAAAAGTTTTTATCGCAAATTCGAGACCTTCAAGCTTCCGTCAAGAAGGTTTCTATTTTCACAAGTATCGATTCCGTCGGGAAACAAGCAGAGTACATTCGCTATGGTTTAAATTTTAGCGACTTTCAAAAAAACATCCATAAAACTTTAACAATGGCCGACGGCGGATTCACTCTATGTTTTATGGTCACCGTTAATGCTCTTTCTCTTCCAGGATTAAAACCCCTTCTTCAGTGGATCATCGAACTCAAAAAAGCCTATCCACAACATCAAATCAATGTTGATCTTCCCTACCTAAGACAGCCACAATATCTGTCAGTTCAGATTCTCAGTGACGATTTCAAAATTTGGCTGATAGAGGCTATTGATTTTATGAAAGCCCACATCGCGTCCCTCAAGAATCCAGGTTTTACGGAAGCCGAGGTCCAGAAATTGCAACGAATTCTCCCTTTCGTCGCTCCTTCTGACCTATCTAAACTGAAAATATTGCTGTTGCGGCGGGATTTTACTAAAATGCTCACTGAATATGATCGGCGCAAAGGTTGTGATTTCTTGAGTACCTTTCCCGAGTACCGAAACTTTTGGCAACAGTCTTCGGTCATAAAACGACCATCCTTTTAGGGGGAAACATGAAGGACTATTTTTCCTTACGACTCGCAAACCTTCCGCGATTCCCACAACAGCTGTGGCCAAAAATAACTTCAGAGGCAATAAAATATGGATGTAGCCACATCCAAGTTCCTTTTCAATATCGACTGGAACCAGAGTTTCCTAATATAACATCCCAGAACCCTTTTCCTCTGAGCTTCGAATTTAAAATCGATGCCTTTGAAGATTATGGTCCCGCCAATTTTGAGGGAGACTTTTTATTAATTGCTGTTGTTAAAAGCCCAAAGATTATTACCAATGATCGCTTACTTCGACTCTTACTCAGCCCAAGAGTTATCAAAGTCGAGTGGCAAATGGATCGGCGACTCGGACTGGACGTCATAGAAAACTTAATCTCTTGGCCTAAAGAAATTTTGGATAAGTTGGTTTTTCGCATCTCTCCAGACATAGAGAGCCGATCATGGAGTCTACAGGAAATAATCTATTTTTTGGATCTTGTTAAAAGGGGATTCCCCTTTCTCAACCTTGAATCCTCCAAAGAGAGCTGCATTGACTTTGAACATCATGAAGCAGAAATTCTTCCTATGGTTTCATCCCAAGATCAAACCCCACCCCTCGTTTCAGTGATATTTACTTTTTCGGAAGATATAGAATTTTCGAGTCTCTGTTTGTCTCGGTGGATGAGGCAAACATTGGGTTATGGTAACTACGAGATTTTACTATTAACTGGCGACCATCAAGAAAAACTCAATGCTGACCTCCATAGCCTGTTTGCACTTGAATCGGGGCACTCTCAGATTCAGTGGTACATACACCAAGACGAAGAAAAGCTAAGCCTTGGTGCTCAGCATTCTCTTCTTGCAGAGCAGGCACGCTCCGACACCCTTGTTTTTGTTGACTCCCATGTTCTTGTGGACAAAGCTTTTTTGCAAAATACACTCATTGAACTGGGCAACAAACCCGCTATGAATGTCGCTGTCGATGGGGCAAAGCCCATTGAAGGGGACTCAAAGTTTTTTGGCCATTGCTTCTTTTTGCATAAAAAATTATTTTATCGACATGGCCTCAACTGCCAATACTTAGGGAAATCCTATTGGCCGGCTGTTCAGCACTCTTTAACAACCCATCACATACCTTGGGGAGCCTCAAAATCTAAGGCAAAGTTGCTTAGTCCCAAACAAATTCCTTTCTGGGACCTCCTTACCTTCAAAAAAGGAGATGAGAAAGACGAGGCTTTATATTTTTACCATTTTCTTGATGAGTCCACTTTACCCAAGCGAGCGGTTGCAAAAGCTGCTACCCGCCGGTTTTTGCGAGATATGACAAAGATTGGAAAGGTGACTAAGCCAACCCATTCACCCAACGCATAAGCGATGACACTCAAAAGTAAGGGTCGAACCACTGGAACCACTAACAACAAGCCTAAAGTGGAAAATCCTATGACAGGCAGGTACCACAATACAATGAGAAGTCCGATTAAAAAAATAAGTGGGAGCAGTTTCTTTTTATCTATTTGAGTTGGGTGATTCAAAAATGCCCGAGGTTGTGCCAAACCATAGTTAAATAGTTTTTTTAACCAATGGCCTAACGAGCTTTTCACAAGATGATCGACCTCAAGACAAGGATCCATTATGATTTTAAACTTTTTGTTCAGACGGCAGGAAAGTTCTAAATCTTCCCCTACTTTTTGAAAATCTCTTGAAAAGTTACCCACTGATTGAACCGCATGCACTCGCATCAGAAGATTGTTGGTCGGCAAATGTGTCACTCGTTGAACTTGGTTTTTAGAATAAGCCCAGGGCAAGCACCAGCTCAAGAGGCGAGCGACTCTTTGTAAGGGCCCATAACCAACGAAGTGAGATCGCCCCCCAATGGCAGCAATATCGTCTGTCGCATTTTCTACGGCCACCAGAGCGGCCTGTCCCCAACCCAAGTGTGGTCTGCAGTCCGCATCGATAAAAGCTAACCATGGGGTTGGGCACAAATTTATCGCCTGAGCCCGAGCACAGCCCATATGGTTCCATTTTCTTTTGCAATGTTGAACCGATATTGTTGGATGTTTCTTTATCCAGGCTTCTACTTTTGCATAAGAAGAATCCGTTGAGGCGTTGTCGATCAACAAAATGGGGGTGGAGCCCATGGACTTTTGCAACGTCAAAATGTTTTCCAAATAATCAGGAAGGTGATCTTCCTCATTGTGGTAAATCAGTGCGATGGATAAAAAGCGTTGATTCTCCACAAAAATTAACTCGTAGGAGCAAAGTTCTTAGGTTTACCACCACTATGAATGGGCGTCGGCGGTGGCGCCATGGGTTGGGTCGGTGTAGCCTCATGCCAGTCGGTAAACTGTCCGTATTTGGCCTCCCATCGGAGCTTGACCTCTCCGACAGGACCGTTCCTGTGTTTGCGCACAAGGAGATCGGCTTGTCCCTTGATTTCAGGATTGTCAGGGTCATAGTACTCTTCGCGATAAAGCATCATAATCAAATCCGCATCTTGCTCAATGGAGCCTGATTCACGAAGGTCAGAAAGAACGGGCTTTCTCATGTCTCCAGTTCGACCTTCTACACCACGGTTGAGCTGCGCCAGAGCAATTACGGGAACTTCCAATTCTTTAGCAACAGCCTTTAAGCTTCGAGAAATTTCAGCAACCTCGCGCTCTCGGCTTTCAATTTTCGTTCTCAACTTCATGATCTGAAGGTAATCGACAATGATAAGGTCCAAACCATGTTGGTGCTTTAAGCGCCGCGCTTTTGATCGAATTTCATAGGGCGAAATACCACTGGTATCGTCGATAAAAATATTGCTATCTCCAAGCTTAGACGCCTTTTCAATCAGGCGGGGCCAATCATTATCTTTAATACGACCCACACGAAGATCTGACATATTGATGCGAGCTTCTGTAGCGAGCATCCTCATCATCAATTGCTCTTTACCCATTTCCACCGAGAAATAAGCCACTTTTTTATTGGATCGCAGTGCGGAGTTCAGAGCTAAGTTCAAGCTGAATGCCGTTTTACCCATAGAGGGACGAGCCGCCAAAATAATAAGGTCTCCGGCTTGAAAGCCCGCTGTCATTTTATCGAGGGGCTGAAAACCCGATGCAATACCAATGATGTCTTCTTTGCGAGTAGAAAGTTCGGTCAGTTTATCAATGCTGAGTTTAATCAGTTCAGCGGCCCCCACCAGTCCTGTGCCTGTTTCTCTTTGTTGGGAAATTCCAAAAACTTTACCTTCGACTTCATCAATAAAGGCGTCGATATTTTCGTAGGACTGGTCATAGGCACAATCAAGAATCTCTGTATTGATTCTAATCAGCTTTCGCAAAAGAGCCTTCTCTTTGACGATCTTTGCGTACTGTTGAATATTAATCGCCGTTGGGTATTGATTCATAATCTCGGCAAGCACGGCCGGACCACCAATTTGCTCAAGCTCTTTCTTTTGGGTGAGAGCGTTGTTGACGGTAATGATGTCTACGGACTCTTTGCGATTATGAAGATCTAAAATCACTTGGTAAATTTTCTGGTGAACCACCTTATAGAAATCGTTGGGATGAAGGATTTCGAAGACGGAATCAAAAGCCTCCGGCTCGACCATCAAACCGCCAAGGATTGATCGCTCTGCATCCAAATTGTGTGGTGGTGTCCGCATTTCCATAGAGATTCCCCTTGGGCAGCTCGTCCTTTGCTGCCATTATACCCTCAATTTCAAGATTTTCCTGGGCAAAGAGGCTTTTGGGGCACACCCAAAAGGGCGCGCCGCAACAACAACCCCTCGCAAGGAATAGCGCGAGCCGTTGCTAGAAGATGATCTGGATGAGCTCGCTGATGCTTTGTTGCTAGTGGTGCTTTTTAACTTCGATTTTGTAAGCGTCTATTTTCTTTTTCAAGGTATTTCTGTTGATTCCAAGGAGCTTGGCAGCTTTTACTTGGTTTCCGTTGTATTGGCGAAGAGAGAGCTCTATGAGTGGCTTCTCGACCTGCTCGATGATGATTTTATGCAAACCATTAAGTTCAACGTCAGCTTGTTTCTGCTGCTCAAAGAGGAGCGATAACTTGCTTTTCACAAGGTGCTCGAGGCTAGTTGAGTTGAGATTGGTAACGTACAAGTGGTCCCTCTGAGTTTCGTAGGTTTCCATGACCCTCCCCGATTATTGTCAAACGGAAGACTTGAATATTCCGAGCCCAAATGAAATGCAACCCGATGTTCTCCGCAACATGAATTTTTTTTTGCTTGCAATGTATTTTCTGCCCCTCTGAGGGTTTTTCCACAGTGAAATCCCCAATTATTTGATTTGCTGCTTATACAAAAATATTGACAAGGTCCTAATGCTAAAGTCGAGCGAGAACGTTTAAACCTGCATTTCCCAAGAAAAAACTTTAAAATAAAGTATGATTTTGCACCGTTTGAAAGATCTCCGAAATGATGTGGTTTCCGTTCTATGGCTTTCTCTCAGTTTGTTTCTTGGCCTCTCTCTTTATAGCTATCGCGCTGCCGATCCTTCTTGGAACTCCCTGGGGCTGAACAGCAAACCACTAAACTGGTGTGGATATTTAGGAAGCTTTAGCGCCGATTTTCTTTACCAGTTTTTTGGTATGAGTTCTTGGGTCTTTGTCGTCTTTTTATTTTTTTTAAGCTATCAAGTTTTGCGAAGCCATCAAAGCACCAAAACAAAAAAACAAATTTGGCTAGTTTTACTTTTAGTGGCTTCTAGCGCTCTTGCTGAACTCTACTTTAGTCACCTGAAATACTATTCCGGTCACGTCGGTGTCGGCGGCACCATTGGGTCCTTCCTTTCTGTAACCCTGAAAAAGGCCTTAAATTTTTATGGAGCCACACTGTTTTTGACCACCTTTCTCGCCATTGGATTATTAACCATCACCGATTGGACCCTGCCTGGCCTCGGGAAGAAAATATCTACGGTTCTTTCTTTTCTCGGCAAAACCTTATGGGAGGGGGCTTTACGACTGGTGCGAGGCTGGCACCCACTTCGGTCCATGGCCAAACGCTCCCTTCCGAAACTGCCAAAAAGAGCGCATATTCCTACAATTTTTAATGATGACCCTGAACCCTTTACCCACAGGGAGCCTGTGGTGTCTATGGCAGACGATGAAGACCTCTGGGAGGAGCCGACCTCAGAAGATATTGAGGAGGAAGCCCCTCGCCGGCGCCGTCGGGTTCAGCTCAAAAAGAAAGTGCAACGGAAAATTGCCAACTGGAAGCTCCCCGAAATAGGAATGCTCGAGGATCCACCAGCCTCTCGTTACCGAGTGGATCAATCGGAAGTCAACAACAAGTCAAAAATCTTGGTGGATAAACTTTCTCAGTTTTCTGTTACGGGCGAGGTGATGGGTGCCAAGCCCGGGCCTGCAGTAACTATGTTTGAATTCAAACCCAAGGCTGACGTAAAAATTAGTAAAATTACTGAACTTGCCGATGACTTATCACTGGCTCTCAGTAGTGAGTCGGTACGTATTATTGCTCCTATTCCTGGACGTGATGTGGTGGGAATTGAAACCTCAAATGCCAACCGAGAGACAGTTTATTTAAAGGACATCATCGCCCACGAGCAGTTTTGGAATGACGACGTAAAATTACCCATGGCACTGGGACGCGAAGCCAACGGATCCCCCAAGGTAGTGGATCTGCGCCGTATGCCCCACCTTTTAGTGGCCGGTACGACTGGCTCTGGAAAGTCTGTATTTGTTGTCTGCGCCCTCACCGGACTTTTATTTCGCCACTCGCCAAAAACCTTACGGCTTATTTTGATTGATCCCAAACAAGTCGATCTTTCCACCTTCAATGATATCCCCCATTTGCTGATGCCAACTATCTGCGAACCCAAAAAAGCAGTGAGTGCACTGAAATGGGCTGTGAAAGAAATGGAAAAGCGCTATCGATCTATGTCGAAATTTGGCGCCCGTGGTTTAGAGGCCTTCAATGAAAAAGTTGCCGATTTTGACAAAGATAAAATCGCTCAGCATGAAGCCTACAATCAAGAACTCGACGATCAAAAGCGACACAATGAAACTTACTATTACACACCACAGCCCTACATCGTCATTGTCGTGGAGGAATTTGGTGACCTTATGGCTGTGGATAAAGCCAACGTGGAACAACTTGTCGTTCGCTTAGCGCAGATGGCGCGGGCTTCAGGCATTCATTTGATTTTAGCCATGCAGTCACCTCGTAAAGACGTTGTCACTGGCCTTATCAAAACTAATATTCCCGGGAGAATCAGTTTTAAGGTGGCCAGTAAAATGGATTCGCGAATCATTCTCGATGAGTCTGGCGCTGAAAGACTTCTGGCTCGCGGGGATATGCTCTTCCTAGCCCCTGGCTATGCTAAGCCCACCCGTCATCACGGTCCTTGGGTGACGGAAAGCGAAATTGCTTCCATCATGGACTACTGGGCTGAGCAAGGTGAACCTGAATATGACCAAAGCGCCATGAATATGACAAAAGGCAGCGGGGTCAGTTTTGCCGATGAACTTGGTGGAGAGGGTGGTGTTGAAGAATATGACGAACGCTACGACGAAATTCTCGCTTGGGCAGCATCCATGAAGGAAGTGAGCGCCTCCTTGATCCAAAGAAAATTCCGCATCGGATACCCTCGAGCCGCTCGCCTTATCGAGACCATGGAGAGGGAGGGTGTGATTGGCCCTGCCAACGGCAGCAAACCTCGGCAGGTTCTGGTCAACTCATTCGAGGATCGCCAACCTTAAAATTGAACTCGATTCAGACTGTTCTGTACAAGTCCCTGAGAAGTGACTAGGATGGTCAGCCATGAAGTGGATTGTCGTTAAAACCTTTACTCTTTGCCTTATTTCCGTGGGTTGTGGCGTGAAAGGAAACCCTTTGCCGCCGGAAACACCTCGCGAGTTGGGAACAGGACGCCCTCAATATAAAGGGGTGGACATGGAGCTTCAAGAGGCCGAAACCAGAGAAAATCGTAAAAAGAAAAAGAAAGGCGAACCCCAAAAATGAGTTTTCCATTTTTGAAGTTAGTGGGAGCCGGCAACGATTTTATTTTTCTGTCAGGAGATGATCTTCCGAAAAACAAAAGCCGCAGCCAATGGGCGCAAACACTCTGTCAAAAAAACTTTGGCGTCGGCGCCGATGGATTGGTCATTATCGAGGACTGGCAGAATGAAGGTCAACGTCCAGAATTCCGTTGGGATTTTTATAATAGCGACGGATCAAAGGCCAATATGTGTGGCAACGCTGCCAGATGTGCTACTTTATATAGTCAAATCCGCAGCCCCCAATCCGACACATGTCGGTTTCAGACGGCTCTCGGTTGGTTAGAAGGGCAGGTCAGCGAACTTGGTTTTTCTGTGAGCTGGGGATGGGCGAAACCCGATCCAGAGCAAAAGACTTTAACCATTGAAAATGGCAAACGTGTCACCGGATATTTTGTAAATAGTGGCGTTCCCCATTTCGTTATTGTCGATGGCGAGGCTTCCAATTTAAGCGGTAGAGACTGCCTGTTGATACAGGCCCATGAAATTTTTGGTGAAGAGCAAACCAATGTAACTTTACTCACTGAAACTGCACAAGACATTGCTAACACAAAAAGTTTTGAGCGAGGCGTGCGTAACTTCACCTTAGCCTGCGGAACTGGCGTGATCGCTAGCGCTCTTGTTCTACAAAAGATCAAAGGTGGCCATCGACATCGCTTACAGGCGCCGGGTGGTTTATTAGGAGTTGAATTATTTGAAGATAAAGTCATCCACCAGGGACCTGCGATTTGTAGCTTCCGCGGGACTTTTCAATACTAGAAGGAGTTTTTATGTTTAAAGGTGTTTATACCGCTCTTGTCACTCCATTTTTAAATGGAGAAATTGACTTCCCTTCTTTAGATAAACTTATCGATCAACAGCTCAGCAACGGGATTCAAGGTTTTGTCGTTTGCGGAACCACGGCGGAAAGCCCAACCCTCACCAATCAAGAAAAACTGGAGCTCTTGCAGTTCACTACTGAAAGGGTCAAGGGCAAAGTTCCCATTCTTTTTGGCTCCGGCTCTAATTGCACAAAAAAAACCATTGAACTCAGCCAAGCGGCTTGCGAATTTAAAATCGATGGGCTGCTTGTTGTCGTGCCATATTATAACAAGCCTCCGCAAGAAGGTTTGCTCGCTCACTTCACCGCCGTAGCTGATGCCAGCAACAAACCCATAGTTATGTATAATGTGCCCGGTAGAACTGTGACGTCACTTGCGGCTGATACCATCATTGAGCTTGCCAAGCACCCCAACATCCGAGGCATCAAAGAAGCCGATGGCGACCTCAATAATTTTTCAAAATATAAATCGGCGGTGGGTGATGACTTTGCTTTACTCAGTGGCGACGATGAAAGCTGCGTAAGTTTTTGTCTTCTTGGGGGCCATGGAGTCATTAGTGTTTGCTCCCATGTTGCCCCGGCCGCTATGGTTAAATGGATTCATCGTGCCATCAATAAAGATGAAAGTGTTCGCGAAGAATATCGCCGCCAACAATTATGGATTTCCAATTTGTATATGACCAGCAACCCCATCCCGGTGAAAGCGGCCTTAAATCAAAAAGGTGTCATCGCCAGCAAAGAGATGCGATTGCCACTTGTTGAACTGAATGACACCATGACCAGTCAGCTGATGAAGTCTTTTGAAAACTTTCAGGATATTTTGTGATGAAAGTTTTTGTATTCGGTGCCAGTGGGCGCATGGGCCAAGAGCTAAAAAAAATAATCGACTCCAACTCGAAATATCAATGGGTGGGTGGTTATGGCCAAGAAAGCCATGGCTTTGAATTGAGTGAAAAGCCTGATGTGGTCATTGATTTTTCCCTTCCGGAGGCCCTCCCCCAGCTCATTTCATTGGTTGAAAGCCAAGCTTGTGCACTGGTTTCTGGAACCACAGGTTGGGATGAACCACAGAGAAAGTCTTTTGAGTCCCTTAAAAAGCAACACCCCATTTTTTGGTCGGCGAATATGAGTGTGGGCATCCATTTGATGGCACAGCTTGTGAAAACATTGGCTCGCTTTGGTGATCGCTATAGTTTTCAAATTGAAGAAACCCACCATATCCATAAAAAAGACAAACCCAGTGGGACCGCTATTCTTCTTGAAAAGGCCGCCCAACAGTCGACCGATCAGCTAAAACCCACTCTATCCATTCGCGAAGGTGAGGTTTTTGGCATCCACAAGTTCATTGCACAATCACCGAACGAGGCCCTAGAAATAAAGCACGAAGCTTTTGGGCGCAGTCTTTTTGCTCAAGGCGCACTGGATGTGGCTGAGTGGCTGATCACACAAAAACCTGGTCTCTACACTATGGAAAACTTCACATCTGGGCAAATCTAGTGGTCAAAGGCCCCTTTTTGGG
>JAGQZY010000149.1 GCA_020435205.1 Bdellovibrionales bacterium | reverse complement strand
TGTTGATACACCTCCCCAAGTCGTTTTTGGATAGACGCATCATGAACGGTGTCTGATCCAACCGAAATTTTTTGCAAAGTTTCCTCCGGAAGGGTTTCTGCCGGGGCCACATTATTATCCGAGAGCTGTTGAGCGAGTAGCAGATCGGTAATGGTGCCCAAGGAAACTACGACGTAGAGCATGATGAAGAGCGGATATTGTCTCCTAGTGATAAGATCCAACATGTTAACCCCCATTTTTATTTCCGAATGAACTAAGTACAGACTATTGATGGTTCGGGTTCTTTTGGACCGTAGACCGGTTAAAGAAGGACTATGTTACCTTAAGCGGCGCACATCCATGGCTCAAACCCAATAAAAAAAGAATTTTCTCGAAATTGGGTTTCGAGGCACGGCTATACAAACACTGGCTGACTGGGAGGAGGTGGATCATCTGGAGATCCAGGCTCTGATGGGGAAGGGTAATTTGGGAAAGGCGGTATTGGAGGGTCTTTAATAGGCTGTTTTTGAGGGGTTGGTGGAGTCACCGGCGGTTTTTGAGGTTCATTCGGAGGTTCTTGAATCGGTTGTTGGTTTGAGACTGTAGATCCTTCGTGAACAATCATATCTTCTCATCCTATTTTGTACTTTGATCAATAATGACACCATCCTGCGCTCTGAGGAGTCCTCAACACAATAGACAAATCTCAAGTAGAGTTTTGAAAATTGTCCAAAATCTTGAACCAGGGATTGCTCAATCGAGCAGCTAAAAAAGGATCAGACATAGGGAAAACCCCAAAAAGTTCTTCGCCGAAAATTCTCAATCGACTTGGGGATATAATGATACGAAATCTCCACGCTTTATCTAATGCAATGACTTGTAAGGATGACCTAAAAACATCCAGCAACAGACGCTTCGGTATTTTAGTCGCTCTGCGATGGATTAAATTGGGCTGAAGCCAAGCCATGCCTATTTTGCCCAAAGGATGCCGAGTGGCTACCTGCCAATCCTGGCCATGATCCCACGGGATTGGTTCGCGAATTTAAGTGGCTCTCCTACAATCATTGTGTGGGGTGTCGAAACTTTCATGGATCAAAACGAAAACTCAATCAACAGTTTTCTTCATACACTTTTACTGAGAATCGGTTGCCACCATTGATTGTTCCTTGTACACTCCCTCGCAATTGGACCGTGTCTAATCTTCAAACCGCCAAGAAGGCGGAATCGTACCCTGCCATGGCCAACACCATTGTTCAGACAACAGAAGAATATGAGCAATTTCTTAAATCGGCAATGCCCCTTCTGCTGAATCGAGCAAGTGAATATGCCAAAAAAATTCTTCGAGAGACTGATCAGTGGAAAGATAATGTGAGCCATGAAAAACTCGCCTTGCGTTTAGGGTATGAGTTAGTTGAAAGATTCCTGGAATATGCGCGCCATGAAATCCCTTGTCGGCCTTTTCTTTTATTAGATAGTTTTGTCGCGAAGTATTTCAGCCAACCCAATTCCTTCCTGTACAATGATCAGGCCCATACCCCGTTAGGAATTTTTATTGAGGGTCTTACCTCAAGAGCCGTCATCAGTCGCGATGCGCTCATAGCGCAATTTACCCATTTCTATGGCTTAACCTCATCACAGGTTATTCGACTGCTTGGGCTTTCAGCAGAACAAAGCCAGCGAATCTATAAAAATGTGACCCGTTGGCGTCAATCGGGTTGGCTTCGGACCATGAAAGAAATTGGTTTGGCCCTACCTTCGATCACCAATTTAGAGCGACAGCTACAGACTGAGCCGGACGCTATCAATCAAAAAGCGAGGGATTTGCTCCTTCAGTTTCAATCCCATTACCGCAAGAGTGAGCCAGATCACTACCCTTGTCACGATGCAGAAAAGTGGGAAGAGATGTTTGTTGAAGGACATGGGCAAGATTATCGGACCTGGCATCTCGCAATGTGTTTGCCCTGTTTGAAAATGGTTTATGGGTTGAAGATTGAGGAAAGGGCCCACAGTGAACCGTTTGATCTCAAGCTGCAGATACAACCGATGGGCTTGGTCTCTACCCT
>JAGQZY010000148.1 GCA_020435205.1 Bdellovibrionales bacterium | reverse complement strand
AAGTGCCCTCTTTTTTAGTTCACGTCTTTGAAGTCGACGTCAATGGCGGGATCATCACCCTCTTGCCCTTCAGCCTTCTCGCCTTCAGGAGCCGTCGCGGCATCTGTAGCCTCTCCAGCTCCTTGCTGGTTTTGCTTGCTGTAAAGATCAGAGCTTAATTGCTGGGCCAGGTTTTGCAATTTTTCGTAAACAGATTTGAACTCCTCTTTGCTCGCTTCTGTTCCTTTTACGGAAACCTTTTTCGCTTCCGCAAGAGTGGCTTCTGCATCCTTCACCTGGCTTTCCGAAAACTTATCTTTGTTTTCATTCACCATTTTTTCGGTTTGATAAGTGAGATTATCAAGATCGTTGCGAAGGTTCACTAGCTCTCGCTTGACCTTATCACTATCCGCATTGGCTTCAGCCTCCTTAACCATGCGATCAATATCCTGATCACTCAGGCCTGATTTGGCTTTGATCTGAATGGCTTGCTCTTTGCCCGTGCCAAGATCTTTTGCTGAAACATTCAAAATACCGTTGGCATCAATATCAAAAGTCACCTCAATTTGTGGAACCCCTCGAGGTGCTGGTGGAATTCCCACAAGCTCAAAAGTCCCAAGAGACTTGTTATCATTAGCCATTTCACGTTCACCCTGAAGCACATGCACCTGCACCGAGCTTTGGTTGTCAGCAGCGGTAGAGAACACTTGCGACTTTTTACTTGGGATTGTGGTATTGCGCTCAATGAGTTTCGTCATCACGCCACCCAAAGTTTCCAACCCAAGAGAAAGAGGGGTTACATCAAGAAGGAGTACGTCTTTAACGTCTCCAGCAAGCACACCCCCTTGGATCGCAGCCCCTAAGGCCACCACTTCATCGGGGTTGACTGATCGATTGGGCGTTTTTCCAAAAAAATCAGTCACTGCTTTTTGAATGGCTGGGATTCGCGTGGAACCACCCACCAAAATCACCTCGTCGATATCCGTCACCGCCCAACCCGCATCAGAAAGGGCCTTTTTACAGGGTTCCAGAGATCGCTTAACCAAGGTTTCAGTCAATTGGTCAAATTTTGCGCGAGTCAACTTAATGTTAAGATGCTTTGGCCCACTTTGATCAGCCGTAATAAAGGGAAGATTGATCTCCGTTTCCTGAGTCGCACTCAATTCAATTTTGGCTTTTTCAGCCGCTTCTTTCAAACGCTGCAAAGCCATTTTATCGTTGCGAAGATCAATACCCTGATCTTTTTTAAACTCATCAACAAGCCAATCTAAGATCACCTCATCAAAGTTATCACCACCTAAATGGGTGTCCCCATTGGTCGCTTTCACCTCAACAACGTTGTCGCCCACTTCCAGAACGGAGATATCAAAAGTACCCCCACCCAAGTCAAAGACAGCAATCTTTTCATCGGCTTTTTTATCCGAGCCATAGGCCAATGCGGCCGCCGTTGGTTCGTTAATAATTCGCTTCACTTCAAGGCCGGCAATTTTACCGGCATCTTTAGTGGCCTGCCTTTGCGCATCGTTAAAGTAAGCTGGAACGGTGATCACGGCCTCTGTCACTTCTTGACCAAGGTAGTCTTCTGCCACTTTTTTGAGTTTTGCTAAAACAGCAGCGCCGATCTCCTCTGGTGAAATGACTTTATCATCAATTTTAAATCCACAATCGTTACCCTTTTGCACAACTGTGTAAGGGACGCGTTTAATCTCTTCTTGAACTTCTTCAAAACGACGACCAATAAAACGTTTGGCCGAATAGATGGTCTTTTCAGGGTTAGTCACAGCTTGACGCTTAGCTACCTGTCCTACGAGTTTTTCTCCATCTTTAAATGCCACAATTGAGGGCGTGGTGCGATTGCCTTCTTCATTCACAATCACTTTGGCTTCGCCACCTTCCATCACGGCCACACATGAGTTGGTCGTTCCTAAGTCGATTCCTATAATTTTTCCCATGTCTTTTTCTCCTTAAAATTTCTGGCCAGGCTTATAAGGGCTTGGCCCCGTACATTTTTAATTTGATGTCTAATATCTATCTGTCAAGGCTCGCAGGTTATGCAAAAATCCCCTTTTTATT
>JAGQZY010000147.1 GCA_020435205.1 Bdellovibrionales bacterium | reverse complement strand
AGATGTCTCCAGAGCCAAAGATCTTGGTTTTAAAAATGTAAATGTCGACTTTGATTTTAGCGACATCATGGCAAGGGTGCACCGAGTGATTCAAACTATTGAACCTCATGATTCTGTAGAGAGGTACACCAAGCTTGGCGTCGATTGTATCCGGGGGACAGCTAAAATTCTTTCTCCCCATGAAATTGAAGTGAATGGCACAAAAATAACAACAAAGAATATCACTATTGCCACAGGAGCTAAACCCTACATCCCTCCCATTGAAGGTATTGATAATATCGATGTTTTAACTTCTGAGAATCTATGGCAGATGAAAAGCTTGCCCAAAAGGTTGCTGGTCCTCGGCGGCGGACCCATTGGTTGCGAGCTCGCCCAGTCCTTCCAACGCCTTGGCAGCCAAGTGACACTTGTTGAACGCAACGAGTGCATTATGGCTCGCGAGGATGAAGAAGTTTCCCGCTTAATCCAAGAGGCTTTTGTCAAAGAAGGTATTGATCTAAGATTAGGACACGGGGCTCAACGATTTTTTGTTGAAAATAACCAAAAGTTTCTTGAGTGCGAACATCGTGGCGAAAAGGTTAAAATTCCCTTTGATCAAGTCATTATTTCTATTGGCCGCAAGGCCAACACCAAAGGTTTTGGCCTTGAAGAGTTGGGAATCGATCTGAATGACAACGGCACCATCAAAGTGGATTCTTTTTTGCGAACTACAAAATACAAAAATATATACGCCTGTGGTGACGTCGCCGGCCCTTATCAATTCACCCACACCGCCTCTCACCAAGCCTGGTATTGCGCTGTCAATGCCATGCTTAAACCCTTTTGGGGCTTTAAGGCAGATTATCGAGTGATTCCTTGGTGCACCTACACCGACCCCGAAGTCGCGCGGGTCGGCCTGAGCGAGTCTGAGGCCATGGCCCAGGGGATTCCATTTGAAGTAAGCACCTATGGTATTGATGATTTAGATCGAGCCATCGCCGATGAATCGGCCCAGGGTTTTGTAAAAGTACTCACGCAACCGAAAAAAGATAAAATTTTAGGTGTGACCATCGTTGGAAGCCATGCCGGAGACATTATTGCCGAATACGTCACAGCCATGAAGTACGGCATTGGCATGAACAAAATCCTTGGCACCATTCACATCTACCCCACTCTCGCGGAAGCTAACAAGTTTGCCGCTGGCGCATGGAAGCAAAGCCAAGTGACTCCCCAGACCCTGAAGTGGGCTGAACGCTGGCATACTTTTCGCCGCTAATTTGAACTTATTTTTTAAAATCAAAATGAGAAAACGGCTGGTAAGCTTGTTTGTATGTATGCCCACTCTTTAAAAAATTCACATGGCCATTTCCGGCCTTAACTCTCCCAATAGCTGTGAGAGGGGTAGAAAATTCTTTCAAAAAATCTGATCTGATGACCTCAAAAGAATCCTGCTGAATTGCTATAAGCAATTCGTAATCTTCTCCTCCAGCAAACGCAAATTCATAAGGATCCCAATTCATTGTTTCGCAGATTCTCACTAATTCTTTCGATAGGGGTAGGCTATCAACGTCAATCTCAATATCACAATGATTTAATCTCAATAAATCACTGGCGAGGCCATCGGAAATATCCATCATTCCAGTCACGCCGTCCCACTTTGCCAGGTGCCGAGCTTCAGAAGATCGAATGGGTGGCAATCTGTGTTTCTGAACCAATTTTTTAGAAATAGACTCTTGAGCAGAAAGGAGCAGTTTCAATCCAGCACTGCTGTCACCAAGATCGCCCGTAACACACAAAATGTCTCCATTTGAAAAACCCTTGCGGGTCTTTATATTCGACTTTCTTACCAATCCACTTAAATGAATATTGATAAATATTTCCTCAGAAGCGCTAAGATCTCCCCCAAGCAATTCTATCCCAAGCTTCTCGGACAGGTTATAAATCCCAGAAAAGAATTGCTTAACATCTGAATCTTGCAATGACTTGGGAAAGGCAAAGCTTAAATGACACCATAACGGAATCCCGCCCATAGCCGAGATGTCGCTCAAATTGACTGCAAGAGACTTATAGCCCAGATCGCAAAAACGAATATGATTTCTAAGAAAATGATAACCTTCTACCAGACAATCTGTTGTAGAAATTAAATAATGTTCATCATCAAATTCTACAGCGCTGCAATCATCACCAGGACCTAATACAACTTGTGGAGATTTAGGTGCTTTTAGCACATCCCTAAGCAGTTC
>JAGQZY010000146.1 GCA_020435205.1 Bdellovibrionales bacterium | reverse complement strand
CGTAAATCGCGAAGCTCTATAAAACGATCCATCATTTGAGCGACATCCACCCACTCCGTCACTTTATTAGGATCTAAATCCTCAAAAGGTCCCGCTTCGGAATAGGCAGAACCTTTGGTACTAAACTTGCGTGCCAGAAGGGAATAACTTTGAAAGTCCTCAGTTTTTTTCCGAGCCGCAGACAAAAGAGCTTCGTCAATGGGCGTAGAAATATTTGCTGCTTGTGCGGAAAAAAAGAAACCAATGATCAGCCAAACCGTGGCCATATTTTGAAGCATCCTTGCCCCCTTTTGATTCTTAAAAGCCTACCGCAACTCCCGGCTGCCCCCTATAAAAATTATCGACTCAACGGGTCGCTCCTGTTTTTTGACCCTAATTCTATGAGTTTGGATCATTTCAGGGGAGAGTCTTTATAAATTTCTACGGTATTGGCCACCCACTTCAAAAAGGGCATCCGTCATTTGGTGAAGGGAACAAACTCGGGCCGCACTCATCAAGGCTGCAAAAATATTTTCTCCTTTGAGTGCTGCTTGCTTCAACTTTTCTAACTCCTGAGTGGCTTGCCCACTGTTGAGTTCTTGGTAAGCCATACGGTTATGGAGTTGTTGATCCTTTTCTTGTTTGGAAGCACGAGCCAATTCAATTTTTTCTGGCACATAACCTTCTTGCAAAGTTTTTGGATCAATAAACTGATTCACACCAATGATAGGAAGATCCCCAGAATGCTTGAGATGCTCATAGTACATGGACTCTTCTTGAATCTTACCTCGTTGATATTGGGTCTCCATGGCACCAAGGACCCCGCCTCGCTCATTGATACGCATAAACTCTGCTAAAATGGCCTCTTCCACTAGCTCGGTGAGCTCTTGTAAAAAGTAAGACCCTTGATTGGGGTTTTCATTTTTAGCAACACCAAACTCTTTATTGATGATCATCTGAATGGCCATCGCACGGCGAACCGACTCTTCTGTTGGTGTCGTGATTGCCTCATCATAAGCGTTTGTATGTAAAGAGTTACAGTTATCGTAAATAGCGAGCAAAGCTTGCAATGTCGTACGAATATCATTGAAGTCAATCTCTTGGGCGTGCAGCGACCTACCGCTGGTTTGGATATGGTATTTTAATTTTTGTGAGCGCTCACTGCCTTTGTAAATATCACGAAGAGCCACTGCCCAAATTCTGCGCGCCACCCTGCCAATCACTGAATACTCGGGATCCATACCATTACTAAAAAAGAAAGAGAGATTGGGAGCAAAATCGTCAATTTTCATGCCACGAGCGAGATAATATTCGACAAAGGTAAAAGCATTGCTCAAAGTAAAAGCCACTTGGCTAATGGGATTCGCCCCAGCTTCCGCGATATGATAGCCTGAAATACTGACAGAATAAAAATTGCGAATCTTTTTGCCGACAAAATACTCTTGAATATCGCCCATCATTTTTAAAGCAAAATCTATGGAAAATATACAAGTGTTCTGCCCCTGATCTTCTTTAAGGATGTCCGCCTGAACCGTTCCCCGCACTTTTTGCAAAGTCTCATCCTTAAGTTGATCCAACTCATCACTTTTGAGTTTTCTACCCAACTCCTTTTCCTTGAGTTCCACTTGCTGATCAATAGCCGTATTAAAATAAAAAGCCAAAATCATAGGCGCAGGCCCATTGATGGTCATACTCACAGAGGTCGAAGGCGAGCAAAGATCAAAGCCCGCAAAAAGCTTTTTCATATCGTTCAAAGTGCAGATACTCACACCGCTCTCACCGACTTTACCGTAAATATCAGGCCGCTCATGGGGATCAAAGCCATAAAGAGTCACACTATCAAAGGCTGTGGAAAGTCTTTTAGCCAAAGCATCTTTGGATAAATAATGAAAACGTTTGTTGGTACGCTCAGGAGTGCCTTCTCCGGCAAACATGCGAGTAGGATCCTCCCCCACACGCTTTAAAGGAAACACACCTGCAGTGTATGGGAACTGCCCCGGCACATTTTCCAAACGTAAAAAACGCAGGCGATCACCCCAGTCTGTTAATCTTGGAGGCACCACGCGGCGAATGCGCGTACCACTCAGGCTGGTATGAGTGAGGGGTTGGCGAAACTCTTTGCCGCGGACATGGTAAATGTACTCATCCTGAGCATACTCCTCTTGCATGGAGTCCCAAGTTTTTAAAAGGGCGAGATCTTTTTCAGGGAGCTCTTTTAAAAGTTTAGTTTCCAGATCTTTATTGTCGGCAAGATCATCTTTCAAAGTGTAG
>JAGQZY010000145.1 GCA_020435205.1 Bdellovibrionales bacterium | reverse complement strand
ACCGACTGACTGGTCCGTTGAATGCCCATGGGCCTTTGAGATCCCAACTTGGACCTGCCTCCGGCCAGCTGAACGTTTCCTCCCCGCTCAAAGAGCGGGGCTTCCACGTTCATTTTAGTGAGTGAAGATGGTTGGGAGGAAGATCTTTCAACTTTTGTGGAAGGGCTAGTGATCCGAGATCATCTAGAGCCTTAGCGCCTATTTCGAGTTCTACTATGATGAACGTCCGCACCAGGCCCATACATACCAGTTACCTTATGAGAGTTATGCCCGATAAGTTGACGACGATCACTCAAAAAGAGGGTATCTTATTTTCACCACATTGCTAACTTGACAATAGGAGTCCACTATAGAATGGTATCAAATGAAGAAGGCCGGGATGACTCCCAGCCTTCTTCAACTGAACCAGTTCATGCGTCGATGATAAAGCCATTTGGTGAAAAACATCTTAACGCTTTGGTCCGCTAGCTTGTACATTATCCCGGATGACTTTTATACCCCAACTTAAAGAATTCATAACTCCAGCGGTCCTTTAGGAGACGGCTCAAGGCCTCTTTCACTTCTTCAATGGAGTATTTTTGTGCCCAATTGCTCGCCGCCTTCGAAAGGTTTTGATACATAATAGGATCCTCCAGAATGCATCTCATTCGCACTGCCAAAGCCTCTTCGTCACCATAGGGAACGACAAAACCTCTTTCTTTAAGTAGCCAAGGCATAAGGCCGCGGTCAGTCCCGATACAAACTAATCCATAACACATAGCCTCCCCTAAAACCTTCGGCCAGCCTTCGGACTGGGAAGGCAAGACGAGCATATGCGCTTTTTCATACCAACTCATTACTTCATCATAAGGAAGGTCACCCACAAACTCGACGTGATCCACTAATTCCAATCGTTCGACAATCCAGACAAGCCGATTACGATCTGGTCCATCACCAACAAGCGATAGCTTGAATGGAATACTCCACTTGAGCAAGATATTTGCAGCCCTTAGCAAAATATCAACGCCTTTTTCGGAAATCAATCGCCCTACAAAGAGTATATGGAAAGGAGGACTTAATCGCTTGTGACGCGCTGCCTCCGTGCCGTTCCACACTTGTTTCGTCGTCATTGTAGATGTAAAAAAAGGTATAATTTGCGTCGGTTGATCTGGCCATTCCCCATATACCATTACAAGTCCCTTACGCCACCACCACGATCGTAAAATGAATCGCTGTAAACGCCAAGAAAATGGTTCGTCTACATATCCATGCCACTGCCCAGCATATTTTGCTATTAAATATTTTGTGAATAGTGGTGCAAGCACAGCCCCCAAAAATCCCGACCAGCCTGGGCAACGAATCAGAATCGCTTCTCCCTTTTGTAACGCCCTACTCAGACTCAGGAAGTATTTGGGAAGATTTAAAAAAAATGAAATATGGTCAATAAAAGTCTTATAACTTCTATCCTTTTGTGGGAGTATTAAAATGTTAGATTTGGTAAAGGCAAGGAAATTGCTGGTAGGAGGTGTGTCCCAACGGCATGGGGCCACGATTAACACTTCTGTAAAAAGATCAGCCCAAATATCAATCTCACGAGCATATGGGCCATAAGCGTAAAGACATTCACCTACTCTATAGTGTGGAGTGTTTGTAACTATTACCAGTTTCATATTCACCTTATAAATGCTGGAGAGGTCCCAACACCCCCCTCAACTCTTTACAGGCCAAAGAGTTTCATCCCTAATCCACCATGTAGGTTCCTTATCGAGCTTATCCGTACTTGTATACTACGCTTTTCGTCGAAATATACCAACTCACCCTCAAAAGAGCCACCCGATAACTTTCAAGCAGTCGCGCTCGTTTCTTCAGAAACCCCTCTAGAAAAAAAAAGCTCACCCCCGTGAGGAGGCAGGCTCTTTGTGCAAGTTCTTGCTGGGGTTAAGGTGGGCTTGGTTTGAGAGGAGCACCTCACCGAGCATTGATCACTGGGATCTGCATCTGGATGAATCAAGTGGTTCAATAAAAAAGGACAGAAAGAAAAGCGCGTGAATAATTTCTCGGGCTCAGGGTTTTCTCCGCCTCCTTCTGAATATCGGCTGCCATAATTCCCCTTTCTCGAACGATCTCTTCGTACGGCATACTTAGGTCTCCCCTCGTGTCCCAACCAGCTGTCGTGTCAGGCCTTGGGCCTGCGCCTCAAACGCATTCGGGCTGAGATAGGCCAACGTGGAGTGCAACCGGTGACTATTATAAAACAGGCTCATCGTAGAAGTGAGTGGGTAGGTTTTGAGAGTTGAGGGGCGTAAGCTCGCTTCATGCAAGGGAAAAACGAATTCAAATCTAGAGAATTTTTTGGCATGATTGCG
>JAGQZY010000144.1 GCA_020435205.1 Bdellovibrionales bacterium | reverse complement strand
CGGCCTAAAATCCTTGAAATATCAATTGGTTATGAGAAAACTTCTCTTTCGACGCAGGATGGAAAGGGTTCATTGATGCAGGTGACTACGGGGAAATCCAAAGGGGCAAAGGCAAAAAAGAAGGGGGCCCGCAAAAAGCCTCTGAGCAAAAAATTAGGGAAAAAGACCTCAACCTCTACAAAAAAAACCACAAAGAAAAAATCGGGGACCCAAAAGAGCCAGGCCTCCTCTGGACGCCGGCAGAAGATCATGAAATCGGGTCGTGGACTCCCCATCGATAAAGCTTTAGCTCGCAAAATTTTTGACCTTATGGTGCAGTCTCGAGTTGTTGAAGAGCGGATGATTCAGATTTACCGTAAAGGGGGAGCTTACTTTTGGATCGGCGGCCCTGGCGAAGAAGCCTTCGGTGTGCCACTTGGGTTACTAGCACGTAAAGGGCAAGGGCCGGAGTTTGATTATCTTCACCTCCATTATCGTTGTACGCCGACCCTATTGGCCATGGGCATGGATGTAGCCGACTCCTTTCGATTGATTATGAACAAAGCGACAGATCCTTGTACGGGAGGACGCAATTTTTCTAATCACTACTGCTATCCAGAGTGGAATGTGGTTCCGGTCTCCTCACCCATTGAAGTGCAATACTCTATGGCCATCGGAACAGCCCATGCTCAGAGTCGAAGAAAAACAAAGGGTGTGAGCATTGTGACGGGTGGTGATGCGGGTTCTGCTGAAGGGGATTTCGCGAGCTGCTTGATTTGGGCCTCGCGTCCAGGATCAGAACTCCCCCTCTATATTACCATTCAAAATAACAAATGGGGAATTTCCACAGATTACGATAGTCAGCATGGCGAAAAGCATGTTTCTGATCGTGGAAAACCCTTTGGCATAAAAAGCAAAGTTTATAATGGAAACGATCCCATCGAAACCTATTTGGGAATTCAAGAGGATTTAGAATACATTCGTAAAACGGGAAAACCAGTCATCGCGGAGTTTCGCGTATCCAGACTTTACGGCCACTCCTCGGCCTCTGGCGCCAATCGCATTGAAGGAGAGATCTGCTGTATCGAGTCCTTTGAAAAGCGTTTAGTGGATGCTGGAGTTTTAACAAAAAGTGAAGCAAAAAAGATTTGGGATCAGCACTTTGAAGCTGCTAAAAAAGTCGCTGATGAAGTTTTAAAAGAGCCTTCACCAACAGCCGACACGCTGTGGGATCACACCTATGTTGGCAATGAAAACGCGGATTGGAGGAAGTTCTAATGGCAAATATGGCTCAATCCATCCGTATGGCTCTGCACTATGCAGAAAAGAATTTAGACTTAAAAGACGTTTTTGGTGAAGACGTGGGGGCCCCCATGGGTGGGGTTTTCACTGCCACTCAAGGTGTGGAGTGTGCCTGGAATACCCCTCTTGATGAACGCGGGATTATTGGCACGGCCATGGGTATTGCTTTAGCCGGTGATCGTTGTGTGGCTGAAATTCAGTTTTGTGATTACATCTTCAACACCATCGACTTATTAAAAATCGCTGGTAATACTTTGTGGGCTTCCAATGGAAATTATCCCATGCCTCTGACGGTTATGACCCCAGTGGGAGCGGGAATTCGTGGGTCTATTTATCATTCTCACAGCTTTGATGCTTGGGCGACTCGTATGCCAGGTTGGAAAGTGGTCATGCCTTCCACGCCTATTGATACTTACGGCTTACTACTTTCAGCCATCAAAGATCCCAACCCGGTATTATTTTTAGCTCCTAAAGCCCTTTTGCGGGTGCGTGGAGAGGAATTAATCCCTGGAGAACCCGAAAATGAAAAAGATTTGAAAGCCATGATTGATGCCCCAGTGGGTGATCGTTCCCGATGGAAGCCGAAGTGGCCCAAAGTGGAAGAGTATTGCATTGAGATCGGCAAAGCCAAGATTGTTCATCCTGGTAAGGATTTGACTTTAGTGACTTATGGCCGTCACGTCTTGATGGCTGGTCAGGTGGCTAAAGAGCTCAAGGAGCAAAAAGGTATTGAGATTGAAGTGATTGATTTGCGTTCCCTCTATCCTTATGATTGGCAGGCTATTAAAACTTCCATTGAAAAAACAAAAAGAGTTTTATTCGTCAATGAAGATACGGAAGTCACTAACTTTGCTGAGCATTTAGCCTACCGAGTGACCTCCGAATTATTTTACCAATTATTGGCTAAACCTAAAATTTTAGCCGCTAAAAATCTTCCTGGGATAGGCCTCCATGCCGCTCTCGAGGAAAATACCGTACCTCAAACCAAGGACATTAAGGAGGCAGCTCTTGAAGTACTCAATGAAATCCCATAAGGACGAAGTCAGTAGCGGATCCAGTAAAAAGGCTTTTGATAAG
>JAGQZY010000143.1 GCA_020435205.1 Bdellovibrionales bacterium | reverse complement strand
GTAAGAAATCCTTGTCGCCTTGCTTAACCCTCGAATCTTGATTTCCTCCAACATCTTTTGCTCATACTTTTTGTCCATGGTTTTTCTCCTTTCAAAAACGTTAAAAAATGAAAGGAGCGAGTGTAACGTGGTGGTCAATTAAGGGTAGGAGTTTGAAAAAAAGGTAGAGATCTTGCGATGGTGAGCAAAACGCTGCAAAGAGGCAAGGTCAATTCCACGCCGCAAGGCGTTTAGTACAAGTGCCATTATATCTAACACCAAATCGTACCACATCCATCAAATTTCGTGAAAGATCCCCGACGGCCTTCGGCCTGGGGATTACGTAAGAAGTTCTAGAAATCAATCAATGACCGAAAACCCTTGAATTGCTTTTCGGGCGTCGCGCCAGCGACTCCTCGGGCTTGAGCGCCTGTCGGTCCATTGAATTGATTTGCACTTGTACTAAACCCTTGCGGGGATGTTGGTCTATGGGGAATAGATGGGGTTTGTAGCTTTTTAGGAAGCTTTTATCAGAGCTCCATGAAAGCACAGGCCTTGATTTTTTAGCATAACTCGCTTTGTTTCAAGTTAAATCTGGGATCCGGGCGCATCGGTACCGTGGCTGTACGAAAACAACATCAAAAACTAGATTTTGATAGGCATCACGAACTGTTTAATTTCGGCAGATCTTCTACGGTTCTCATGATCCCCTTTTTGCATTTGAGGCATTTTGTAACGTCTATACCGGTTAGCTCCTTAAGCGTCACCTGCCACCCTTGTTTTGTTTCCGACTGAGCTTGTGGTTTGTCCTCACCAAGAAGCTTTCTTGCTTTGTCGAGTTTATCTTTTTTATTCCTCGACCCAAGAATGCCGAAATGTCTAATCCTGGTGTAGCCATGTGGGACTACATGCTGAAGGAAGCGCTTTAAAAACTCTGTTGCTGGGAGTTTGATGATGCGCGTTTTCTCTTTTGCCGAACCTTTTCTACGAGCCCTCGCCCGAAAGTGGACGATTCCCTTTTCAAGTGTGATGAGCCGGTAATTGCTGATAGCGATCCTATGAGTGTACTTGCCAAGATAACGAACGACTTGCTTTGGTCCTGCAAATGGCTTTTTAGAATAAACTACCCATTCATTTTTTGTGCAGGAAACAAGAAGACTTTTAAAACTTTTCACGCATTTGAGATCTTCTATTTTTCCAAAACAGTTAAATTCCCCGTGATTTTTTTCAATCAGCTGAAGTAGTTTTCCGCGAAACACTTTCGAGAGCACTCTAACGCTTAGAAAGAAAGTTTCTCTTGCTGACTTCCATTCGGCTTCATCCGCGCTCAAACCACCGCCTGGAACTAAAAAGTGAATATGCGGATGAAACGTCAGCTCTTGAGTCCAAGTATGCAACACCCCGATAAATCCAACGTCAGCGCCGAAGTTTTTAGGTCTTTTGGCAACTTCTTTTAAGCTGGCCGAGGCCGCCTTAAACATTAGATTAAAGAAAAGTTTCTTGTTTCTAATCGCTAGAGGTTTAAGCTCAGCCGGGATGGTAAAAACTACGTGGAAGTATGGGCATGGGAGCAGATCATTGGAACATTTTTCAATCCACTTTTCCTTGGTCAAAAACTGGCACTTTGGGCAGTGACGGTTTCTGCAAGAATTGTAGGAGATGTTTTGGTGTCCACACTCATCGCATGCATCCACGTGGCCTCCCAGCTGAGCTGTGCGACACGAGGTAATACTATTTACCACTTTTGCTTGCTCAGGATTTAACTTTAATTCGTTTCTAAACTGACTAAAAAGATCAGCCATCTCAATCCCCGGTTTCCCGTAGCCCATTAATGAAATAGACCTTCAGCAGGACTAGCTACCGGAATGGTTTTAATATCGGATACTCTGGTATATCTGATGGCAGCTCTTACATCACTATGACCAAGGAGATATTGGATGTGCCTGAGGTTTGTACCAACCTCTAATAGGTGAGTCGCAAACGAGTGTCTAAACGTGTGTGGGGTAACTTTTTTTTAATGCCTGCGGCCTTAACGGCAGTATTTACGATATAGCCTAAAGCCGTATGAGAAAGCCTGCCATCATTTCTTTTCGTCTTTTTGTTAAATTTTGTAGAAGTGAAAAGGTACTCCGATTTATTCTTTTCACCCACCCGGTATTTTTGCCAATACAGCCTTAGGTATTTAAGAAAGACGGGCGAGAGTAGAGCTTTTCGATCTTTTCCGCCTTTGCCATTTCGAACATGGATTACATTTGCCTTGCTGTCGACATCACCGATTTTGAGATTTCGCATTTCCTCCGAACGTAAGCCTGTCGAGTAAAGTCCGATAAGCACCGTTTTATAGAAAACGTTATGGAGCGAATTGACCAGCAGGGAGACCTCTTCTTGGGTCAAAACCTCCGGAATCGTGCTCGGCGTCTTCATACTAGGCAATACTCCCTGATCAATTCTACGGCCAAGTACGTGTTTCAAATAAAACGCAACACCGGCGCGTTTAGCATTAATTGTCCGAGCAGAAATCTTTTTGCAGTCACGCAGGTAGACGA
>JAGQZY010000142.1 GCA_020435205.1 Bdellovibrionales bacterium | reverse complement strand
TAACACGACGCCATTCCCCAAGGGTGAAATTCGAAATTATGCAAAACGCGTATCTATATTATTGCGAGATTTTGACGCGCTGTCTCTTATTGTTGTGGAAAGTGGGCCAAAGTCGATCGGACTTGGCCTCGGTCAGGGCTAATAGGACCAAAGCTTAGTTATTGGCTCGTTCAACATACTCGCCGGTGCGAGTGTCGATCTTCAAAGTGTCACCCTCGTTAATGTGCAAGGGAACATGGACAACCAGTCCCGTTTCGAGAGTGGCGGGTTTGGTGGCACCAGTCACTGTATTCCCTTTTAGTCCAGGGTCCGTTTCCGTCACCTTTAGCTTGACGCTATTGGGGACATCCACACCAATGGCCCGGTCGTTAAAAAACATCAAAGTGACGTCAAGGTTTTCTATCAGGTAATTGGCGGCATCGCCGACGTCATCGGGGTGAAGGTTATGTTGGTTGTAGTTTTCTTTATCCATAAAATTAAAGCCATTTTCGTCTTGATAGAGGTACTGGCAATCACGAGTCATCACGTCAGGAACACCAAATTTCTCACCAGATTTAAAAGTTTTTTCAAGGTTGGAACCTGTGAGCATGTTTTTCATTTTTGTGCGGGTGAATTGGTTCCCTTTTCCTGGTTTGACATGTTGGAAATCAACTATGGTGTAGGGTTGATCATCAATAAGAATTTTTAAACCTTTTTTAAAATCAGACGTTGAATACATGGGCACCTCGTTTTTCGGGAGTCTGTCAATTGAGGCTCAGAGGGTCAACCATCTTCCCGCTTTCAATGCGTTGTAGCAGGCGTTGGTAGAACTTTTTGCGGAACTGAAGCTCCCAGGATTGGGAACTTTTTTCTGAAATGTCAGCAGCAAAGAGTTTTTGCCTTTTTTCAATTTCGGGGTGGCGGGGCCACATGAGTGAGGCTACCTCGAGAACTTGTTGGGCCTCCTTCAGTTCCCCACGATTGTAAAGGGAGTCAAAGAGGTGCATGGCTTGTTCGGTGGAAGGAAGTTTTGCAATCCAATCTTCTATAGTCTCAATATCAATGGACTCAAGTTGATAGGGGAGATGCTCTAAAAACTCCCATTTTTGCACAAAAGCGATGGCTTTTTCATCGTTGGGATTGAGTACAAGTAAGCTTTTAAAAGACTTCAAAGCACGGCTGTGCTTTTTAAGCTTGGTGTAGCAAAAGGCTTGTAAACGCAGAGCAAGTAAGTTTTCAGGGTTCAGTTGCAAGGCTCTTTCCAAGATCGGGAGCGCCTGGCGGTACATTTTCATGTCCAAAAGGATTTTTGACTGAGCCACTAAGCCGGAAACAAAATCCGGGTTGTATTTGAGTCCCTTGGTCACCGTTTCTAAGGCTTCTTCCAAAAGGCCCATTTTGCGGTAGGCCTCAGCCAGAGCGGCAAAGACGGGGGAACGAGGGTTTTTCAGCAAAACCAGCTGATACTCTTCAATTTTTTTGGCATCGTACTGACTCACGCTGTTATTTTTTCATTGATTGAGATGGAAAGCAAATTGGAACTAAGATGGGTAGGCAAGATGCGGGTGTTGGGGATTGATCCAGGAACATTAAATCTCGGTTGGGGTGTTATCGAAAGAGACCCAAGGGGTCGGTGGATTCACCGGGGCCATGATTGCCTGCGCGCACCACAACGTCAGGACTTTTTTGTGCGAATCGCAGAGCTGGGGCAGAAAGTGGGGGAGCTCATTGACCTGCACCAACCTCAAGTGGCTGTGATCGAAAATATCTTTCTTGGAAAAAATGTTGATAGTGCTTTTAAGCTAGGGCACATTCGCGGCATCTGTGTTGCTGAGTGTCATAAGAGAGGCTTAGAGATTTTTGAGTACTCGCCAAAAGTGGTCAAAAAGCAGATCACTGGATCGGGGAGTGCCGAAAAAACTCTGGTGCGCGAACTGCTTTATCGGCAGTTGGGAATCCCTTTAGATAGCGGAAAGACCCTGGACGCCTCCGATGCGTTAGCCCTCGCCTTTTGCCATATTATGCAGGATAGTGTGAGGCAAAGAATAAGAAAGGCTGAACTATGATTTCATATATATCGGGGCAGGTGATCGACCAGGAAGAAGGGGTTTTGACCATTCTTTGTCGAGGCGTTGGTTATGAGGTGAGATGTTCTGAAAACACCCTGGGTGATATTGCCGACCGCAAGGTCGTGCAGCTCTGGATCTACACTCATGTTCGCGAAGATGTATTTCAGCTTTTTGGGTTTTCAAGCAAAGTAGAAAAACGACTTTTTTTAAGCTTGCTATCGGTGAATGGGATTGGTCCAAAACTCGCCATTCAAGTGCTTTCTGGGGCGCCTTTGGATATCATCATTGATGCTATTGAAGCCCAGGATGTGAAGGCATTGACTCGACTCCCAAAAGTGGGCAAAAAAACAGCAGAACAAATGATTCTGACTTTGCGTGGAAGCCTTATTACCGAAGAGAAGGCTGAGAAGGCTCTGGTGAGCAAGCCTCACCAGGAAATCATTTCTGCATTGGTGAACCTTGGTTTTCGCAACTCCGATGTTGAGGACGTGGTGGCTAATTTGCCAGTCGACATTGAATTTGAGCAAGGCGTAAGGGAAAGCCTGCGCCAGTTGTCCAATTAAGGAGAGGTTTTGGATCTCGACAATCGACATAACGACATTTTAGATTCTCACGAGATGCCCAATGAGTCGCAGTGGGA
>JAGQZY010000141.1 GCA_020435205.1 Bdellovibrionales bacterium | reverse complement strand
CTTGGATGGCCTCTCTGGCCTGGCGCATCAACTTAAAGTAATAGTGGAGGTTATGGAGAGTGTTGAGGCGGCTACCCAGGATTTCACCCGTCATAAACAGATGGCGAAGGTAGCTTTTCGTGTAGTTTTTGCAAGTGTAACAACCACATTCGGGATCGAGGGGTGAAGGGTCCTCTTTGTACTCGGCCCGCTTAATGGAAAGCTTGCCCTGAGAAGTATAAAGAGTCCCATTTCTTGCCACTCTTGTGGGCATCACACAGTCAAACATATCAATCCCACTGTCTACAGCCAGCACCAGATCCAAAGGTGTCCCCACCCCCATAAGGTAGCGAGGTTTGTCAGCGGGCATTTGGTGAGCCACTTTAGACACGAGCTTATGCATCATTTCAATAGGCTCACCCACACTGAAGCCTCCCAGTGCATAACCGGGGAGCTCTACATCTAAAGTTTTCTCCAGACTTTGCATGCGTAGGTCGTATTCAAGTCCTCCTTGAACAATACCAAATAAAAGGCTTTCTTTGCGAGTCATATGCTCTTTGCAGCGCTTGAGCCAGCGGATAGTGAGATCCATAGATTCAATGAGTTGCTGGTTCGTACTTGGGTAGGCCGGGCATTCGTCAAAGGCCATGATGATGTCCGAGCCCAGATCCATTTGGATCTCCATGGACTTCTCTGGAGAAATGAAAAGCTTAGCACCATCAATGTGACTAGAAAACTGTACGCCCTCTTCAGTGATTTTGCGAAGCTTTGATAACGAGAAAACTTGAAAACCACCACTATCGGTTAATATGGGTCCCTTCCAATTCATGAATTTGTGCAGACCACCCATTTTAGCGATGGTTTTTTCACCAGGGCGAAGATGCAAATGGTAAGTGTTACCTAAAACCACTTGGCAGCCATTGTCCGCAAGCTCCTCATTGGTCATGGCTTTAACCGTGGCTCGAGTGCCTACTGCCATAAACACTGGGGTCTGCACCGGCCCATGGGCGGTTTGTAAAGTGGCAGCACGTGCATGGCCATCGGTGGCTTCAATAGAAAACTGTCCTATGGCGTCCATACAGTAAGGTCTCCATAGCTAAACAGGCGAAAGTTTCGCTCAATGGCCCATTGATAATTTTTGAGAACATTTTTTTGACCGGCAAAAGCCATCACCATGGCAATCAAAGTGCTTTCCGGTTGGTGAAAATTGGTCATCAACACATCCACCACTTTAAACTCAAAACCAGGTTTTATAAATAAATCGGTTTCGCCAATATAATCTTCACTTTTTTCTTCAAATATGTGTAAGGCTTGGGATTCTAAAGCTCGGGTGACGGTCGAGCCTAAAGCCCACACCTTACCTCCCTGCTCATGACAAGTTTTTACTTTTTGCCACGTGCTTTTAGGGATCGAGACAAACTCTTTATGCATTTTGTGGTCATCAAGACTCTCTCCTTGGATCGGCAAAAAAGTCCCCAAGCCCACATGCAAGCAAAGGCTAGCGACATCAGCCCCTCTCGATTTTACTTTTTGTAGATCCTCAGGTTTAAAATGAAGACTTGCCGTGGGTGCTGCCAGACTCCCAGGCCGTTCCGCCCAAGCGGCTTGATACTGAACACTGTCTACCGAACGCGCTTTACGCTCACCACGGGCCTGTTGTATATAGGGCGGTAGCGGTAGCTCACCATTTTCATCAAAGTAGTTGAGTTCAATATCTTGATTCAGTTCGATAACTTGCGGAAGACCTTTTTGCACAAGGCGAGCTTCAACCCCACCAGGCAAAGCGAGGGTTTTATCCTTAGGCCAGCGACTGGCGGGACACAAGACCTCCCACTGGCGCTCACCTAAGTTTTTAATAAAAAGAATTTCCATGCCCTCAGCGGAATGAATGCGTGCTGGGATCACTTTGGTTTCATTGATGACTAAAAGATCATCGGGGCCAATTTGGGTGAGAACATAAGCTGGGGTGACCTCCACCGGGTCCCCGCTTTGAACCCACATCACCCTAGAAATGGGCTTTTTTTCAGTGGCAATCAGGTGTTCGGGATATTGAAAGAAAAGCTCTGATTTCAGCATGGAGCCATCTATACATGGACAGCTCCTGGACTCAACCCCAAAGTCCCCATCCTGTAGAATTGAACAAGAAAAAAGGGACCCGAAGGTCCCCCCAGCCCCACATTTGGATTTGTAATGGCTATAACTCAATAAAGGAGGTCATCATGCTTTTGCCGTTCTGGCGATAAGGCGCCCCCATCCTAGGAACACCAGCCCGGCCACGGACTTGTTATTTAGACAACTCAAGCCGGGATGGGGTTAAAAATGCGCAAAATACTGGCCCCAAGTCTTTGCCATTGGGCAGCCAAACTCAATTTTGAACTCAACTTCCCTGGGATTTGTGGTATGACCCAATCTCTCTCAAGGCGCCGGTGGCGGAATTGGTAGACGCACTAGCTTGAGGGGCTAGCGGTCGCAAGATCGTGCTGGTTCAAGTCCAGTCCGGCGCACCAAATTTCCCAGTCGAAATTTGGCGGAATTTCTCTCTCGCCCTCTCGTAAATACTTGAAATCACATACTCCCAAACGGTTCGACTAGTGTTGCACTTGGTTTTAGCAGAACGGACTTGAACCACACTTTCAAAACAAAAATTGTCATTAAAATCCTTAGACTTACTGCTCAAGTAACAATTTACGAAGGCTATCACTCACCTTCTTTTCTCTTTATGTGTTTATTTCGCTCTGATGACATTACTTTCTGTGATGTGTAGAAAGATAATGATGTGCTTCACAATCAATCCTGTTTTGCACATTTCAGTGTTTCGCAAAAGGCCGCTTCAAGCCCGATAA
>JAGQZY010000140.1 GCA_020435205.1 Bdellovibrionales bacterium | reverse complement strand
GCTGATACCATAGCAGAAAAGGGAGACCAAAGGTGACCAACAGCCCACCACCATAAATCATAAAGTTGTATAGAAAGTCTTTATCCAGCACAGCAAAACTCCCCGTAGATTTCTTTCTATCCTTGGATTCCTCTCAAACCTATCCAATTCACACATAACGCATCTCGCCACCTTCTAACCTTAGTCCCTTAAATGACTGGGATTCTACAAAACTGAAAAATCTTTCGTCACAAATTGAGATTCTTGGCGAATACCCAACAGAACGGCCATTGGCCATTAACTCAATTATTGAGGGGAGAATTATGATGAAAACACTATTAACCACACTTTTTTTCATTACCAGCTTACAAGCCTGGGCAACACCAACTCCGGAGCAGCCAGATCGCAATGAAGCTGAATACAATCTTGATGGCCAGCTCGGGCTCAAGGGTTTTGATCCTGTTGCTTATTTTGCCGAACATGGTGGCGAAGCTTTGCAAGGAAACCCGAACATTTCTGCTGAGTATGGTAATGTTGTTTATCGCTTTGCTTCGGAAGACAATCGTTCTACTTTTCTAAACAACCCAACGAAATATGAGCCTACTTACGGAGGCTGGTGCGCATGGGCCATGGCCAATCGCAGTTTCGTGGATATCAACCCAATGCTTTTCACCCAAAATGGGAATCGCATGCACTTTTTTATCAGCGCAGGGGCTAAGGCACGTTTTGACAATGACCTTGCTCGCAGAGAAAAAGATGCCGATGACTATTTTGAATCTCAAACTGGCGAAAAGCCCCGTCTATAGCCTATCTTAACGATCCTTGGGGGAACTATGAGAAATCTATTGATTATATTTTTTATTCCAATGATGACTGCGTTCTGCGGAAACTATAATCGAGTTTCCTCCCCCGAGGATGTCCCATCCTCTTTAGGGGGACCTGCCTCGGAATTGACTCTTGATTTTGCAATAATTAAATCTCAAATCTTGGAACCTCACTGTATAAGCTGCCACACCGGGCGGCATAAAGCCTATGAAAATTACGATCTTGTTAAAGCTTCTGCTTTCGCTATGCTGGAAAGAATGGAGTCTCCAAATCCAAGCCGCCGCATGCCTCTTGGTGCACCCGCGCTTACTGAAGACAAATTAGCCATGTTCCGAGCTTGGTTGAATGCTGGTGCCCCTGAGGTCGTGAATCAAGACACAGATACCGATAAACCAGCACCTGTCACAAAAAATATTAGTTTTATCGAAATAAAATCAAAAATACTAAAGCCTTATAATTGCGTGGCTTGTCACTCCCACTTTAATGACTATGGATCCGTTAAGCAGTCCCTTGGAGCTATTGCAAGCCTAGTTACCTCGGATAAAATGCCCTTTCCCAAAATAAAGGGAGGACAAGTCGCACTTGTCAGCGCCACCGATAAAAATCTTTTACTAAAATGGGTTTCTCAAGGAGCCCCCGAGTTTTCTGATCAGCCTGCCCAAGATCCTATACAAAAAACTTTGCAGCCCACCTATATTTCCATTCGAAATCATATTCTTGGCCCCAAATGCACCCTTTGCCACAATTCCTACGGGAACCGAGGCGCTGGACTGAATCTGAATAGCTTTATTGAAATCAGAAAGGCCATGGATCGCTACAAGGCCCTCATCAACCTTGATTCACCTAATGATAGTCATCTTATTGGATCTATGCTCGGAAGAGTGGATGAAGACGAATTTTTCTTTGATGCTATGCCATTTAACAATGGGTTTGATGACGTATCTTTAGTCGTTGATCCTGTGACTGAAGATGAATTGAAGACCATTGAAAAATGGATTGAACTTAAACTTCCCTACAACGAGGATGACTTATGAAAAAAATATTTTTAACAAGCCTAATTTTCATCGCTTACCAAAACCTGTTTGCTATGCCAATGTCTTATGAAGTGAATGCAGACAAAGGAAAGGTTCACTTTAAAACAAAGGGATGGCCAAATCTTATTAATATTCACGGGGAAGGCAAAGGTGCTGTTGGCAAAGTTACTATTACTGACAACAAAGCCAGCGGAGAGTTGAGTTTCGAACTGGGAACTCTAGCGACAGGCATCGAACTTCGTGATGAGCATATGAAAACCAAATACTTGGAAGTGGAAAAACACCCAACCACCTCACTTAAGTTTGAGGATGTAACCCTTCCAAACAACTTAAATGGGTCCGCTTCTTTTTCTGGAAGGCTTAAACTGCACGGAGTTGAAAAAAAGGTTTCAGGAGTCGCGCAGATCAGCAAGACGGATAAAGGTTTGACTCTAAAAGCAGAACTTCCCATTAAATTGAGTGACTTCAAGATTGAGATCCCCAGCTATCAGGGGATTACAGTTGCAGAAGATGTTAAAATTGAGTTTGAAACTGAAGTTTCAACAATATAAATAAGGCGACTCTAGTTATGCGAATACTGTCATTTCTCATCATTTTTTTAAACCTGTCAGCTTCATATGCCTTTGAGAGGATGGTCACCCATGGCTATCCCGCCTGTATCGCCTGTCATGTATCTCCAAATGGCGGAGGGCTTCTGACTGACTATGGGCGCTCGCTCTCAAAAGAACTGCTCAGCACTTGGGGCGTGAGTGACGTTTTTGCTCGTCCGGCTTTTTCAGTCAAAAATACTGAACGAGTTAAAATTGGTGGTGATGTTCGTGGTATCCAAACTTATTTTAAAAATAGTAACGTCGATCAAGGGCGACTTTTTCCCATGCAACAAAATGTCGAACTCGGATTGAATGTTGGCAATGCTATGTTAGTAGGAACCCTAGGCACCCAGGAAGGCCCCGATACAGCACCTCGCCGAGGTCAATTTTTATCGGAAAGGCACTATATTCTATGGTCCCCTACCCCGACCTCACGAGTGCGAGTTGGAAAAT
>JAGQZY010000013.1 GCA_020435205.1 Bdellovibrionales bacterium | reverse complement strand
TCCCCGGGCTGGTGATGTATTTCTGGAAGGCTTCGCCGGCGATGATCTCCATCGGCACCGAGTAGAGCGTCATCGCGCCCGAGGCCGAGGCCTGGGTCATCCGCGGGTCCGGCAGGTAGACCGGCAGCACCATCGCGTCGACCGAGCCGTCGGTCATGGTCTTGACCGCCTGGCCCCAGTCGACCTGCACGCCTTCGTAGCCCTCGCCGTCCTTGAGGCCGGTGACGATCTGGATCAGCGCCCGCCCGTTCGCGAGCGCCGCGCCCTGCGGCGGACCGTTGAGGATCTTCTTTTTCAGCTTTTTCCGCTGACTTTTTAAATGTCTCTACTCTCAAATTTTCAATTTGCTTGTGAATTTCACTTTCCAGTGAGTTTTGAGCCGTGGTTTTAATTCTTTCGCCGTCATTGCGCGCATTGGAGACTTGAGTACGATAGCTTTCTTCTGCATTTTTTTTTCTTTGTCGACACTCTTTTTGTAGTTTTCCAAAAGCTCCTGCAAACGGTGCTCAACCTCTTTTAATTTATTTTCGGCTTCCTTTTTTGCAGAGTTGGCCTCTTCAACGCTCTTCAAAAAGTTTTCCTTCTTCTGAGCAAAGGCATTGGCAATGTTTTTCCCCTGCCAAAAGAAAAGGATTGCGATGAGGAGTCCAAGGTTCACAAGTTGAGACATCACGGTTCCCATGGGGACACCCGTTTCATGGTGGCCGCCGCCCCCAGAAGCTTGGGCTATTGCGAAACTAAGAAAAATAAATACAAAAAGGATCTTTTTCACTGCAGAGGCCCCGTAAACTTTGTTTCAATTTTTTTACTAATTTCTGGGATATGAGCTTCCATTTCTTTTCGGACCTCTTGAATTGTGGCTTCTAGGCTTTTGCGGCCCTTTTCCACTTCTTGATCCGCTTCTGTTTTCGCCTGGTTGAGGATCTCCTCAGTTTCTTTTTTTGCCTTGGCATTTGAGGTTGCAAATATTTCCCGGATTTCGGAGTTAAGCTTTCGAGCCTCGGCTTTATAGATTTCCTCTTCTTTTGCAGCGCTTTGCATCAAATCTTCTGCTTCTTTTTGGCCGCCTACGGTGCGACGAATCCGCTCGTCATGGGCGTTCAAATAGGGTCGGAAAACGATAAAATTCATGGATAAAAAGGCAATAAAGAAGATAACAAATTGATAGAAGAAAGTGCTATCTATGCCTAGGGACGTAAGAATCTCTAAAACTTGACTCATAATAAGTTTACCAGCTGCAACGATATTTGGTTGAGCTATGACTTATGCTTCATATCAAATGGGGTCAAGCGAAATCAGTGATTTTAAGGTTTTCGAGCGTGGCCCTGGAAATCAGCCCCTTCGTCAATGTGAAGAATGGGGGTGCAAATTTCTCCGTGGAAAGAAGCTTGGGGCGCAATGCGAACCTGCTCAGCAGCATGGATCTTACCTTTGGCGTCACCAAAAATTAAAACCTCTGAAGCTTCAATTTCAGCATCCACTTGGGCGCCTTTTTCAATCACTAAAACATCTGGAGATTTTATGGTCCCTTTGCAGCTTCCGGCGATACGAGCCGTTCCTTCAAAAGCTAAACGACCCTCAAAGTGGCATCCGCCTTCGATGAGGACCGTAATTTCATCTCGATTTACTTTTTTAGGTGCCATGTTTCTTTAATACGCTCACAAAATTGCGAAAGTTCGTCATCAGAATAAAAGGAAATTTCGATTTTTCCTTTGCCGGATTTGTACTGAATATTGACCTTTGTGCCCAGCACTTTTTGCAAGTCCGTAGCTAGTCCTTCCGCCAGTCTCTCGCTCACCCCAATGGCATTGATTGAAGAAGATTTTGATTTACCGAGCTTGCGAATTTCTTTTTCAAGAGCCCTGACCGAAAGCTTTTTACCCATGGTTTTTTGAGCTAATTTCACCTGGTCTACTGGGTCCTCAAGGGAAAGGAGGACTTTTGCATGCCCAACCATCATTTTACCTTCGCGAATCCAGCCCCTGATCTCCTTGGGGAGGGTCAAAATTCGTAGGGAATTGGTCACGGTGGTTCTATTTTTGCCCACTTTTTTAGCTACTTCTTGCTGGGAAAGGTCGTAATCGTCCATGAGAAGCTGATAACCAAGGGCTTCTTCCACAGGGTTGAGATTTTCCCGTTGAAGGTTTTCGATCAAAGCCAATTCCATGGACTTTCTATCGTCCACATCTTTGACGATAGCAGGAACTTCATGAAGCCCAGCCAATTGGCTAGCTCTCCAACGCCTTTCTCCGGCAATGATTTCATATTTTCCATCTTTTTTGCGAACAGTGATGGGTTGAAGCAGCCCTTGCTCCTTGATGGAGTCCGCTAATTCCTGCAAAGGCTCCTTGTGGAAGTCCTTCCTTGGCTGGGTTTTATTTGGAAACACCTTGTCTATGGCTAAACTCCACACCCTCTGGGATGGGTCTATCTCTTTGGTTTGGGGGGCTTTTTCCATAACTGGACTGGTCTTTTGACTAGCCACTTGCGTAGCCGGCTTATTCTCATGGGGACGGGCTGCTACTTTTTTAGGCTCAGCGTTTTCAAACTCATCAGCGCCAGTGGATAGGAGACTACCCAAACCTCTGCCTAATCGCTGCTTTTTAACATTTGATGACTTTTGCTTATCAATAGTGGGCATCCTGAACCTCCTCTTGGATAAGCGACTGAGTAGCCACAGCGTTTCTATCTTCAATTTCTTTGGCTAATTCCATATATTTACGAGAGCCCACAGACTTTTGGTCGTATTCAAATATGGGTAACCCGTGACTCGGTGCTTCACTGAGTCTGACATTACGAGGGATAATCGAATTGAATACTTTGTCACTAAAATGACTACGTATCTCTCCAACCACCTGGTGACTCAGATTGTTTCGGCTATCAAACATGGTTAGAAGAATACCCTCAATTCGCAAATTGGGATTGAGACTTTTCTTTACAAGCCCCGCTGTATTGAGCAACTGGCTTAAGCCCTCTAATGCATAATACTCACATTGCAAAGGAACCAGAAAGGAGTCCGCCGAGGTTAAAGCATTCAAAGTTAAAAGCCCCAAAGAGGGTGGGCAATCAATAAAAATATAATCATACTCCGCCGAGATCTCTGCAAACGCCTTTTTTAGGCGATATTCACGCTCATGCTCATTCACAAGCTCGATTTCGGCTCCTACTAGGTCCGCATTGGCTGGAATAATGTGCAGATTTTCAAAAGATGTGGAGTAAATGGTCTTAGTAATCTCTACTTCTCCAATAAGAAGGTGATAGACGTTAGCATCCTGATACTCATGCCTTTTTAATCCAAGGCCACTGGATGCATTCCCCTGGGGATCCAAATCGACGATGAGTACTCGCCTACCCAAATTGGCTAGGGCCGCTGACAAGTTCACAGAGGTGGTTGTCTTACCAACTCCTCCTTTTTGGTTAACTATGCATACTACTTTGGCCATAAAACCTTCCTTTTTATAAAAAATATCGAATGACCACTTCATTTATCAAGGGAAAATGCCGATGTTCCACGTGGAACATGACGATTTTTTACAAAACCCTTCTTATTTTGATCTTAGTCACTAGTTTTTTGGGCTGTGAGTCTAGATTGAGCTACAATGTAGCCAGCGATCCCATGATTGTTGACCTATCTAAGGATATCAAAGACCTCGATGAAACAAAAAAGAAGCTTGATGAAGAATTGGCAAAAGTGAGTGCCGTCCTTAAAGACTTTGATGCTGATTTAGATACAGAAATGCGTGCTAGCGTTCAAAGGGAGATCCTCGAGGGCGAAGAAGCACAAAAAAAGCTTTCACAAGAGCTGGATTACCTTATCGTAAAAAGAAAGCAGAGATACAATTCTTTAAGGATTCGCAAGGAACATAAGGTTGCTGATCTAAAAACAGCGGCTAAAAAAGAAGCCGACGAGTATTTTCTACAAAAAAAGCTGAAACCTATGCAAAAACCTTGGGAAAAGCGCTATCGAGCGGCCTTAGATATCGGGTCGAATTAATTCGGTCATCTGACTAAGCATGGGAGGGGAATGTTCCACGTGGAACATTGGCTACTCACGAGCGTACGCAGCGGATAATATAACGTTCAATCACATCACCAGGCAGGGTATAGGAACCAAAAAGGTCCACTTCCCATAAATCAAAAATCTGGGGAGGAATATTGCTAAATTCAGTTGTCCAATGCTCACCTTTAAATAAATAGACCACGCCACCTGAGCCTGTGCAATTGCGGAGCTCAAGTAAAAACTTTGGAATCGGAGCCATTGCGCGGCTCATCCCAAACTTTACAACACTGTCTCGCAACTGATGGGCATTCCCTTCATGGATGTTGATATTTTTTAAACCAAGCTCAAAAGAAAGGTGCCTCAGAAATTCTGCCTTCCGCCGATCACGCTCAACCAAAACAAATTGAGACTCCGGCTTCATAATGGCTGCAATCACTCCAGGAAAACCATTACCACTTCCAAAATCGTAAATAATCTCATTGGCAGGGGCTTGATCCAAAAAAAGTCTTAAGCCTTGGTAGCTATCAGCAAAATGTCGCTTTCCGGCATTTTTAATCGACTCAGGGGAAACCAAGTTCACCGTTAAATTGAATTTGCAAAGAACCTCAAAAAACTTAAAAAACAAGTCCAAATGCTCTGGACTGGCTTCTGGGATGAACTCAGATAAGTCATTGATATCACTGTCTATTTTCAAAACTTTCCCTCTTCAAATAAACTAAAATAGCTTGGATTGCTGATGGATTGACACCGCTAATCCGTTGGGCTTGTGCAATGGTGCGCGGCTGAACACGGGTCAACTTTTCAACTTCCTCAGTAGAAAGACCCTTAATTTCTTCGTACTTGAGGCCCGAATGCAAGACCATTTTTTCCAACTTTTTCGTCTGCTCAACAATTTCATTTTGTCGAGAAATATAGCCTCGATATTTCACTCGAATGGAAACAGGTTCCATAATCTCCTTATCCTCAACAAATTCATCACCAAAAACTTTTAAGTCTTCGGCGTTAACCTCCACTCTCTTTAATAAATCAGAAAGTGGAATTTGCTTCGTGATCGGTTTTGTCTTGATCTGATTCAATAAATCGAGCGACTTTTCCGTTGGAGAAATCTTAAACCCATCCAAACGATTTAAGAAGGATTCTCTTCGATGCAGTATGGTCGATAAAATGGATTTTTGCTCATCGTTTAGCAAATTATAGCGACAGGCTTTGTCGAAAAGCCTTTCAATATTATTGTCTTCACGTAGGACCATCCGATGTTCTGCACGAGAAGTGAACATCCGGTAGGGTTCTTTAGTGCCTTTCGTCACCAAATCGTCGACGAGGACTCCAATATAAGCTTCACTGCGCCCGAGAACCATTTCTTCCTTATCTAAAACCTTTGAAGAGGCATTGATCCCAGCCAAAAGTCCTTGGCCCGCAGCCTCTTCATAGCCACTCGTGCCATTAATTTGCCCTGCTAAAAAAAGACCGGAAATCTTTTTGGTTTCCAACGTTGGATGAAGTTCCGTTGGAACTATAAAGTCATATTCCACGGCATAACCTGGCCGAATCATTTGGACATCTTCTAACCCAGGTATGGTTTTCAAAAACTGAAGTTGAATGTCTTCAGGCAGGCTTGTGGAAATTCCTTGTAAATATATAGAGGAGCTATTGAGACCCTCAGGTTCCAAAAAAGTTTGATGGGTATTTTTATCGGCAAAACGTGTGATCTTGTCTTCAATACTCGGACAGTACCTTGGTCCAAGGCCAGTAATTTGGCCACTGAACATCGGGGAAAGGTGAATGTTATTCCGGATAATTTCGTGAGTCTTTTCATTAGTGTAGGTTAAATAGCAAGCAATTTGCGGGAGCTGTAGTTTTCGCGCACTAAAAAAGCTGAATGGGCGATACTCTTCATCACCATACTGGGCCTTCGTCTTATCCCAATTGATGGACTCTTTTAAAAGGCGGGGTGGGGTTCCAGTTTTTAAACGTAAAACTTCAAAGCCAAAAGAGGCCAACTGATCAGAAATCCCAATAGTAGCCTTTTCTCCGACCCGGCCCCCTTGAATCCGCTGATCCCCAATATGCATAACCCCATTCATAAAAGTACCGGTCGTAATAATGACTACTTGAGCAGGGATCTCGGACTCATCGTCAAGGACAACGCCCTCAACTTGATCGCCATTAAGGATCAAGCGCTTCACTTCAGCTTCAATACAACTTAGATTTTCATGGCTTTTTAAAAAGTCCACCATGTTGTCACAATACAGATCTTTATCACACTGCACTCGGGTGCCGCGTACGGCAGGCCCCTTTTTATTATTGAGTCTCTTAAATTGAATGGTCACCCGGTCGGCCACCCTTCCCATGGCGCCACCAAGAACATCGATTTCTTTGACAATGTGCCCTTTACCCAAGCCACCAATGGATGGATTGCAGCTCATAAATCCAGTTTTAGCTATTTCGTTGGTCACTATGGCTGTTTTTAGGCCACGGCGAGCGCAAGCTGAAGCAGCCTCAATTCCCGCATGCCCGGCACCTACAATGACAGCATCAAACCCTTTATTCATATCTACTTACCAATACAAAATTCGCTAAAAATTTTATCCAAAATGTTATCTTCAAACTCTTTACCCAAAAGCTGATGAATTTCACTGAGAGCACCCGATAACTCCTGAGATATCAAATCTGGACTCTCCTCTTGGTGTAAAAGGTCGCGAGCAGATGCCACCCATTCCATAGCTTTTTTAAGATGTGAAAAGTGTCGTGCTTGAGTCACCATAGCCCCATGGTCGCGATGATGACTTTCTAAGAACTTCCGCAGACCTAACTTAAGAGCTTCGACGCCCTCTCCAGTTTTAGCAGACAGAAAAAAACAGCGCATTTCATCAAAAGGAATGTTTCTTTGTTCAAAAATATCCTTTAATTGGGAAAGCCTCTTTCCCCTGTCCGAATCCGGTAAAAGGTCCATTTTATTGAAAACAAAAAATCCCTTTTTTGCCGGGAAGTTTTCAGGCAAAAAATCCAAGTGGACTTCATTAATATCCAAAACAATAAGGGCACTATGGCACTGATCCCATTTTTCCAGGGTCTTTTCCACACCCACTTTTTCAATAGGATCCTCACTATTACGTAATCCTGCACTGTCGGTAAACTCCACCACACAATGGCCAAAAAATGTCTTATCCGTAATCAGGTCACGAGTGGTACCGGCGATATCAGTAACAATCGCTTTATCTTCATTGAAAATTCGATTAAAAAGGCTAGATTTCCCCACGTTGGCAGGGCCAACCAGCAAAAAACTAAAACCTTTTTCCAGGTTTTTACCCACTTCATAGCTATCTATCAGAGGTAAAATTTGCTTTTCAAACTTTTCCAAATACTTTTCCACTGCAGGGTAGCTGTCAGGTTCAATATCTTGCTCAACAAAATCAATGTTCGCTTCCAGCTGAGCCATAGCCGTAACCACATGATCTTCGAGCTCTGAAAAGCTTTCTGACAAGCGGCCGCTGAGCTGATCTAAAGACTCCCCTGAGCCAAGCTGGCTTGGCGCCATAACTAAAGATTGAATAGATTCTGCTTGCACTAGATCTATCTTACCGTTGTGAAAGGCGCGGAAGCTAAACTCACCTCGCTCAGCACTGCGAGCCCCCAATTTTAAAAATTGGTGGGTGATTTGGTTCACAATCAGTGGGTTTCCATGACAAGAAATTTCCACAACTTCATCCCCTGTGAAGGAGCGATCCTTTGCAAAATAACTCACCACCACTTGATCAATCGGTTGCTCATCACTTTGCGATTTGAGAAAGCCCACGTAGATTTTATGGCTTTCTGGGGAATCTGGTAAAAATGAACACAAATCTTGAGTCCATTTTAAAGATTTGGCTCCAGATAGACGAAGCACCGCCACCCCAGCATGTCCAGGGGCAGTGATGGGTGCTATAATGGTATCAGAAACCAAATCTACATATCGAAACATATCTAGGTAGCAGAGGAATTATCTCCCTCATTTTTAACCGGATAAATTTTAATCTTTTTATAAAGTCCATCACCGATGGAACGACTTTTCACTCTTTCATCGCTTGCCAAAAACTGATGGATAACTTTGCGATCTTTTGGGGCTAGAGCGCGCAAATAAACCGACTTACCTTGGTCAATTGCACGCTGTTTCAGACGCTCGGCAAGCTCAATCAACCCCTGATTAGCATTTTCACGGAAATTATTGCAATCGCAATTCACCAAAATATTATCCTCGGGGAAGTGATTCTGAATGGCTCTTTTTAAAAACAGCTGAAAAGCATCCAAAAGGGCACCATCCTTCCCTGTAAATAGTTTTTCATCCTGACCATAAAAATCCACTTCCAATAACAATTTGCCGTTTTCTTCAGATTCTTTGAGGTCAAAGGAAATATCAAGATTAGCTCTATCAAGAGTTCCTCTCAAAACCGTTTCCACTAAATTCATTCCATCTTTGTAGGAGCCGCTTTTTCCACCACCGAATATTTTTTGAAGAAATCCCATTTTTGACCTCCTTAAGCTGCCGCTTGTCCTTTAAGTAAAAGTTGCTGTCCAATTCCAAAAACTGTGTTCACGAAAAAATACAGAGTCAGCCCGCTAGGTACTGAAATCATAAAAAAGCCAAACAGAAGCGGGATGAACTTCATCATTTTTGCCTGCGCCGGATCCATAGTTGTATTCGGCGTTAAATTCATCTGTAAAAAATAAAGTAGAGCCACACTGATTGGCAGCACATAAAAAGGATCCTTGAAACTAAGGTCATGAATCCAAAATATAAAGGGCGATTTATAAAGTTCAACACTTTGCCCTAGCACAGAATACAGAGCAAAAAAGACAGGAAGCTGTAATAACATGGGTAAACATCCACCCAAAGGATTCGCCTTTTCTTTTTTCATAAGGGCCATAGTCTCTTGGTTAATACGAGCTGCATCATCTTTATATTTTTCTTTGATCGCTTTGAGCTGAGGTTGAATTTTCTGCATCTTCTTCATAGAGCGAAAGGCCGAAACATTAATTGGTAACAACAACATTCTTACCAAAATGGTTAAAACAATGATTGAAAATCCCCAGTTTTGTAAAATCGAATAAAGCCACTTTAGCAATGAAAAGATGGGCTTGCTGAGCACACTAAACATCCCATAATTGATCATTTGAGTCAGGTGGGCATCAATCTCTCTTAAGATGTCATATTTTTTGGGCCCCATATAAGCCAAGTAACTAATTTCAAAAATATCTTTACCATCCATAGCCGTGTGTAACACTTGCGTGGAGGCAATTTGGCTTTCCGGATCATATAAAACTTGAGAGTTCGGAAGAACAGAAGTTTCATCTTTTAAAGCCACGGCAAAATATTGGCTACCAATCGAGGCAAGAGTCACATTGGTATAAGTCCCTTTCATCGATTTTTCAGAATTGATGCGCTCCCGCTCTTCAGATCCTTCACTAATATTAAAAAACTCTGTGCCTTCATAGGCTGGGAGAAACATAGACTTTTTAGCCTTTTGAACCACATCACCTAAATAGGTTTCAACAGGAAGATTTCTCGTGCCTGTTTTCCACTGCACCTTCGTACTGACCCTTGCAAAATATTGAGATTCAGTAAACTCCATTCTTTTTTCAAAATAGGCTTCTGGTGTCTCACCTCGGCCTACAAATACATTGTCCCCTTCTTTGTGAATTTGAAAATCTACTGGCTGCCCCTTAAAAAGGGTGGCAAAGTTCCCAAACTTATTGGCTGAAGTACCAAAATGAATATTTTCATTTTGTCGATTGGTGTAATCAATTAACTTTAAATCTGACAACCCCATCCCGCGAGAGGATATCTTGAAGCTAAGATTTTCCCCTTGGAAGTCTACAAAATTTTCCTCTGCATTTTGGATTTCACTTCTTGTTTCCGTAGACTCATTGAGGGGTTTTGGATCTGTTTTTACCACGGGCTGACTGGGTTCTACGTTGTCTGTAGACTGATCCACCGCAGTGGTTGCTTGAGTCTTGTTTTCCTCTTGAGGCGGGTATTTTTCTTGAACATAAAATTGCCAACCAATGAAAAAAACAATGGATAAAGCAATAGCTAAAATGGTGTTTTTGTCTAAAAAGCTGTCGTTATTGTTCACGTTTAAACTCCCTGGGTAAGGGTACAGGATCAAAACCCCCTCGACTCAAGGGATGACATCGCAATATACGCCAAACAGTTAAAGCCAAAGCTTTGAAAGCATTATGTCGATGAAAGGATTCCCGAGCATATTGGGAGCAAGATGGGTAGTAGCAACAAGCATTGCCCAAAATGGGATTAAGGAAAAGTTTGTAAAAACCAAACAAAAAGTCAGCGACTGTTTTTTGCTTGATCGTCAATTTTGCGAAAAACCTTTTCAAAGGTGCCAATAAATTCTTCGTGGCTGAGACTTTTGTAAAAGTCTTGGTTTTTCTTTTTAAAGATGAAGTTAACATCCCACTCTCTCTCACTACTCTTAACAACAAACTCTCGGCCCCAACGCTTCAATCGATTACGAGTGACAGCCGTGCCGATCTTTTTCGGTAGGGTCCATGCCCACCGCAACTGTCCCTCTTGATTTTTGTGGTAACTGACGGCTAGCCAATGACTAGCGTGGATGAAATTTCCTTGTTGTCGTAAAACTTGGAAGTCTTTTTGGCGCTTTAGGGATGGCACCTTATTTACCGCTAATGGCTACCGCCAAGCGTTTGCGACCTTTTGCACGACGTCTATTGATCACTTCTTGACCACTTTTCGTCGCCATACGGGAACGGAAACCATGGGTGGTTTTGCGGCGTTTTCTTTTTGGTTGGTAAGTGCGTTTCATATCTACCTCATACGACTTCTAAATGTACGTCACTCCACGAAAATTCTGGAAGGGTCGGTTAAACCATAAAGCGTTAATTCCGTCAAGTTGTTGAACTGGTAGGCAGGTATTGCTATGAAATGTGGATATCTGAATTTTTTTCAGTTTTTTGGGGTCTAACGTGAAAGAAAAAAAAGAAGAATTCTGGGGACTTGTAAAGAGTAACCTCACATCGAAGAACTCGGGTAACAAACTCTTGCAAACCTGGTTTGAACCCACTGATCTTATAGATATTGAAAATATCTCGGAAAATTCAAAACGCTTCAAACTTGGAGTCCCCACTGAGCTTCATAAATATTGGATCTCTGAGAACCTATTTGACCGAATTTGTTCAGAAATTTCCTGTTTGATCCAAAATCCATTTGAAGTGGAACTTGTAGTCACCGGCAAAAGCCTTCCCGTGGATCCAGAAAGTCCAAGCGCCCTTCACCAGGTGATGTCTACAAATGAACCTCACGCAGATGCACAAAAAGTTAGTACTTTCAATGCCTTAACTCATGCGCCTCCACCTAAAAAAATGGATTTTCTCAATCCTGAGTATACATTCTCCACATTTGTGGTCGGTCGAAACAATGAGTTTGCCCACGCCACCTCTTACCGAATTGCACAAAGACCAGGATCCGAAGGCTATAACCCTCTCTTTATATGTGGACCCACTGGAATGGGTAAAACTCACCTTTTGCATGCCGTTGGAAACCACATTCGTGAAAACCTTCCCCATATTAAAATTTCCTATGTTTCCGCAGAAAGATTCCTTACTGAATGTGTTTCTCATATTCGTCGGGGTGAAATGGATAAATTTCGCCAAAAATACCGGGAGCGCTGCGATCTTTTATTGATGGATGACATCCATGTCTTGGGCCGCGGGGAAGCTGTGCAAGAGGAGTTTTTTCATACCCTGAACCATTTTTTTGAAAAGGGTCGTCAGGTCGTGGTCGCTAGCGACCGCATGCCTAAAGATATTAAAGGCTTGGAAGACCGAATCCGCACTCGACTCGAATGGGGTTTGATCGCTGATATTCAAATGCCTGAGCTAGAAACTCGCATGGCCATTCTGCGCTACAAGGCGGAAAAACGTATGATCCCCATTTCCGAAGAGGTAGCTACATATATAGCTAAAATTTCTAAGCGCTCTATTCGTGAGCTGGAAGGTAACCTCAATAAGGTCAAAATGTTCTCGGAGCTCCAGGGTTTGCAAATCAATTTGGATCTGACTAAAAAAGTTTTGGCTGTTCATGATGAAACAACAACGCTCACTGTTGAAGATATCCAAAAGCTCACTGCCGAGCATTTTAAGGTCCGCGTTGTTGATTTGAAATCCAAAAATCGCAGCAAGCCACTGCTATTAGCTCGCCAACTTTCCATGTATTTGATCAAAAATCATTTGGACAAATCCCTGGTTGAAATTGGCCGAGCCTTTGGAGGACGCGACCATACCACCGTTCTCAATGCTTTGCGCAAAATGGAAAAAGAACTGAGCATAAATTCCGATTTAAAAAGAGATTTCGAAGATTTACAGAGTAGAATCCACAATATCACAGGGGTGTGAATTGTGATTGTTGATAATACCGTGGATAAGTTGATGATTAAAATCTGGAAACTGGTTATCCACAATTTGGGGTTAAAAAAAGGGAGATTTTTCTCCGACATTTTCCACAAAAAGAATTTAAATATTTTAAACAGTTAGAAGATAAAGTGCCCTTTGGACAGGGCCTACTACTACTACTAAATTTATAATTAATAAGAAGAAGTAATATAAGGGACTCAAAATGAAAATTAAGATTGATAAAAAAGATCTGGTATCTCTTCTCAGTAAAACTCAAAACATTGTCGAAAAAAGAAACACTATGCCCATTCTCATCAACGTACTTTTGCAGGCCGTTGATGGAGTGCTTCAAGTTTTTGCAACAGACCTTGAGGTGAGTCTTACTGACCAAGCTCCTGTGACCATCGAAAAAGAAGGGCGCATTGCTGTGAATGCTAAAAACCTTTTTGATATTATCCGAGAGTTAGGCGACGGTCCGATTCAATTGGAAGCCAAGTCCAATAACCGTCTGCAAATTAAGCAAAACAAATCCGTATTTAACATCGTTGGCATTGGACCTGAGGAATACCCAGTGTTTCCCACTTTCAAAACTAATGACTTCATCGAAGTAAACCCAGATGTTCTGATGGATATGATTGATCGCACTATATATAGTGTTTCCAACGACGAAACTCGCTATCACCTTAATGGAGTTTACTTTGAAAAGAATTCCGTCAATGGGAAAACCCAATTTCGTATGGTCGCCACTGACGGCCATCGCTTAAGCCTGGTGGATCGATTCACCTCTGGTGAGACGGCCAATATCATCACATCGGGTGTGATCATTCCTCGCAAGGGTCTTGCTGAGGTAAAAAAGATTATGGATTTTTCAGACAAGCCGCTACAGATGGCGGTTGAGGGATCACAGCTGATTGTAAAATCCGGATCCACTGTGCTCATGGTCCGCTTGATCGAAGGTAAATACCCGAATTATCAGCAGCTCATTCCAAAGAATTTAAAAAAGACAGCAAGTATTGATCGCGAATCTTTATTGAGTTCCATTCGCCGGGTTTCTTTGCTTTCCAACCAAAAATCGAAAGGGGTTACCATTGCCCTTTCCAAGGGACGCATGGAAATTAGCTCCAATAACCCTGAACTTGGCGATGCCAAAGAGGAAATCGAGGTGGATTACACCGGTGATGATCTCAAAATTGGTTTTAATGCCAAATACATTTTGGATATTCTTAACAGCTTTCAAGAGGATAAGCTGAGTCTCGAATTAGACACACAGTTATCCCCAGGATTGATTCGCCCACAGAATGACACCAATTACACTTGTGTTGTTATGCCTATGCGCATTTGATGGAGTGAAATCCATCTATGTCCCTGACATCCATTGAACTCAGGCTCTTCCGCAACATTGAGCACCAGGCTTTAGAGTTGCGGCCAGGGCTCAACATTTTTCGCGGACCTAATGGGCAGGGGAAGACCAATCTCATCGAAGCTGTTTTTATGCTCACCCATGGTAAGTCCTTCCGCACGACCGACAACTCCCAGTTAATCAAAAGAAACGCCGAAGGGTTTAAAGTTTCAGGACACTTTCATTGGAAGAACCTCTCCCACAATGTGGAAATCTTTGTGCATAAGGGGAGAAAAAAAATGAGCATCAATGGCAAGCCAATCTCCTCAACCTTGCTCAGGGCTAGGCTTCCTTCTGTTTTGTTTTCCCCGGAAAGCCTTATGATTGTAAAGGGACCTGCTCAAAAACGAAGGGAGCTCATCGATGATGTTTGCACGAGCGTTTACCCTGAATATGCTCCCTTGTTTTTAGACTGTGGCCGAATCCTTCGCCAAAAAAGTAGTTTGTTAAAGCAGTTAAAAGAGGGCGCTGTTTCCATGGGGCAAGGCGAGATTCTGCTTCGGGATTTGAGCCACATGTTATTTGAAAAATCTGCTATTCTTTGTGAATACCGTTTACGGGCTATCGAAGAAATGGGGCCACTGCTTCTGGCGGAATTTTTAAGCATTATGGATGAACATTATGGTGATTTAAGTATCGATTATGTCATTTCTGGAAACTCTGCCCTCGCTTACAATAGAGAGCATTTGCGTAATGCTATGTATAAAAGATGGTTGCAATTGAAAGATCGGGAACTCAGTTCTGGGTTGTGTCTCGTGGGACCGCACAAACATGATGTACATTTCTATTTTAACGGCCATGACGCCCGTTTTTTTTGTTCACAAGGTCAGCAACGGGCTATAATATTAGCTTTCAAAATGGCGCATATAAGGCTACACTATGCAGTCCATATGCATTTTCCTATTCTTTTACTTGATGATGTTCTTTCAGAATTGGATCGGGAAAAGCAGGAGCGATTTATGAAATATCTGGTGGGTAGCCAATCACAGATATTTTTGACGACCACGGATGCCTCCCCTCTACCAGAGGTTACGGCTTCATCTGTGTTTGAAGTAGAAAATGGACGATTCACTGAAGGAGTCATGGTGAGCCCAGGAGGCCTAAGTGTCTGAGAATCAGGAAGTAGTGGAAAATTCTGTAATGGAAACGAACAAAAAATATGATGCTGACTCCATCCAGGTGCTCGAAGGCTTAGAAGCTGTTCGCAAGCGCCCTGGTATGTACATTGGTGATACAGGCATTCGTGGATACCACCATTTGGTTTACGAAATTGTTGATAACGCAGTCGATGAAGCTTTGGCTGGTTATTGCACAAAAATACAAATCACCATTCATCCCGATGAGAGTATCTCTATCCAAGATAACGGTCGCGGTATTCCTGTGGCGAAACATAAAAGTGGAAAGTCAGCTCTGGAAGTTGTTTATACAGTACTTCATGCTGGCGGTAAGTTTGACAAAGACACCTACAAAGTTTCTGGTGGTCTGCATGGAGTGGGCGCATCTGTCGTGAATGCTCTTTCCATTTTTTGCCAAGTGGAAGTTCATCGTGATGGAAAAATTTGGAAACAAGCCTATGAAAAGGGAAAACCCACTTCTGAACTTCAAGATATCGGTAGCACCGACAAAACGGGAACAAAGGTTACATTCAAAGCTGATCGTGAAATTTTTAAAGGCGAAGGCCTAAGCTTTAACTTTGAAACCCTGAGTAATCGTTTTCGTGAGATGGCCTTCCTAAATGCCGGCCTTGTTTTTGAAATGGTGGACGAGCGTCCTGACGAAGATAAAAAAGTCACCTTCCAGTTTACGGAGGGACTTAAAGAATTCATCTCGTTCATTAATGATAAAAAGAAATCCCTTCATAACGATGTTATTTATTTTTCTGGAAACAAAGAGGGCGTGGATGTTGAAATCGCCATGCAATGGAATGATGCTTATAGTGAATCCATATACACTTACTGTAACAACATCAACACCCATGAGGGTGGTTCCCACTTAGTGGGCTTTCGAGGTGCTCTTACTCGAACGACAAACTCTTATGCTCAAAATAAAAACCTTCTTAAAAACATGAAGGAAAATCTTGAAGGTGATGATATTCGAGAGGGTCTTGCTGCCATCATCAGCGTAAAAGTTCCTGAACCTCAATTTGAAGGGCAAACAAAAACCAAACTTGGCAATAACGAAGTTAAAGGAATTGTTGAAAGTCTGGTTAATGAAAAGCTTTCTGATTGGTTGGATCGAAATCCTGGTTCAGCAAAAACTATCATTGGTAAATGTGTGGATTCGGCGCGCGCGCGTTTAGCCGCCCGTAAAGCTCGGGAATTGACCCGTAGAAAATCAGCTCTGGATTCTCATTCTCTTCCAGGGAAAATGGCGGATTGCCAAGAAAAAGATCCTTCGCTTTGTGAACTCTACTTGGTGGAGGGAGACTCGGCGGGTGGTTCAGCAAAACAGGCTCGCGATCGTCGCACTCAGGCAGTTTTACCGTTGAGAGGAAAAATTCTTAACGTTGAGAAAGCCCGTTTTGATAAAATGCTTTCCAATGAAGAGATCAAAATGATGATCTCAGCTCTCGGGACAGGGATTGGTAAAGGCGAAATTAACGCAGATAAAATAAGATACCATAAAATAATCATCATGACGGATGCGGATGTTGACGGATCACATATTCGAACACTGCTCCTCACCTTTTTCTTTAGACAAATGCCAGAGATTGTTGAGCGTGGTTATGTTTATATTGCGCAGCCCCCTCTCTATCGATACAAAAAAGGTAAAGAAGAAGTTTATTTGAAAGATGAAAAACATCTTACTGAGTTTCTGCTAGAATCCACAATCGCAAGCATCGATATCAAAGGTTATGATAAAACGGGCTCTCAAGAGTTTCGTGATTTCATCATGAATATTTTAAAGTTCGTTAATGGGCTCAAAGCAAACTCGCTTCATACTGAACCTGATCTTATTAAATATATCCTGAGAAAGGATATAAAGGTTGAAGAGTTCTTTAATAGTAAAGCAAAGTGTGAAGAGCTTGTGAAAGGACTTAAAGAAGTTCTTTCTGGTGAGACTCATTACAAAATCACTGATGTTGAATTGATTCAACATAGCCCTGAAGAGGTCACATTTAGAACAAGTCGATTTGGCCACTATCAAGATAACAAATTTATTAAATCAAAATTAGACTCTGAGTTTTTGGAAAGTTCTCGCGAATTATGGAACAAGCTAAATGCAACAGTAAAACTTCCGATTCAATTAGGCGGGGACTCCGAAGAAGTGTTTGAGGATTATGGCAGTTTTTATGACTACTTTATGGAACTTGGACGCAAGGGAGCTTACATTCAGCGCTATAAGGGTCTTGGAGAGATGAATCCTGAACAGCTTTGGGAAACCACCTTGAACCCGGCGAACCGACATTTATTGCAAGTAACGATTGATGATGCCATGGCTGCAGATGAAATTTTTAGTATTTTGATGGGTGAAAGTGTTGAGCCACGAAGAAATTTTATTTCCGACAACGCACTTAAAGTTAAAGAATTGGACGTTTAAAGGTAGTTTATGAGCGAAGAGATTAAGGAAAGTATTTCCCAGATCGATATCAATACGGAAATGAAGGAAGCTTATCTGCAATACTCGATGAGTGTTATTGTGGGTCGTGCCCTTCCAGATATTCGTGATGGTTTAAAGCCAGTTCACCGTCGCATTCTTTTTGCTATGCACGACCTTCGAAACACACACGACAAGCCCTATAAGAAATCAGCCCGTGTGGTTGGAGACGTGATTGGTAAATATCACCCCCATGGAGATGTGGCTGTTTACGATACCATGGTTCGCATGGCGCAAGACTTTTCCATGCGCGAGCCTCTTGTCGATGGGCAAGGTAACTTTGGGTCCATCGATGGTGATAGCCCAGCCGCCCAACGTTATACAGAAGTGCGCATGACCCGCCTAGCAGAAGCTCTGCTCGAAGACATTGAAAAAGAAACGGTTCCTTTTGTTCCTAACTATGATGATTCCTTGATGATTCCTAGTGTTTTACCATCCAAGTTCCCAAATCTTTTGGTGAATGGAAGTTCTGGTATTGCTGTTGGTATGGCAACCAACATTCCTCCTCACAATTTAAGTGAGGTAATCGATGGTTGTGTGGCCCTTATTGATGATCCTCAATTGTCTATTGATGAGTTAATTCAATTGATCCCAGGCCCCGATTTTCCAACCGCTGGGACAATTGCTGGTCGCCAGGGAATTTTGAAAGCTTATAAGCAGGGCCATGGAATTATTCAGCTGAAAGCTGTCGCTGAAATTATTGAAAAAAAGGGCGACCGCGAAGAAATTCATATTACTGAGCTTCCCTATCAAGTGAATAAAGCTCGCCTTATTGAAAGTATCGCCGATCTTGTCCGCGATAAAAAGATTGAAGGCATTTCCGACATTCGTGATGAATCTAGCCGCGAGGGTATGCAAATCGTCATCGTTCTTAAAAAGAATGAGAACTCCAATGTTATCCTCAATCGCCTTTATAAATATACCCAGATGCAAGTGAGTTTTGGTATTCGCTTATTGGCACTTGATGCAAGAAATCAGCCTAAAACTTTTAATTTAAAATCAGCACTTGAAGCCTTTATTAATCATAGAAAAGACATCGTTACTAAGCGTTGTATTTATGAGCTAAAAAAAGCCGAAGGAAGAGCCCACATTTTAGAAGGCTTGCAAAAAGCTTTGGACAACATAGACGCCATTGTTGCCACTATCCGTGCTTCCAAGGAGACGGCTTCTGCTAAAGTGGCTTTGATGGATCAATTTGATTTTTCTGAAAAGCAGGCTCAGGCGATCTTAGATATGAAACTGGCCCGCCTCACTGGCCTCGAAAAGCAAAAAATCATTGATGAACTTAAAGAGCTTCGTGAAAAGATTGAATGGCTCAGAATGGTACTTGCTGATGTGACAAAAATTTATGGAATCATCAAAGATGAGCTTCTAGAGATCAAAACCAAATACGGAAACCCTCGTCGAACCAAATTGGAAATTGACAGTGAAGAGATCGACGATGAAGACCTTATCGCTCAGGAAACCATGGTGGTGACGCTCACTCAAAATGGTTACATCAAGCGAATCCCTATTGATCAGTATAAGGTTCAGAAAAGAGGGGGCAAAGGCTTAAAAGGTGCCGGTACTCGCGAAGAAGATTATGTCACCTCCATCTTTGTGGCTGAAACTAAAACAACTCTCTTGATTTTTACGGACAAAGGGAAGGTCTATTGGACGAAGGTGCACAAACTACCACTAGGAAGCCGAACCTCTAAAGGGAAAGCCGTTGTTAATGTGATCAATATCAATAAAGAATCTGTGCAGGCGGTTTTGCCTGTGAATGAATTCGCAGATGACAAGTACGTGGTTATGATTACTAAAAAGGGAATCATTAAAAAGACACCATTGAGTGCCTTTTCTAACCCTCGTCCATCAGGGATTATTGCTTTAACAACGGATCTTGATGATGAACTCCTGCAAGCAAAAGTTTCCGATGGTAAATGCAATTTTCTTGTTGCGACGGAGCAAGGACAATCCATTCGCTTTGACGAAGGTGATGTGCGGGCCATGGGTCGAACAGCTCGTGGAGTCAAAGCCATCACTTTAAGTAGTGAAGATCAAGTTGTTGGACTTGAAGTCTTGCCAAAAGATTCGAATGTCGATCTTTTGGTGTGCACGGCTGGTGGCTATGGTAAACGTATCCCTGTTGAGGAATATAGAACACAAGGGCGTGGTGGCTCAGGTATTATCACTCAAAAATCTATCGACAAATTAGGTAAAGTAGTGACGGCAAAGGCTGTGATCGATACCGATGATATCGTGATCACTACAGATCAAGGGCAGACGATCCGCATGTCTTCAAATGACGTATCTAAAATGGGCCGAAACACCCAAGGTGTGCGCTTGATATCTCTTAAAACAGGTGAGTTCGTTACAGGAGTCGCCATTATCCACGATGAAGGCGATGAGGACACTCCCGCTCCTATTGATTCTAATTAGTTTAACGGCTTGCTTTGAAAAGCCAGATCAAAGAGTCCTCTCCAAGGCGGAGCAAGCCTTGGAGAATGGAGACAATCAAAAGGCTGCAGAGCTTTTTCGAAAACTAAAAAGAGAATCTTCGGATTTAAGATTACAAATAAAAAGTGCTGAAAATTTAGTATATATTTACGAATCTGCCGGAGATTATGAAAAATCAGTTGGCGAGTTGAACTACATTGCCCTTCATGCCCAGGATCGTGCTGGAAGGGTTCGTGCTAAGCAGCAGATGGCTGATAGCTACTTTTTTAAGTTAAAAAATTATCAAGAAGCCCTCACCCACTATTACGAACTGATTGCCATCAATTTTAATCAACATCAAAACCAACTCATGGTGGCAAAATGTTATTATTTTCTCAATAACTTGGACCAAGCAAGGTTTGAGGTGCAAACTCTCATCGATGGAACCAAAAACAAAGGCCTTTTATTTGAAGGTCACCTTTTAAAAGGTCATATTCTCTTTGCCCAAAAGCATTATCGAGAAGCCGCAGACACTTACCAGAACGTGATCAAAAACTATGAAAAAATGGCCAAAGAATCCCACGTTCTTCTTCATTTAGCGATGAGCTTCGAAGAATCTTCTCAGTACAGTCAGGCCATTTCTGCCTTAGAGAAGTTGCGAGAAAGCTACCATAGCCCAGATTTCATATCGGCTAAAATAAGCCACATTCGTCGCAAAATGGGTTTAGTACCCACTGGCAAGGGATGGAATCGACGCTGATGGATGCATTAAGGCAGGCCTTGGGAATGGGCCTAGAATTGTCGGTATATATTCTCTCGGCCTACTGGGCTCATGAATATATTTCAGGCCTTCTTTCGGCAGATCCCAATATTGTGCTGGTGACGTTGATAATGATGGTGCTAACCCTATGGTTTGTGCGTATATATCTTGCCTATGGAAGACGAGATCCCGATTGATTCCTTTAAGTCTTTTTTTCTCTGGCAACTGGCCACTGCCATTCTTGTTAGCTGCTTAGCGTTATTAATAGGGAAAGGCCCTATCGCCTGGAGTTTTGTGGTTGGTGTTGCATTAATGACCTTCAGTCTGATGAGCCTGGGAATGGCGGTTTATTTAGGGTTTTACAAAAAAAATATTGCATTGCTTATTGGTGTCATTGTATTCAAATGGCCGATTTTAATATATGTAGTTTATAAATTGGTTGAGAGCTTTTCCCTCTCCTTTTTGCATTTGGCAGCAGGATATGGGGTTTGGGTGCTACCCAGCATTCTGTGGTTGGGCTTTCAAAAAACAAAGCAGGAATAAAGTTGGCAGTACATTTTAATTGGACGCAGATGATTCCCGGGGTTGAGCACCACAACACTCATGTGGCGACAGCTGCTGTCGTGACCCTTGGGTTGGTTGTCCTCTCTGTACAGGGCCGCTTGGCCTTAGGTTCCGGAGAAAAAGCTGTTATTCCAGCCGGTCGCCTTTCAATCAAAGGTTTTTTCGAAACCCTTACAGAATTTATTGTGTCACTCACGGAAATGGTTTTGGGGCCAGGCCATGGCCACAAATACATTCCTCTGTTTGCCTCTATTTTTACTTTTATTTTAGTAAACAACTTGGTGGGTTTGATCCCTGGAATGACACCCGCCACGGATAATTTCAATACGACTTTTGCTGTAGGGATCTTTTCTTTTCTGGCCTACAATATCATTGGGATTAAGGCGAAGGGCTTCAAATATATTCACGATTTCTTAGGTCACTTGCCTGTGACCATTTGGTTCATCCCACTTTTGATTCTTATGTTCTTCATTGAATTGGTGTCCCACCTTTTTCGCCCAGTTAGCCTTGGATTGCGTCTTGCTGGAAACATGACTGGCGACCACGCTGTATTAGGCGTCTTTTTGGAAATCCTTCCTTCGTGGATGGTTTATTGGTTGCCCATGGTTTTTTACGTCTTAGGATTATTGGTCTGTTTTATTCAGGCTTTTGTATTTACTTTGTTATCCATGGCCTACGTCATGATGGCTCAAGCACACGATGATCATTAAAAAGGAGAAACGTCGATGAACATTTTAAACAGAGTTGCAGTGAGTTTTGGATTAATGATGCTTTCTATCCCTGCTTTCGCAGAGGAAATGGCAGCCAAAGGTGGAAACACTGACTTTGTGGGTCTTATGGCAATTGGTGCTGGTATCGGTATCGGTCTTGCAGCCTTTGGAGCGGCTTCTGGTCAAGGTAAAGCGGCGGCTGCTGCCCTTGATGGTATTGCTCGCAACCCATCAGCTCAAGGTAAGATTTTCATTCCTTTGATCATTTCACTGGCTCTTATGGAATCACTCGTGATCTTTACCTTCCTTGTAACAAACAACATTGCAGGTATTATCGCTAAAGCTCTTGGTGTAAACTAAGCCAAAAGTCCAGTTGTTATCTAAAGTTAGACTTAAAATTGCGCGGTTTCATGGCCGCGCTTTTTTGTTTTAAAATTTAATTTATCGACGATGGTCGAAATTGCGCTAAATATCTCAATTAACTGGTAGAATTTTCCGATACCCTCTTGATGGGTAATAGTCCAAAAACCGAGCTTTTTATTTTGGGATCCAATCCCAATGCCTTAAACCGAGTTTGCCAAAAACTAGCAGAAACCCGGCCGGTTAACGTTCGCGCCTTTTATGATTTGAAACAGTTTCTTGGCAACTGTATGCAAAATCCTCCTGATGTCGTCGCCATTAGTATGAACTTTCCACACCCAGCAATAGAAAAATTTCCAAGAATTTTAAATATGGCCTTAAATACTACCGTCATTGCCATTGGAGAAGATTATGAGGCTGGTACTCGCAAAAAAATCAACAACTCAGCTACAAATTATAAAATTCCAGGGTTAGTGTCGGCCCATAATTTGTGGATGAAATTATTGATTATAAACAAGAGCCAAATGACTAAGCACAAAGCTAAAGATAGCTTAGCAGCAGACAAAAAAGGGTCATTCACACATGTTTCTGGAAGTCTTAATGAATGGGAAAATATTGAAAATGCGTCATCAATTCATGTCACCAATTTTGGAAACACAGGGGCCCATGTTCAAGGGGGAATTCAACCACAACCATCTATGATGGAAATGATTTTGAGCCAGTTGGGTGGCTCTGAAGATGGCAGTCAGCCAGCCTCACAGATGACCTATATCGGTGGTGACGGGAATAAAAGTCAGGTCAATTCCACAGGCCAAAGTCAACAGGGCAATTGGGGTTTTGAACTTCCTAAAGCTGGCGGGGACAGCGAAGGTGGCAAAGCTTCCGAGCTCGAAGCTTCTAAAAATGATTCTGTTGAACAAACAGGCCCCATTGTTCACCATGCAAAGGGCCGTTTGGAAAATGAGGAGAATGCTGGAGAGGCCGACCTAGGAGCTCTTCTAGAAGATTTTATGAGCCAGTTGGACATGGAAAAAGAAGATACAGAAGACGCTGAATCTCAGCCGCCTGTTCAGGCTTTCGAACCTCAAGAATTTCAAGAGGGAATCGATGTTCGTTCATCTGTAGTGGGTGAAACTGAAAGACCCAGTGAAAATTCTAAAACAGAAGACCAGAATTTAAACACGGATAAAAGCTTTGGCGGTGTTAAGGTCGCAGATCATAAAGATATTCAAAAAGACCAAAGAGAAAAGAAGAAAAAAAAGAAGGCCCAAGAATTTCAGGTTAAAAAAAGTCTCCTAGAAGAAAGTTGTGAGATGGCTTTAGCAAATAATTTTTCTGGTCAGCCTCTCGAAAGGGTTCGTGCCTTTCAAAACTCGGCACTTCATGCATTCGCTATAGAGATTGGGGAATTTAAAGGATACATCTTGCTAGCGAATAGTTTTGCCCATCATGAAGAAGAGTATGTTTTAAATGATATACGCACCACAATTATAGACAACCTGAAAAAAAATGGTCAGAGCGGTGAAGTCAGTCAGTCTTTTTATATCCAAATTCCAAAATGTGACTATTTTAGTGTTGTTGATGAAATCTGTGATTTTACAGTAAAGGCGGAAGAAGAAACTGGTAAGCAAATTCTAATTTCTTTTCTCCCCCGAGAAAAAGTTTTCCCAAGTTTTCATGAATCCGATAGAGAGGGAATGCTATTTATTGATGTACAAAATATCCCTCCGGATACACCTGTTAATTTTGATGCCTTTATCTACCCAGAAAAAAACCAAAGATTTGTTCGATATTTAAAAAATGGTCGTAGCCTATCCTTAAAAAGGGTTAAACGACTGATAGAAGAAAAAAATCTTCCGAGCCTATACCTTCCCATCAATGACAAAGGAAAATACATTCAATTTTTTATTGAAAACACCATCCAATGGCAGTTTTACACACACCTTGGACAGACGCCGGCTCCAAAATTTGATGAAGCCTCGTAACTAAGGTAAATAGGGGCGAGTCAGGTTTTCCGGCCCACTAGGCCCTGCAAAAACATCATCCTCAATTCGAACCCCGCCAAATGGTTTTAGAGCATCGATTAGAGATCTGTTTAAAAACTGGCTCATCTTACTTGCAGACTCTACGGGTTTTAAAAGCATGGGGATAAAATAGAGACCTGGTTCGACAGTGAGTACATCGCGCTCTTGAATGTCCCTTAAAGTCCGCAAATAGGGGTATTTACTATTGGCAGGAACAGGCTGACCATGTTCGTTTTTTTGTTTTCCGCCAACATCATGCACTTGTAAGCCGAGGGCGTGTCCAACTCCATGAGGAAAAAAAACATTAGTGAGTTCCAATTCTAGAACCTCTTCAGGCCCTATCCCTTTGACAACACCAACATCACAAAGGATTTTAGCGATATCAAAATGGGCTTCCTCTTGTAAGGATGGATAGGAATGACCAGCGCAAATTTTTTGGCACAAACGTTGCTGACTTTCGTCGACACCTCGATGAATTTGTTTAAACTCATCAAGAACAGAGTCTCTAAAATAAGTGCGAGTGATGTCGCTGGCATAGCCGTTGTATGAGGCTCCGGCATCAATAAGAAAGGTTTGGCCAGAGCCTTCAGTGCGAGTGTTTTGGTAATGAAGGATGGCTGACTTTTCGTCGAAAGCAATTATAGGATTGTAGGGGAAGTCCTTTTCTAAAACCTGTGTTCCAGTCATAAAAGCGTAAAAAACTTCTCTTTCGGATTTGCCAGCAAAAAAAGCCTCAGCTGCCGCTTTGTGACCGAGGGCCGCTAATTCATTAGCCTTGCGTAAGCACATCACTTCGTAGTCTGTTTTACTAATGCGTCCCCAGTTCAGAGCGGATAAAAAGTCCTCACTGACTAGGTCAAGTCCCATTTCCACGGCCCTTTCAGGTGCAGGCGTTAAGCAAACATGGTTGCCTTGACTAATATTGATTTGGCCCCAAAGCTCGTCAGCTTTTCCAACAACCTTGATATCAAAAAACTCATCCCAAAATGTAGTTTGCAAAGGTCTTACCTCATGCCAAAAATCGTCAGGTTGAAAATAGACCAACAAAGGATTTCCATCGTTATTGATTTGTAAAAGATGTCCGGGCTGAGTGTCTGGACAGTAGTGGGAAAAGTGAGGGTTGGGTCGAAAAAATGCGGACTGATCGTCATGAAAGTAATCCATAGGAAAGCCACTATCAATGATAAGACTATCGAGCCGCTCTTGTTCGAGTAATGTACGAACATAAGTGAGTTTTCTATTTAAATGGTCCTTAAACAACTCTTTCATAGTGACCTCTTAGGGTTGGAGACTTGATGATTTGGTCCTGTTTTTCTTATGGGATAGACTTTCCGTATTGCCATCAGGCCGAGACCGGATGTCTTTTAAGTACTGTCCAGTAACACTTTGAGTGCATTTTAAAATATCGTCAGTGCTGCCAGAAAATAAGAGCTCCCCACCTTGATCGCCTCCATCGGGCCCAAGGTCAATGAGATGATCACAGGACTTAATGATGTCTAAGTTGTGTTCAACGACAACAACGGTATTGTCACGGTCTACCAATTCCCCAAGAAGCTCGGTCAATTTTGCAACATCATGAATATGAAGTCCCGTGGTGGGCTCATCTAAAATATACAAAGTATGACCTTTAATTTTTTTTGAAAGCTCCCGGCTGAGCTTGATTCGCTGCGCCTCTCCGCCAGAGAGAGTGGTTGAGCTTTGTCCAAGGGTGATATAGTGCAGTCCAACTTTCATCAAAGTTTCAAGTTTTCTGCGAATAGCAGTATGATTTTCAAAAAAATCAAAAGCCTCTCCAACATTCATAGCCAGAACATCATGGATATTCTTGCCCTTATATTTAACTAAGAGTGTCTCGGGGTTATAGCGTTTACCTTGACAGATTTCGCAAGTGACAAAAACATCGGAAAGGAATTGCATCCCGACCCGAATGATCCCAGCGCCCTGGCAGCTTTCGCAGCGACCACCTTTGACATTGAAACTAAATTGACCAATTTGGTATCCACGTATTTTTGATTCGGGAAGTTGAGCAAACAAATTTCTAATGAGTGGAAATACACCCACGTAGGTCGCTGGACATGATCGTGGCGTCCTACCAATAGGCTTTTGGTCAATCTCAATAATATTATCTATATTTTTTATTCCCTCAATTTTTTGACAAGGACTTGGTAGAAAAGATCTCTTAAGAAATTTATTGGCTAAACTTTTAAATAAAGTATCAATAATCAAGGTGCTCTTTCCGCTCCCAGATACACCAGTGACACCAATCAATGTTCCTAATGGAAAAGCGACATCAATATTTTTTAAGTTGTTTCCGCAAGCGCCTTTAATAACTAAATCTTTACCATTTCCTTTACGTCTGTGGGATGGCCAGGGGATTTCACGGCGCCCACTGAGGTAATCAGCAGTTAAGCCCGTCGAGGCAAGAAGCTCTTCTTTAGAGCCACTAAAAATCAATTGGCCACCAAGTCGTCCCGCCTGGGGACCAATGTCGATAATATGATCGGCACTACGGATTGTATCTTCGTCATGTTCAACAACAATGATCGTGTTTCCGCGATCTTTGATTTCCTTTAACACCATTAAAACATTGTGATGATCTCGAGGGTGCAAACCAATAGAAGGTTCATCCAATACATATAAGACTCCAACTAAAGGGGCTCCCACCTGTGAGGCCAGTCGGATACGCTGAGCTTCGCCACCAGACAGAGTTTTAGTCCTTCGCCCCAAGGATAGGTAACCGGCGCCGACCTTAGATAAATATTCAAGGCGAGCTTTGAGTTCAGGTAAAATTTGGCCAGTGATTTCATCCTCGTCATCCACTTGCCAAGATTCTATTTGCTGCAAAAGTTTTTGAGTGGACATTTGAGTGAGATCAAAAATGGTTTGATCTTGAAAATAGACATTGAGAGCTTCCTCTCGAAGGCCAGAACCTTTGCAGTCTGGGCAAGCAGAAGTGTCCGCCCAATCAAAATCAGGGTTGTCCGTATTTAACCGCCATTCAGTATGGCTAGTAGAGCCAACATCGGGTTGATAGTCGTGAACTTCATATTCTTCAATATCAATAGTTCCGATTCCGTTGCAGGTCGAGCACGCCCCTTTGGGATTGTTAAAACTAAATAAAAGAGGATCAATTTCAGTATAGGAATATCCACACTTGGGACAGGCAAAGTGGGTGGAAAAATTGGCTTGCTCACCATCTTTACTTTCAATAACAACTTGTCCATCGCTCAAGGCAATGGCGTTCGAAAGAGCCTGCGAAACCCTTAAACGAGTTTGCTTATCATCGCGCAGGACAACTTTATCGACAACGATGTCGATGTTGTGTCTGAGTGTCTTTTTGAGTCCTTGAACAGTCTCAAGATAAACCCAATCTCCATCAATTTTGGCTTGTAAATAGCCAAGTTTGATCCATCTTTCGACTTCCTTTTTAAATTCCCCCTTTTTTTCTCTGGCAACAGGTGACAAAATAATCAATTTCCCGTCAGGAAAGTTTTTATAAATGGAATGGAGTATCTGATCTAAAGTTTGTCCTTCTACGGGAATTTTGTGTTTAGGACAAAGGGGTGTTCCTGCCTTGGCAAAAAGTAAGCGAAGATAATCATAAATCTCAGTGACAGTACCTACGGTAGAACGAGGACTATGGCTTACTGTTTTTTGATCAATAGCGATAGAGGGGCAAAGGCCATCGATGGCATCAACATCAGGTTTTGATAACTGCATAAGGAAATTGCGAGCATAGGTCGAAAGAGAATCGATAAATCTCCGCTGTCCTTCGGCGTAAATGGTATCAAAGGCAAGGCTCGACTTTCCACTGCCAGAAAGCCCAGTGATGACAGTCATTGCATTTTTTTCGATGGAGACATTGATGTTCTTTAAGTTGTGCTCTCTCGCGCCTCGAACTTCAATTGTATTTTTCATAAAAGTGGGTTCACCAAATCCATAATGCTTTTCTCAATGCGATCAAGACCCTCTTGTGTATGAGACTCGAAACGCATTGTGATCACAGGTTGAGTGTTGGACGACCTGACCAGAGCCCATCCATCAGGATAACTGACTCGAATGCCATCAATGTCATTTAGTTTAAAGTCTCCCGTGGCGCTCCTAAAGTGAGCTTGCAGAGATTGGACTAAAGCCACCTTGTTCTCTTCAGTGGTTTCCAAGCGAATTTCAGGGGTGTTAAAGCTTTTAGGAATCCCTTCAAGCAGTTCATCAATCGACTTATTTGTATTGGCTAAAATTTCTATTAAACGAAGCCCAGCATAAGGGGCATCATCAAAACCAAAGTTGCGGTCAGAAAAAAAGATATGGCCACTGAGTTCGCCACCAAAAGGGGCCCCTTCAGCTTTGATTTTATTTTTAATGAGACTGTGGCCAGTCTTCCACATGATAGGTTGGCCGCCATGTTTTGCGATGTCGTCGTACAAGCGATCAGAGCACTTTACATCGCCAATAATTTTTGCGCCTGGAGTGCGCGAAAGAATATCGCGAGAAACCATCATCATAATCTCATCACCTAAAATAAACCGCCCGTTTTCATCGACAATTCCAATTCGGTCAGCGTCCCCATCGAAACCAATACCAATTTGAGCTGAATGCTCAGCCACGGCCATTTTCAGATCCTTCATGTTGGATTCGACAGTTGGGTCGGGGTGGTGGTTTGGAAAGGTGCCATCAGGTTTTTCAAAAAGAATTTCTGGTTTAAGGCCAACGGCTTCATAGAGCCTGCGAACAATGGATCCAGCAGCACCATTGCCACAATCTAAAACCACCCCGATATCTTTGATAGCTCCAAATTCCTTTTTATGTTTTTCAATATAGGGGCCAGAAATATCTAAATCTTCCGACTTTCCTTGGCCGCTGATGAAGCGTTCTTCTTTTATGTATTTTTTTAAAGTTTGGATTTCTTCACCAAAAATTGTGGATTTCCCTTTGGATATTTTAAATCCATTATAATCAGGAGGGTTGTGTGAGCCAGTCACCATAAAACCACCATCCACATCAAGGTGAAACATAGAAAAATAGGACATAGGGGTTGTGATCAATCCAAGCTTATAAACATGAGCCCCTGAGCTCACAAGGCCATCGACTAAGGCTTCCACAATAGGTGGGCTAGAAAGTCTGGCATCATAGCCAACGGTCAAGCTGAGTTTGTCGCAGCCCTGGTCTTTTAAAAAAGAGGCATAAGCTCTTCCCAGAGTATGAGCAAATTGAGTGTCGAAGTCAGTTTCATAGACCCCACGAATATCGTATTCTCTAAAAATATGATCTTTATACATAGTTCACCACTTGATAGGTTTTTCCTTTAAACGATCCACTGCAATTTCAATGGCTCTCTTCATAGAGCTTTCATCAGCTTTGTCTTTCCCGGCGATGTCTTTTGCTGTGCCATGGTCTACGCTGGTGCGGACAAATGGTAAGCCAAGGGAGATTTGGATTCCAGACTTAGCACCATGTACCATTTTAAAGGGGATGAGTCCCTGATCATGGTAACTGGCAACATAGACTGAATACTTCTTCCAAAAGATATCCTGAAAACAAACGTCGGGGACGAGGGGCCCTACAAAGGCCTTTTTGCCTCGATTGAGTTTCCTGAGGACAGGCCCAAAGACATCGAGTTCTTTGGAATCTATAACCCCTCCTTCGCCGGCATGGGGATTACAACCCACGACTCCAATGGGTTGGTGTCGGACGGCTGCTGGCAACCAGTCACGCAATTCCTTGCTCAGCTTCATGCAGTGTTCTAGGCGTTCTGCGGAAATTTGATTGTAAGCTTTGCGGATGGAGGTGTGGCCAGTGAGGAGAACAACATTGAAATGTTTGCCAAGAAAGCTCATGTAAATTTCAGGGACTTTGGAGATTCGTTTTAAAATCCCAGTGTGGCCGGAATCCTTCATGCCAGCTTGAATAATTCCAAGTTTTGAAAGTGGTGCAGTGACCAAAGCATCCAGAGACCCCATCTGACCAGCCTTAGCCATAGCCTCAACCCAGCGGGCTGGAGGCAGTGGACTATTAATATCGATAAGTGTCTTATGAAAATCCGTAGGTTGCTGCAGAGCTTCGTGCCAACTCTTTACTTCGAGCCGTCGAAAATGCTTATCGATCAAATGAAGATATTTTCTGGGGAAGTGCGGGGACCGCCACAAATAAAATTGAATTCCCTTTTGGCTTTTGACTTTAGCAAGAGCTTTCGCGGTGACTTCTGGCCCAATGCCGTCGACATCTCCGCTAGTGAGAGCCACACGAAAAAGTTTTTTCATGATTTATTCACTTGGATGATAGCCTCTTTTCGCTTATGGGCTAACCAAAAATCCAATTGCTCCTTAAAAGCTCTAGCAAAAAGAGTTTGATAGATTTCTTGCTTCTTTTTTTCAATAGCTGGATCTTGAACCAACTTTTTATCAACCACTTTAAAAATATGTAAGCCCATGGGTGTTTTAACAACATCGCTTGTATCCCCAGGCTTAAGGTCTTTTATAGCCTTTTCAATAGCTCCGATCATTTCTCCGGACTGAAATGTTCCAAATTGCCCGTGTTTGTCTTTTGTGTCTTCATCTGTAGAGTATTGCTTGACCATGGCATCAAAATTCTTTTTTTCTTTCAGTTCGTCGACAAGCTCTTTAGCTTTGGCCGCATCAGAGTTTTTTAAAAGAATATGAGAGAGGTTGTATTGAAAAATTTGGTGTTTACTATTTTTATTGGTTGCCAGATAATGGCTAACGATATCTTGTTCAGAAATTTTAATTTGGCTGGTGATCTCTTTTTCAATGAGCTGTTTTCTTTCAATACTCTTTTTGATAAAATCTTGATATTCCGCAAAGCTCACACCTTGAGAGCGTAGGGCTTGCTTGAGTTGAGCAAGAGAGATCCCTTGTTTTTTTGCAATACCATCAATTTCTTTTTCTACGCGCTCAGATGTCACTAAGAATCCATTCTGTTTCACTTCAAAGTCGATGAGTTTTTCATCAACCAGAAGCTTGATAAGAAAATCGCGATTTTTCATAGCTTTTTCACGAACTGCAGGATCAGAAAAAAGCAAATCATTGATTAGGCCCCCATGCTTTAATTTTTCCTGGTAGTCACTGATTTCGGTAAGTGTGATGATTTCGCCATTCACGACGGCGTACACCTTTTCTAAAATTTTTCCATGGGCCATAGGGCCCACAAGAGTGAGTGCAAGGGATAAACTAAATGCTTTTGATATCGATTTGAATGTTTTTAATAGACTCATCATTTTTCCTAACACTCACTAGCTGCAATTGTTTTTCTAGCCACGATTTATAGCTTTCTTCGGCGGCTTGCTCCTGAAGCACTTGGCTAATCTGCTCTTTTACCTCATTGAAAGGTTTTTGACGACCCTTGACTCGATCAAGAAGGCGAAAGATATGGTAACCATAAGGGCTTTTTTGTGGTTTTGAGACCCTCTTGATAGGTATTTTAAATACTGCGTCGAATACGGGCAAAGTACCCTTATCAACCCAGCCGAGATGGCCGCCCTTTTGTCCCTCCTCACCGATGGAATAAGATTTTGCTAACTGCTCGAAATCACTACCATTTTTTAGGGAGTCAAAGACTTTATTAGCCTGAAACTCATTGGCTAATACAATCTGTTGGAGTTTAATTCTGGCCGGGATTTTGAAGCTCTCTTTGTGCTCTTCATAATAGGATTTTATGGCCTTTCCACTCACTTCCTCCTGGGATTGCAGCTGAGCAAGTAAGTCTTTTTTGGCCTGGCTCACCCGAATTTTTCGTTTGAGAAGTTCCTTTTGTAATTTGAGTTCGCTAAAAACCCGTTTGAAGGCAGCTTCGTCAGGATACTCTTGCATTTGTCTTAGGAGTTCTGCCTCAACATCCTTATCTGACATCACCTTATTTTCCCGCTTTGCCCACTGAAGAAGAAGTTCTTCGAGAATTAAGTTTTCAACGACACGAGTTTTTAAATTTTGGCTGTAGGTCTCATCTTTTAAAAAGACGGAATTATAATTTTTGGCTTCGCTAAGAAGGTGGAGAGAAAACTCTTGGGCGTTAAATTGAGTTTCACCCACAGCAAGGACTATCGGTTCAGGCTTTTTTTGAATAAAACAGGAGCTGAGAAAAATAAAAAAACACAGCAACCACCTATTCAATTTTGTCTCCTTGTGCGATTTGTTTGGCTTTGTTACGAGTTTTGTTCAGCCGATTTTCGAGCTCACGGCAAAGTTCTTCTGAATGCCCGTCATCGCTTTTATTCACAGGTTCCATTCCTTCGCCGACGTAAACAGTGAGGCGGGAAAATGGTAAGGGCAGTTGGGCTTGGTTCCAAGATTTTTTAAATATAAATGAGCTAGAGGAGTAAAAAGAGATCGGGAAGATCGGCAGACCCGAAAGGCGCGACACTTGCAACACCCCAGGTTTCACTTTGTGTATAGGACCCTTAGGGCCGTCCACGGCAAGACTGGGTCTGCGCCCCTCTTTTACCAGCCTCAAAAGTCCTTTGAGTGCAGAAGTGCCGCCCCGGGTGGAGGAACCTCGCGCCGTTTCTGCACCTAAAAGCTGACAGGCTTTGTTCATGATATCACCATCTTTACTAGAAGAAATGATGGTGGCCACATGGTAGCGCTTGAGTAAATGTAGAACGCCAAGTTCATCCCCATGCCAATGGGCAAGGACAAACCCCTCGCCAGAGGCCAGCCGTCTTTTGACTTCATTGCACTCAACAATGCGTATTCGCCAAGTCCAATAAAGCAACCTGTAGATGGCAAAAAGAAGGTAAGGAGCCAAAGTGTTAAGCATTAAGCTTTGAGGGCTTTCACCTTCTCAGCGAGAACAGGAAGAATTTCAAAAAGGTCACCCACTAAACCATAACTAGCTTTTTGAAAAATAGGGGCCTTTTCATCTTTGTTGATAGCCACAATAAATTTGCTTCCGCTCATTCCGGCTAAGTGTTGAATGGCACCGCTAATCCCAACAGCAATGTAAAGTGTTGGGGTTACAGTTTTGCCTGTTTGACCAACTTGTAGCGAATGAGGAACCCAACCTAAATCCACAACCGCGCGAGATGCGCCAACCGTGGCATGTAAAGGTTCAGCTAAATCATAAAGTAGTTTGAACTGATCGGCGTCTTTCATTCCACGTCCGCCAGAAACAATCACATCGGCTTCGGTGAGGTCGAGCTTTTCAGATTCACCCTTTTCAATAGAAACCAATTCCGTCTTCCCGGCAGTTCCGTTCAAGGTCACAGCGACAGCTTCGGTACTTTCAGCTTTACTAGCGTCAACCACAGGAATTTGGTTGGCTCTGACTAATAAAATTTTAGATGACTCATCAGTAAAGCTGACTTGTGCCATACATTTGCCAGCATACATTGGCCGCTTACAAATAATATCATCACCTATCGAAAGCTCAGTAATATCACTCATGTAGGCACAATCGAATTGCGCAGCCAATCGGGGCATCACATCGCGAGCCAACATATTAGAAGTGCCCAGAACAACATCAGGTTTAAGGGTTTCAAAAATTTGTGCAAAAAATTGTTGATAACTTTCGGGATTATACTGAGCCACCGAAGTATCAGTGCAATAATAGTGCTTCTGCACTCCCCAAACCCCAAGTTCCGTACCTAGGCCACCACTACCTTCACCAGCAGCGCAGGTATAAGTTTCATAATTGCTATTGAGGGCAACGGATAAAACTTCTTGGGAGCTCTTTTTGAGCTTTCCATTTTTGCTTTCAACAAGAACCAATATTTTTTTCATCTCATACCCCCTAAAGAACCTTAGCTTCTTCTTGAAGTAAACGAATCAATTCGCTTACTTGTGCTTGTGGATCCCCTTCAATCATTTTGCAGGGAGGCTTTTCTGCGGGTAGGGCAAAGTTTGTAAACTTGACCTTACTTTGTCCAGCGCTGACTCCTAGATCATCCAGGGTTACATTTTTGATGGGTTTCTTTTTGGCTTTCATGATTCCGGGAAGCGAGGCAAAACGAGGCTTATTTAAGCCTTTGTTGGCAGCAATGAGTGCTGGCATTGTCAGTTTGGTCATTTCTTTGGTTCCGCCCTCCACTTCACGCTCAGCAGTGACTTTGCCCTCTTCGTAGGTGGCTTTGCTGACAACAGAAGCATGAGGAATCTCAAGAATTTGCGCCACCATCTGACCCACCGCAGAAACGCTATCATCAATAGCCTCTTTTCCAGAAAAAACTAAAGAGAAGTCTCCTTCAGCTTTGATGGCTGCCGCCAAGGCTTTCGCGGTGGTGAGCGCATCTAAATCCTGCTCGGAATCAATCAGAATAGAATCATCAGCACCCATAGCCATGGCGGTAAGCAGCGCATTGTTGACCCGAGCCTTGGGTCCAAGAGTCACAGCTGTCACTTGGGCGTCACCGTGACTTTCTTTAAAACGAATAGCTTCTTCGATGGCAAACTCGTCATATGGGCTAATGATCCACTTTACTCCTCCCGTTTCAATTTTTTGACTATCCGACGAAAGCTTAATTCGGGTCTCCGTATCGGGGACCTGCTTGATGCAGACGAAAATTCTCATGGAACACTCCCTCTATAAAAGTCCTCTCTTCTTCCTAAAAACAGCTCACAAAGTAAAGCATATTTATAGATTGAATTTTTCCATATCGATTCACTCTCTGTGGACAAAACCCTGTGGAACCGATAAAACTTAAGCCTATAAAAGAATAAATAACACTTCGTGTTGAAAGGGATTTGCTGTGCAGATACTGAATTCCTCAATTGGTCGCAAGTACCTGATGGGATTGGCTGGAGCTGGGTGGACTTTGTTTGTCGCTGGGCACATGGCTGGAAACTTATTCATCTTTGCGGGGCCAGAAGCGTTTAATCGATATGGCCACGCTATTGTTAGCAACAAACCCCTTCTTTTTGGGACGGAAATTTTTTTGGTGACCTGTTTGCTTATTCACGTGGGCCTAGGTCTTCGCCTCACCCTAGAAAATAAAAAAGCAAAACCTGCTAAGTATGCAAAAAAGGCAGTGAACGCAAAAAAACCAAGCTTTGCCTCACAAACAATGGCCTACCATGGAACAATTATTTTATTTTTTATTATTTACCATTTGATCACTTTTAAATGGGGACCACATTACGATGTGACTTACGGAACAGAAACCATGCGCGACCTTCACCGTTTGGTGGTTGAGGTTTTTAGCGAGCCCGCTTATGTGGCCGGTTATGTATTTTGTCTGGTACTTTTAGGTATTCATCTCAGTCACGGCGCCTCGTCGGTGTTTCAAACCATTGGATGCAACCACCCCCGCTATACGCCGGTAATCAAAAAGCTGGGTTGGATCTACGCCCTTGTTGTTGTGGTCGGTTTTATTTCTCAACCCATTTATGTGTTTTTCAATTTGCGAGGTTAGGCTATGGCTCTTAATTCTAATATTCCAGACGGTCCGATAGAGAAAAAATGGGAAAACCATAAGTTTAAAATGAAACTAGTGAACCCAGCTAACCGACGTAAGCACACGGTGATTGTGGTGGGAACTGGGTTAGCAGGTGGTGCTGCTGCCGCCTCTATGGGTGAAATGGGTTACAAGGTCAAAAACTTTTGTATTCAAGACTCTGCTCGAAGAGCCCACTCCATTGCGGCTCAGGGTGGCATTAATGCTGCTAAAAATTACCCCAATGATGGGGACTCGGTTTATCGTTTATTTTATGACACGGTTAAAGGTGGAGACTTTCGCTCCCGCGAAGCCAATGTTTATCGTCTGGCAGAAAACTCTAATTTAATCATTGATCATTGTGTGGCCCAAGGGGTGCCCTTTGCTAGGGAGTACGGAGGTCTTTTAACGAACCGGTCTTTTGGTGGTGCACAAGTGTCTAGAACCTTCTATGCGAGAGGACAAACGGGGCAGCAGCTACTACTCGGAGCCTATTCTGCTTTAATGCGCCAGGTGAATGCAGGAACAGTAGAAATGTTTTCTCGTCACGAGATGCTCGACCTTATTATTGTCAATGGCCGCGCTCGCGGGATCATCACTCGTGATTTGATCTCGGGTGAAGTGCAAAAGCATTTAGCGGATGTCGTGGTTCTTTGCACGGGTGGCTATGGTAACGTTTATTATCTTTCAACAAACGCTATGAATTCCAATGTGACAGCAGCCTGGCGCTGCCATCGCAAGGGGGCTTACTTTGCTAATCCTTGTTTCACGCAAATTCATCCAACCTGTATTCCAGTATCTGGTGACCATCAGTCTAAGCTGACTTTGATGTCAGAGTCGCTTCGAAACGACGGTCGTGTTTGGGTCCCCAAGGAAAAGGGCGACAAGCGAGCACCAAGGGATATCCCAGAGTCTGAAAGAGACTATTACCTGGAAAGAATTTATCCGAGCTTTGGTAACCTCGTTCCTAGGGATGTGGCCTCTCGTCAGGCCAAGTTTCGCGTGGATGAGGGGCGAGGCGTTGGTAAAACGGGCATAGCCGTCTATTTGGACTTTGCCGATGCTATTAAACGTCAGGGTGAAGACAAGATTTCTGAAAAATATGGGAACCTTTTTCAAATGTACGAAAAAATCACTGGCGAGAACCCTTATAAAACGCCAATGCGTATTTATCCTGCTGTTCACTACACCATGGGTGGCCTATGGGTGGATTACAATTTGATGAGCAACGTGGAAGGTTTGTTTGTTGGTGGTGAAGCTAACTTTTCTGACCATGGTGCCAACCGCCTTGGAGCTTCGGCGCTCATGCAAGGTTTATCTGATGGCTACTTCATTCTTCCTTACACAGTAGGAAACTACATTGGCAGTACAGATCTAGACAAAGTCTCAGAAGACATGCCAGAGGTGAATGAAGCCTACCAGCAATCGAAGGAACGATTGGATCGTTTGATTGGCATGAAGGGAACAAAAACTGTGGATGAGTTTCACAAAGAGCTTGGTCACATCATGTGGGAAAATGTGGGGATGTCGCGAAATAAGGCTGGACTTGAAAATGCGATTTCGCGCATTCCAGAACTAAGAAAGAAATTTTATCAAGATGTTAAACTCACTGGATCAGCTAACTATGTGAACAGTGAACTAGAAAAAGCAGGGCGAGTTGCTGACTTTTTAGAGCTTGGTGAGTTGATGGCTCGGGATGCCCTCAACCGCGAAGAGTCTTGCGGGGGCCACTTCCGCGAAGAACACCAAACTCCAGAAAACGAAGCCAAGCGCGACGACGATAACTTTTGCTATGTCGCTGCCTGGGAATATGGGGAAAAGGGTCACGTTCTTCACAAGGAAGACCTAAGTTTTGAAAATGTCAAACTAGCCACAAGAAGTTACAAGTAGAGGTAGCGGCAATGAAAATGAATCTAAAAATTTGGCGTCAAAAAAATGCAAATGACAAAGGACACTTTTTCAATTACCAGGCTGAGAATGTCTCTGAAGATATGTCCTTTTTGGAAATGTTGGACGTGGTTAACCAAGATTTGGTAAAACAGGGCGAAGAGGCCATTGAGTTTGATCACGACTGTCGCGAAGGCATTTGTGGGGCCTGCTCCATGGTGATTAACGGCAACGCTCATGGCCCGGAACGCTCTACAACCACCTGCCAGCTACATATGCGTTCTTTTAAGGACGGCGATACCATCACCATTGAACCCTTTCGCGCCAAAGCCTTTCCTGTGATTAAAGACTTGAAAGTGGATCGCACGGGCCTTGAAAAGGTGATTGAGGCTGGTGGATATATTAGTGTCAATACGGGCAATGCCCCCGATGCTCACTCGATCATTATCCCCAAAGAGGATGCCGACCTTGCCTTTGTCGCTGCGGCTTGCATTGGCTGTGGCGCTTGTGTGGCGGCCTGCCAGAACTCTTCGGCAATGCTTTTTACCAGTGCAAAAATCTCTCACATGGCCCACCTTCCACAAGGGCAAGCCGAGCGTCAGCGTCGGGTTTTGAGCATGGTTCAAAAAATGGATGAGCTTGGTTTCGGAAACTGCACCAACACCGGTGCTTGTGAAATGGCCTGTCCAAAGGACATTAGTCTAGAGAACATTGCACTCATGAATCGTGATTTTATGAAGGCCTCTCTGAAGCACCGTTAAACTGAGACCTAAAATTTAGGATGATTGTTTTTCAAAATCAAAAAGGTTGAGCTGTTCAAAACCCTCAATCTTGGCTTTTGAATCAATGGTGGTGGCTTTCATAGACTCTCTTTTTGCCACCTGTCTGTCCAGTTCTGTCACTTGAGCCTGTTGGATAAGATTTTTGATAAAGGCCTTTTTGACTTCATAACTACCGTCAGGGCGAAAGCCCAGCTCTTCCATGATTTCAGAGATCTTCTTCATAAGAATCCTTTCTTATTCATATAAGTCATTTCGGAGAATCAAAGATGAAACTTGAAGAAAATCCTGTGCTGTCGTGAGTTTTAGATCCACGCGCTCCGTTTCAAGGTTAGTAAAGTCAGTATTTTTAAGTCTGGACGAGGGTTCTAAAACATCAAGGGTTTAGGGAAAGAGGGGCTTGATCAATTATTGTTGGTCTTTTTCCCATCACAGTCTTTGCTAAAAGACCATTTGCCACTTGATGAGCAGGTGGCCGTTTTTCCTTTCGTGGCATTGTTCTTGGCACAACGCCAAGTTTGTTTACCAGGAGGAAACATAGTAGAGCCCGTGGGGCAAAATTTTCTAACAAAATCCATGTCATAGACGGTTAACCCATTCAGGTTGTAAAGTGAACGGCAGGTACAATAGGCTTTTCCTGTGTCGCCAGTGCTTGGTGTTGTATCAATACCCACACATTTTTCATTTTTTGAACTGTATTTACCACCAAGAGCCTTACAAACAGCAACCATATCAGTCACTTGGTCACAGCTTTTCTTTTTGGGGTTGTACTCACCACCCAGTGATTGGCAAACAGCTTTTAAATCAGTGCTGGTGTCGCAGGATTTACTTTTTGGATCGTATGTTCCGCCTAATGACTGGCAAACGGACTTAACATCAGTAGTGTTTTCACACTCCCCTTTATTTTTATTATAGGCTCCACCAAGCAATTTACAAAATGTGGCCATCGAACTATCATCTGTCGCATTGACGCTAAAACAGTCTTCAATGCGGTTATTATCCACCACAATAAACATACTGGCCAAAGCCCGTCGATAACTTCCAGGTCCGGTAACACTTTTTTGAGCGGTGAACTCGCCAACAATATTAACTCGTCGGACAGCTTTGCCGTTGAGAGTGTAAGCATTTTCTGCATCGTATAGATATACATGATCAGCTTTCAGAGCATACCCTTTTAATTTGGTCGATTTTTTTCCATTGGGATTCAATTGAATAGTCTCACCATTCGTCAGAGTAAATGGGATCTCTAGACCTGGTCGGGTTGACTTAGTAGTGCTCTTTTGGCTGGCGCTTTTATTATTATATTTTGGGAAAGTGGCTTTTTTTCCGGCTTGAATGCCTAAAGCATCCTGGCAGCCTTGGTGGGAGGCGATGCGGTTTTGCACATCAAAAATAAGGGCATTCAGATCTTGTTTGGCCTCAATGGTGTTAGAGGTGCGCATCATGTTTCCGATAACAGCGGCTGTTCCGGCCGTTATGACACCCATAACCCCCAAAACCACTAACATTTCAACAAGGCTCATCCCTTTTGCATGACTGGTCACATGTCCTCCACAAAAGAATCATTGTAGCAGAGATCTAAAATAATCTTCAATGAGTAATCAAGTCTTTTCAAAAACCAAAAAAAATAGGTTAGATAAAGATAACTTTTGGTTTCAGCTTAGCTATAAAGTAAGGCGATTATTAATTATGGAAATGGATTGGTGGTCATTGAAAACAAGATCTGTCATCAATATGGTGGGATCTTCAACACTTTCCACAACTAATGTGTATAAGCCTGGGGGAAACCCAGAAATAGCAAACCCATAGGCCACTTCTATGTTTGGATCAATAACCTGCCCACTGAGGTTAAAGTAAGTGATTTTTTCCGGGTCCATCTCTTCGAAACGAACTTTATACTTGATGGGTGATTGCAAAAAGGCAAGTGCCACTCCATGATTGGTTCGGGTGTCCACACCAAGAACCTTATTGATAAGATGTTTATCAACCACAGGAATCCACTCCACTTTGCGCTCGCGAGAGATGAATGTGGTCGAGGCTAATCCATCGACTTCTTGGTAGTCCACCAAATTGGGACTAGCACTTGAGGCTGTTTTGCCGACGATTTCACCGTTATTATTACTAGTTAAGGCTTGTTCACCATCAAAAAAACTAGCCACGATCGCTTTGGGTTTACGCTCGCCGTCCATAGGGTCGAAGAACTGGAGCTTCTTTTTCTTGCCAACGACATCCACCCACAGAGGCGAGATTTTAGCCTGCTCAACTACGACCAGTTGGCGATCGATGACCACACCGTCCTTCTCGATGAGAACCAGATACTCGCCATCATCCAGCCCGACAAAAGCAAACAAACCGTTGGTGCTCGTAACTTTTTTATCCTTTAAAGCAATGGGCGCACCATCCATAAAATAAAGGGGAGACTTGCCTTCAAGATGCACTTGGAAGCCAGACTGAGGTTCACCATTGGAAACGATGGCGCCATAAATAGTTCCTTGGTCTTTAACATTAAAAATTCCCAGTTGGTCCTCAAGCCAAGTAAAAAAAGAATCTATGTAGGAGTTGGGGAACAATAAAGTTTTAGCCATTTTCTTAGAGTCGATAAGGAAAATGGAGTCGCGGTAACCTTTTTTAGAGGCTAAAGCGAGGGTGCGAGAGTTGGACTTTTTCCAATCGGGAAATCGAATTTCGCCCTTCGCATTGGTTTCTGTTGAGGCATTGAAAGCGTAAAGGTCAACCCTTGTCTCTTGAACAGGTCTAGCTTTGACTCCTGGGCCAATATAGTGGGCGTCGTAAACTTGTCCAGCTTTATTCCAGTCGATGGGCCGCACATCGATATCGGCACTGGAGAGTTCTTTGATGGAAGATATCTCTTCCAGATCGACAACGCCTTCGCCAACGAGCTCATCATTTTCACTGTAAAGAGAAATATAAATTTGGCCAATGATTTCAGGGATATTAATTTCGTAGGTACCGTCCACCATATTAATATAGCCGCGGCGAATTTCTTCATCGTTGACTACCCAACTCACTTCCATGGCACCAAGGAAAGCCAACCCATCTTTAAGTTCAATAGCTCCCTTCACCCAAAAAGAGTTCTCAAGGCTCTTCGTTTTCAGTTCTTCACTTTTCTCTGGGGCTGGACTTGGTTTCTCCATTGTTTGGCTGGTTGAGGCTTGAATACTGGTCCGAGTATCATTGACAGCAATCATGGGACCAAAGCTAAGCTTCATTGTTGATAGGGAAAGCTCTGTTTGGGAGTCTTTAGAAAATTCGCCGTTTACTTTTTTCAGTGCATTTGACCTCTTGGTACTATCCGAATGTAAAGTAGAATCTGGCTCGGAAGAAACCCATGAAGCTAAAGAAAGGGCCTTTTTAGCCAATGATTTTTTAGCTTTGGGGCCAAGAATCTTTTCGATCTTTTCAATAGAGACTGATTCGCCCGCGGGAAGAGCTGTTGCCACCACAAAATCATCCTCGAACATAAACTCATCTTCAAATGCTGCATAAGCTGGCGAGAAATCAGAAAATGGAACCGAAAAAGCTTCGCTCGTAACCAAAGACGAAGAACTTATTTGAGTATGATTTGGGAAAACGCAAAGGGTGAAGATAAACCACGTAGAAAGACTCAATAGGCGCAAAGCTTTTAAAATGAACAAATCTTTCTGTCTATACATTACGTCCGTCCGTGGATGTTGCTTATACTTAATTTTATTTAGTAGACACGAAAATCGTCAATCAAGTCCCCACCTTCAGGACGGGAGGCGAGGTATTCATCCACCAGATCTCGATACCTTTTTGCCAGCCCTTGGTCGTAATGGCTAAGAACAAAGCCCCCATTCGCATATTTTTCAATCCGATAGGCAACTTCAACAATGTAGGGGCGTCGACCATTAAGAATGGCAATAATCACTTGAGCTCGTCTCAGACTTGTTCCGGGGGCCTGGTTAAGATCCGTTCCAGGCTTATGGTACTTAGAAAAATACACTCGATTATTGCGGCTCATTTTTAAAAGGCCACCAGTCAAAGAGTATTCAACAGCTTTGCGAACAAGGGTTAAAGGGCGGTTGATTTCTTGGATATTCACCGTCTTTTTCTTGTTGGTGCAGGAAAGCAAGAGAGTGGTCATGACTAGGCAGGTGACCACTCTTGAATAGGCAGCAAATTTATTGGTTAGCTCGCGCATCTTTTAAAAATTTCTCAATCCCGATGTCTGTCAGTGGATGTTTCGTCAATTGTTGCATAACATTATATGGGATTGTAACGATATCGGCACCAATCATTGCCGACTCTAGAACATGTAAAGGATGACGAACGCTTGCCACCAAGATTTCGGTCTGAAGATCGTAGTTTTGATAAATCCCCTGGATCTGAGAAATGAGTTCCATGCCCGGGGTGGAAATATCATCAAGACGACCTACAAATGGAGAAACCATGGCGGCGCCAGCTTTAGCGACCATAAGGGCCTGAAGGGGAGAAAAAACTAAAGTCACATTGGTAGGAATGTTTTCCGCCTTTAGTCGACGCACAGCGATAAGGCCATTTTCGGTCATGGGAATCTTCACCACGACATTATCGTGAATTTTAGCCAATTCAAGGCCCTCGTTGTACATGCCATCAGCTTCAAGACTAATGACTTCAGCAGATATGGG
>JAGQZY010000139.1 GCA_020435205.1 Bdellovibrionales bacterium | reverse complement strand
AATCCGATGGCGATATTAAATCTCAGGTGGTGGGTTATTTTGAAGTTTCCCAATCCTGAGCAAGCCTATGCCCATGGTCTTCTTTGTGTAGGTGGGGATCTTAAGCCCGAAACCTTGATCGAAGCCTATAGCCATGGCATTTTCCCGTGGCCGCAAAAGGACGTTCCATTGCTGTGGTTTTCGCCGCCACAAAGAGGAGTTTTGTTTTTTGAAAAACTAAAAGTTCCAAAGACCTTAAAAAAGCAAATGGCTAAAAAGCCTTTTGAAATCACTATGAACAAAGATTTTTCAGGGGTCATTGAGAACTGTGCTCGTGTCCCTAGAAATGAGGGAGGTTGCTGGATAATACCAGAAATGGTGGAAGCCTATAAAAGATTACACCAGATGAATTTGGCTTTCAGTGTTGAGGCTTGGCAACAGGGGAATTTAGTGGGTGGCCTTTATGGGGTGGAGATCCAAGGCGTATTCAGTGGTGAGAGTATGTTTTTTAAAGAATCTGGAGCCTCAAAAATATGCTTAGTGCATTTAGCAAACCACCTAAAGGCAGAAGGCCATCAGTGGATGGACATTCAAATGGTCACCCCGGTGCTTAAAACTTTTGGTGGCGAATATGTCTCTCGCAAAACCTATCTTGTAATGCTAGAAGATAGACATCGGGATTTGGGAATCCAGAAATCAGATTGAGGAGCTTGAGTGATTATCGCAAAAGGTAAAGTGATTACATTGGCCTACCAACTTTTTTCCTTAGGGCAAAATCAGCAACCGCTTTTAGTAGAAGAAAGGACAGTTGATAATCCTCTGGAGTTTCTTTTTGGCCATGGGCAGTTGATGACAAAAGTAGAGGAAGCTATTGAAGGCCACTCCAAAGGTTTTCAAACACAAATTAATCTCCACCCCAATGATGCTTTTGGAACCCATCGTCCCGAACTTTTAGCATGGATGGACCGCTCTCATTTTCCTAAAAACATGGAGCTCAAACTGGGGATGAAGTTTCAAACCCAAGGGATTGATGGGCAAATCACATCAGTCATTGTTAAAGAAATTGATGAAGACAAAGTCTTAGTGGATGGCAATCACCCTCTTGCAGGTTTATCTTTGCGCTTTGAGTTGACTGTTTTGAGAGTGCGTGAAGCGAAAGAAAATGAACTGGCCACGGGAGAAGTCGACCCCAAAGTTTTGCACTAATCCTCGTCGATATACTTGTTCATTTTTATGGCTTGAGGTTCATCATTTCTTTTCGCACTGGATCTTGAAAAGAAAGAGAGAAAGAATTGGTAGGCTTTAAAAAGCATCCACTGTACTTTTCTCATCCACTGTTCTCGTCGATACCGCTTGCGAAGATCAACAAACTTTTTACCTAGGGCTTCAGCGAGCATACGTCGCTGTTTATCCGGAAGCTCGAGAAAGGTGACGGCGACCAATTTAAAGCGCTGGTGACTGTGAAAACTATCAAAACTTTTATGGTTTTCTACGCGCACTACTTTGGCAAAGCAGGCAATGGCTTGGCTTCCCGGGGGTTGAAACTCCACCTTGATGACATCATCGACTTTTGGGTTATCCAAAAGGGGTAATAGAAAGGCCATTCCCGATTCGGACAAATTGATGATGCGGGTGTGCATGGCCTGTGAGCCTTTTGGAAAGGCAGCGAATCTCACCACTTGATTGTCATCAAGCTGCACCACATAACGTGGGGCTCGTGGGTACAATGGATCCATTTTTTCAGCGCTCATAGGTATTCTATCGGTTCGAGGTGCCTGAGACCTGAGTTTTTTTGTAGGAAGTCTCAATTTAAGACGGGTCCTTGGGGAATGAAGCCTCGACACTCTTGGTGAAATCCGATAGACAAGGGGGATGAGCTCTTGGATTGATTTAAAGCAGGATCCCTTCAAAGTCTTTGGTCAGTGGTTTGAAGCCGCGATTAAAGAAACTGACTTTGAGCCGACGAAATTGACCCTGGCTACCCTTGGTGCTGATGGTTTGCCTAGTGCGAGAGTTGTTCTTCTTAAAGCTTACGATTCCGAAGGTTTTGTATTTTTCACTAATTTTGACAGCGTCAAAGGTGAGGAGTTAAAAAACAATCCAAAAGCGGCCATGGTCTTTCACTGGCAAAAACCTTTTCATCGGCAAGTGCGCATTCGCGGGTTGGTAGAAAAATTGAGTTTTGCAGAGTCGAATGCCTACTTTCAAACCCGAGAAAGAGGGAGTCAAATTGGGGCTTGGGCTTCACCGCAAAGTCACAAAATTAGTGGCCGGCAGGAGTTGATGGAGCGAGTGCAATTATTTGAGGACAAATTTGCCAATCAAGAGATTCCATGCCCTGAAAATTGGGGTGGCTATCGCGTCAAGCCTATGAGTCTTGAATTTTGGCAATCCGGCGAGCACAGACTGCACGATCGCATTCGCTTTATCCGTAAGGACCTTTTGTCCCCTTGGACAGCTGAGTACCTCGCGCCGTAAATCACACCGGATATCCGGTATACCAGGATCCCAGTATTCAAGATATCGGGTATTGTATTAACCGGGCGGCCACTCCATAACCCTTCCGCCCATTATATGTACATGCAAATGAAAGACGGTCTGGCCCCCATGCTCGTTAGTGTTGATGACCACTCGGTACCCGTCTTTATCAAGCCCTTCATTTTCAGCGATTTGGCTTGCCGTCGTGAGCAAATGTCCTAGTATCTCTTTGTCTGAACTTTGGTCGATATCAGCGAGCGAGCGAATTTCTTTTTTGGGGATAATGAGAATATGGGTCGGTGCCACAGGGTTCACATCGCGGAAGGCCAAACACTGATCGTCTTCAAATACCACGTCGGCAGGGATTTCCTTATCAATTATTTTTTTAAAAATTGTCATGGGCCATCCTTTTGTTAAAATCAAATCCATTATGAAAGAGTTATTTCGCAAATACCAAGGCTATCTCCCTGCAGCATTTTTTGTTGGTGGCTTTTTATTTGATATTTTAACCACTGACCGAATTGATCAAGCTTCGTCTTTAATGTTGCAGCTTATTTACTTGGCTTTGCTTATTTTATTTATGTATTG
>JAGQZY010000138.1 GCA_020435205.1 Bdellovibrionales bacterium | reverse complement strand
GCCAACATTCGCAAGGTCAATTATGTTATTGTTTTTACCTTTATAAGCTTTCTTATATTTTTGACTATGATGTCCTATTATTTTGTACGCGAGGTCATTTCACCGATTGAGAGTTTAATCAAGGCAGCAAAAAATATTCAGGAGTCCCGCAAAGCGGATTTCATTCCCAACCAGAGTCGAACCGAAATCGCAGACTTAGTGGATAGTTTTAATGAAATGAGCATGCAGATCATCGAGTCCGATCGAAAGATGAAAAAACAGTTAGATCTCCTTGAGCAAGCCAATACGAAAATTAAAAATACGCAAAATCAACTTGTGCAGTCTGCGAAGTTGGCGAGCCTTGGTGAGCTTGTCGCGGGAATTGCCCACGAACTTAATAACCCTATTGGTTTCATTTACTCCAATATCAGTCACTTGAAGGAGTATTCTCAAACTCTGTTTAAAATTATTGAAAAAGGTGCTGACTCTCCAGAAGCAATGAAGACAGCACAAGATGAGGATGATTTTGAATATATTAAAAAGGATCTTCCTAAGTTGATTCAGTCTTGTGAAGAGGGGGCCAACCGGGCCAAGAATATTGTTCTTGGCCTGCGCAATTTCTCTCGTGCTGACCAAGAAGAGTCTAAGCCCTTTAATGTGAACAGTGGTTTAGATAGCACCTTGCAATTATTAGGTGGTGAGTTAAAGAACCGGATTGAAGTGGTCAAGGAATATCACGAAGTCCCCATGATTAATGCTAATGCAAACCAGCTCAAACAAGTCTTCATGAACATTATTGCTAATGCCAGCCAGGCTATCACTGAGGGTGGGCAGATTCGTTTGAGAACCCAATTCCTTAGTGATAGGAGGGTGGTGCAAATAGAGATTGAAGACACTGGAACGGGTATCGATAAAGACAGTATCGAGAAAATTTTTGATCCTTTCTATACGACTAAGGCCGTTGGACAGGGGACTGGCTTAGGCCTCAGCATTAGCTACGGGATCATCAAAAGTCATGGGGGCAGCATTAATGTGCGTAGTGAGGTTGGGCTTGGTACGACTTTTACAATTGAGCTTCCTGTGTACAGAGAATAGTTTTCTTGCCTTAGGACTTTGGTCGAGGGCTGATTCAAGTTTTTCCAAATAGATACCGATATTTAAACTGTTATGAACCGCTATTTTTTGCCCATGACATTTTTATTGGCCACTTTGGTCCTTCTGTTCATGTACTTACAAGAGCCGAGCACTGATTTGGTGGATGGCCCTGGTAGCGTGCAATACAACCAAATCAATCAATATCGATTAGAAGCAGAAAGAAAGATAGAGCTTGAAAGAGGCATGGCGGAAATGAAGCGTAAAAAATCAGGCCCGAAACTTGTGCCTGTGGAAGCTCAAGACGTAGAGCCCCTCAAGATTTTGCCGGATCGAGATCCTCATATGGATGACCTTGAAGAGGATAAAACCTACGGACCAGTGACCTTGGATCAAAAGATGAATGCTTTTCTTGCCAATCGCCAAGCTTATGAAGAGGTAGAGCACGCTAACCGCCAGGCCTACGTCGATGAGTTTAAGAAGGAAGCGCGGGCTATGGGCTATGAGGTAGAAATCAACGATCAGATGGAAATTGTGAAAGTTCGCAAGATCAATGGTAACTAAACTGGGCCATCTCCTCGCTTAACACCAAGCGCTAAGCTGGACAGACAGAAAGCCTGCCTAGAGAGCTTCGAATCCACAACTGAATGGCGAAAATTTCCTGCTTGTATACCTGGCACCACTTCGACAGCGGTTGCCTAGCTCCCTACAAATCATTAAACTGAATAGCAACTTTAATCAGTCAATTTAAACAGGAGATTTTTATGGCTAAGTTTATCGCCACCTTATTGTCCATCATGTTGCTTGCGGCGTCCTGCGGACCTAAAGGTTTTATCAAGGGTGAGTATTCCGAAGATGTGAATGAGGAGAACCTTTTGGATGATCGTTGGTCCGAAACAGATATGCAGAAGGTCGTTCATGACCTCGTTGAAAAACTGGTCAATCATCGTTCTATTAAAAACGCAAAAACTCCACCCATTGTAATGGTGACTCGATTGCAAAATAAAACCAGTGAACACATCGATACCCAAAGTATTATGGACATGGTGCGAGTTGAGCTCACTAACAGTGGTAATGTTCGCTTTGTTGACAAAGCGGCGCGAGAAGATGTCGCTGAAGAGTATGATTACCAAAATTCTGGTATGGTTTCACGCGAGACCAAAAAAGGAAAAGGTGGGCAAATTGGCGCTGACTTTATCATCAATGGGCGTCTCGACTCTATTGTTAAAGACATCAATAAAAAGAAGACAGTCTATTATAAGGTGACTCTGAATATGACAAACCTTACAACTAACCTCATTGAGTGGACGGGCTACAAGCAGCTCCGCAAAAACTATAAAAAGCGTCGCTTAGGGATGTAAGAGCTCTTTGTGCGAGCGATCCCCTTATTCTTATTCGTACTAATGATAGGTGGCTGTGCCACCTATCATTCTTTAATGATTCAGGCTCGGCAAAAAATGGCAGATGGCGAACCCCTTGCTGCTGCAGAAATGATCGAGGCAAAAACTAAAGAAGAGGGTAAGGACCAGGTCCTTTATTTGCTTGACTACGGTTTGGCCTTACATCAAGCCAAGGACTATCCCCAGTCGAATAAAACATTTATTGCTGCTGATCATTTGGCTGAAGTGAAAGACTATATTAGCGTAAGTCGTCAAGCAGGATCCCTGCTATTGAATGAAGGACTATTGCAATATAAGACAGAGCGATTTGAAAATATTCTTATCAATGCCTACTTGGCTTTGAATTTTACTTTGCAAAATAATTTTGAAGACGCTCTTGTTGAATGTCGTCGTATGGATGAAAAAATCTATAAGATGAAATATGAAAACGAAGACCTGCGTAAAAATTTTTATGCACGCTATTTATCAGCTATGATTTGGGAGGCTCAAAAAAATTGGGACTCCGCTTATATTGATTATTTAAATGCTTACAACATTAATCCAAACTTGCAGCAACTTTCTATAGACTTGATTCGGTCAGCTTGGCGAGCGAGACG
>JAGQZY010000137.1 GCA_020435205.1 Bdellovibrionales bacterium | reverse complement strand
TTTCAACGTTTACATTAAGAGTGCCGTCATCCACTTTGCCTTTGAACTGGATTTCAAAGACCACCGAATCTCCGTCGTCAATGGTGTTGATTTGATAGTTCGAGGCGAAAGCTTGCCCCCAGCCACTCACCATTCCTTTGCGTATTTGCTCGATGTGCTTAAAAGTATTTGCAAATCTAGAAGGCCAGGCCTCATCAATTTGATCTTGCTCTGGGATTACGGTTTTTGATTGAGCCTCAGGCATGGTCGCTGAAGCAAAGTACTGAATTAAGAGAACAGTTAATATTCCTGCAAACATTCCCATAACTCCTGATATAAAAATTAAATCCTTTTTTAGTTTTGCGCTACCCATGGTTTACTCACCTGCCTTTTTTAAAAACCCAATGGATGGACATGAAAAAAATGGAGCCGGATTTTTAATTGTCAAGCAAGCCGACTTCACCTTCTGGACCTAGGTTGAATTTTCTAATAAATTTGACCACTTATCAATAATGAAACTAAACTGTTGATAGTGATAACCTGGGCTCTCTTTTCTTTTTTATTGTCTCATCTTTTTGCTGCACAGGTACCCATGGACGTCCCCTCCCCACCGACGGAGGAGACACCTCTGGAGCGATCTGAATTCCCTTTGCTTGAGCTTGGGATTTTGGGAGGAGCTGTTTCCTCTCCTGATTATCCTAGTGCCTCAAGATCACGACTGCGCGGTCTTGGCTTCCCAAACTTTCGCTACCGTGGCAAGCTTTTTCGCTCTGAAGAAAATGAAGGCACTCGCGCTCGCTTGATTGGTCATCCCATTTATAAGTTGGATTTTAGCTTTGGTCTCAATTTCCCAGTGGATTCCAACTCCAGTGATGTGCGTCGTGGTATGCCCGACTTAGACTTCATTGGCGAGTTGGGCCCCCGCTTTAAAGTGAGGTTGCGTCCAGAAAGTCGAGATTGGCAAAAGATCGAACTGGTCTTTCCGTTTCGAGCAGCCATCATGTCTAACTTTAAATACTTTCAGGATCGGGGCTTTACCTTCACTCCTGGTATACAATGGGGGCACAAAGATATTTTTTGCCCACGCTGCCAGCTTTTTGCCCGCGTGAGCGCTATGTTTGCAGATGAAAGATACCAGGAAATCTTTTACGAGGTTGCTCCCCAGTATGTGACAGCCAATCGTCCCTACTACGATGCAAAATCCGGTTTTATGGGCTGGCAACTTTTCACTGGTTATGTTTTGCGTATTCAAAAGTTTCAGGCTTTTTTGGGTATGAACTACAATCGCTATGACGGGGCCACCAACCATCCCAGCCCTTTATTCCAACAAAATTACAATTACACCTATATACTTGGCCTTGGCTGGCTATTCTGGCAGTCCCAAGAAAAGGGCTACAAATAGAAGCTTTATAAGTTCAGCATGATGCGCTGGCAAGAGGGACGAGAAACCTTGAAGATTGGCAAAACTCCCTTGCGAAAGCCAAGGCCCTTCAAAGCGACAACGCCTTCATGAGTGGAACGAATCACATGTCCCGTAATCTTGCGCACTTTAGAGTTCACCCGAAAATCATTGTTAGGCTCTCTAAACTCAAGGATAGGGTGATCCTTAAACCAATCCGTTTCTAGTAGATATTGGGTTAACCAGTCTTTGGGAAACATAAACATCATTAAAGACGAGACTCGAATATAATTCCACTTCATAACAGGAAGTAAAACTTCAAAACCTTTGGCCTCGACTTCTCTTCTTAACAGCCTCCGGGCTCTTTTTGGCGAAAAAGACCAAGCTTTGGCAAAACCTAAAATTTCCAAGGACTGTCGATACATAAAGTCTTCAAAAAACTTCTCCCAGGAGGGATGGTAAAGGGGGTCCATGAGTCGCTCCATCATCCCATCAGAAAACAGTCCCAAATACTTTTGTCGATGCTTAGGTACCTTAAAATGAAAGCCTATATCCTTGCGAGGATCTGGATGTAAATACCCGCGCAAGATGGTCAAAATGTCATTCACTAAGATGTTTTCTCGTAAACCTTCGCCCATTTCCACATTGATTTGAATGGACACCGAACTGACCCTGCTGGTCCCAAGAGCCCCAGCTTCTTTGATAGCATCCATAGCTTTTTGCAAAACTTCCACCTGAGCATAATTCAGTGGCTCAGTCACAATTTCTACCACTTGGGTTTTTTGATAGGCTTCTTTTAAATTGTCATTGCTGGTCCCATTGTCTTCTGGCTTAATTATTAAGGCTCCCAATAGAGACTTTTCAATCTGCTTGCCAACCACATAGTATCGTAATGGTTTTTTGGTGGCAGGGTCAAAATCCCACTCTTCTTTCTTATACACTTGAATCACGCCACCAATCTTTTTTTGAATGATGGGAGCAAGCTCCTCAAGACTCAGGCCGGTGAGTTCAATCTCTATCCCGACCCTCGGCATGAAAGCGGGATCAAAATACCGGTCTTCAGCTACGATGAGAGGATTGGCCGCCAAAGCCTGGAGGGCTAATGAAAAAATCAGTAAAAAGGTCACGACTTTCATAAGGCTAAGGATTCGCATTGAGGGATACTAATCGCGATGAAAGCCCTCCCTCAAAAAGAATGCGGCTCCCTGTAAATTTTTCGGATGAGCTAAACACAGAGAACCCTCTTAAAACCTAGGATCGTCTCATCCGGAGGCATCATAGCTCACTCATTGCTATGCCCCCCAAGATTTTTGTGGCCCAAAATGAGAACCCTATCAAGTCCATGGGCAAAATTCCGAAGAGCCTTTTATATATAGATGTGCGTTTTAGGGGGTTTGTGCCAAGACTTTTAGTTTTATTGCTTATTTCATGTATTTTCCGGGGAGCCATGGCTTCGCCATCAAGCATGATTTACCAAGGGCAAATTTTAAAACCTTCTGGCCATGCTCTTGAAGAACCTGTAGTGACTTTTACCGTTGAAATATTTTCTCCGGGGGCTGAAGAGTGCTTACTTTACCAAGAAACTCATACCCTCAATATGACTGGCACCAAAGGTGTTTTCACCCTGCCCCTTGGCGAAGGTTCCCGCAGTGGCAGTGATTGGGAGGACACCTCAACCCTCGTGCAAGCTTTTAATAATAAT